>CAZWXS010000006.1:0-50906 GCA_964638005.1 uncultured Lachnospiraceae bacterium
GAGCTGCTCTTATTTATTGCTCTGATTATGATACTTCATTTAAGCATTATATCACAAAGTCAGGACAGTTAAAATCTGTTACGCTCAAATCGTTTTCTCGTTTTTATCCATTCTCAATTGTTGGGAATCTGTTTACCTGTGTGATCCATGTGATAATTCTCCTTGATAATCAGTTCCGACAGCGGAAGGATGGAATACCCCTGCTCCTTGAGCCGCGTCACGATCGTATCCAATGCATCCGCCGTATACTCCGCACCATTGTGCATCAAAATGATGGCTCCGTTATCCAGATTTTTATGTTCACATACCGTCTTAATCAGCGGATCCAGCCCATAATTCTTCCAGTCCAAGCTGTCAACAGACCACTGACATGTATGATAGCCACAGTCTGTCGCCACTTTAATGACTTCATTATCATAGTCGCCGTACGGCGGACGAAACAGAGTCATCTCATAGCCTGTCAATTCCTTGACCTTATTATGTACCTTCATGAGTTCTTCCTGATTATCTTCATTTGACAATTGACTCATGTTCTTATGATTTTCACTATGATTTCCGAGATCATGCCCTGCTGCCAGGATTGCTTTGACATCCTCAGGGTATCGCAATCATTGATTTTGGTTTACCGCTGCTGTTATCCTGACCAAACGGTACAAAATAGATACCTTTTGTATTGAGCAAAACTCCTATATTTTTCAGATTCAAACCCAGGGCATCATTGGTCGATACCGCAATCACCAGCGGCTTATTGTTGCGGATATGTGCCTTTGCCGCCATGAGTACCGGTGTATCCGTGATTCCGTTGCTGAGCTTGGCAAGCGTATTGCCGGAGCAGGGGGCAACCATCATAATGTCTACAAGCCCCTTCGGGCCTAATGGTTCTGCATCCTCTATGGTCAACACCGCCGTATTTTGTGTAATCGCCTCTATTTCCTTTACAAAATCTGCCGCATTCCCGAATCGTGTGTTGATCGTTGCTGCATTATATGAAAAAATCGGGAGCACATTTGCCCCCTTTTCCACTAATTTCATGATTTCAAGCTTTATTTTATCAAATGTGCAAAAAGAACCTGTAATGGCAATTCCGATGTTTACTCCGTCTAATTGCATATTGTAATTCTCCTTTACCTATTCAAAAGGCGGGAAGAATAAGTGTCGTACAGACCGCAGCAGGATTTGGGCTGATGCACGGGGTGCATATCTGCCCGGAATTCCCGGAGACAGCTTCGCCTTGATTCCAAAACGTTCACATGCAGCAAAGTCTGTACCTCCCGGTTTTGAAGCAATATCTATGATAATCGCAGTTTCATTGAGCTGTTCCAGAATGTCCTGTGTGATAACAAGTGCCGGAATCGTGTTGAAAATATAATCCGCTTCCTTAACGACATGCAGCTTGGATGGTGTATTCATGATTTCCGAAAGAGCTACGGTCTCATATCCTTTATTTCTCGCTTCCTCCAATTGGGCTGCACTTCTCGCTGCAATCGTCACATACGCCTTCATACCGTTCAGACGCTCTGCCAATGCCTTTGCACATCTTCCATAACCAAATACGATGCAGTGGCTCTGTCCGAGATTGCCCTCACCCTCACAAACAGCTTCCGCAATGGTTCCCTCTGCGGTCGCAACAGCATTCTCTGCTGCCACCCTCTCCATTTTCATGAAATCAAAGCATACCGCCCCCCGCTCGGAAGCCGTCTGCAAAACCTTTTCAGGAATATTGCCTCCTGTCTCCGCCGATCACTCCTACCTTCTTGTTTGGCGACACTTTGCTTCCCTCCTTTGCTTCCTATACAGTATCATATGATAAAAGAAAGCAGGCGGTTCCTTGTATCCGTGAACCGCCTGCTCATCTATATTTACTGCTCTTCTAGTCCATCTTGGGAAGTCCGTCAAACCCTGCCTGCAAATCGGCATCTGTCGGAATATAATCCTGCATCTCACCATTATGGAATTTCTCATAAGCCACCATGTCAAAGTATCCCGTACCGGTCAGCCCGAAGAGGATGGTCTTCTCCTCGCCTGTTTCCTTACACTTGAGTGCTTCATCAACTGCCGCCCTGATTGCATGAGAGCTCTCCGGTGCAGGAAGGATACCTTCTACTCTTGCAAACTGCTCTGCCGCCTCAAATACAGCTGTCTGCTCTACGCTGCGAGCTTCCATCAGACCATCATCATATAACTGTGACAGGATGGAACTCATGCCGTGATAACGCAACCCACCTGCATGATTTGCCGAGGGGATAAAACCGCTGCCCAGCGTGTACATCTTCGCCAGAGGGCATACCATACCGGTATCGCAGAAATCATATGCATATCTGCCTCTTGTCAAACTCGGACAGGATGCCGGTTCTACTGCGATAAATCGATAATCTGCTTCTCCTCTGAGCTTCTCACCCATAAACGGTGAAATCAGTCCTCCCAGGTTCGATCCGCCACCTGCACATCCTATGATGATATCCGGTTTGATACCATACTTATCCATCGCAATCTTGGATTCTAAACCAATGATCGACTGATGCAGAAGAACCTGAGACAACACGGAACCAAGTACATATCTGTAGCCCTCGGAACCCACCGCAACCTCAACTGCTTCTGAAATCGCGCATCCCAGAGAACCGGTTGTTCCCGGATGTGCCGCAAGAATCCTCTTGCCGACTTCCGTCGTTGTCGAAGGAGAAGGAGTCACACTGGCTCCGTAAGTACGCATCACTTCACGTCTAAACGGCTTCTGCTCATAGGACACCTTGACCATATACACTTTACAATCCAGATCAAAATAAGAACATGCCATGGAAAGAGCCGTTCCCCACTGTCCTGCGCCGGTCTCCGTCGTAACGCCTTTCAGTCCTTGCTGTTTTGCATAATATGCCTGTGCGATTGCAGAGTTTAGCTTATGGCTGCCGCTTGTATTATTTCCCTCAAACTTGTAATAAATCTTTGCCGGGGTCTGCAGTTTCTCCTCCAGACAATATGCTCTGACAAGCGGTGAAGGTCTGTACATCTTGTAGAAATCCCTAATCTCCTGCGGAATATCAATATATGCATTGGTATCGTCAAGCTCCTGCCTAACAAGCTCATCGCAAAATACAGGCTGCAGATCCTCAAAGGTCATCGGCTGATGTGTTGCGGGATTGAGTAACGGTGCAGGCTTGTTCTTCATATCGGCACGGACATTATACCATTGCCTTGGCATCTCACTCTCTTCGAGATAGATTTTGTACGGAATTTTGGTTGTTTTGTTCATTTCTTTCGCGCTCCTTTCGCTGTTTGAGGGACATAAGAAAAGCTCTTGTCCCATGTAATATGTTTACTGGGACAAGAGCTGCTATTCACTCCTGCGGTGCCACCCGGCTTGATACAACCAATATACGCTGTATCCTCTCATGCATACTGACATATGCTGACGTTGTTAACGGAGTACCTGCTCCGGCTCGCCTACTGGAATACAATCTTTCGGTTCGCCCTCAGAAGCCCATTCATCTTTTCCTTTCTTACCGCAATCCCACCGCCTGCGGCTCTCTGCAAAGAAGGTGCTCAAGACTACTCTTTCTTCTTCAACGGTTTTTCATTGAAGACAATGTAGCACAAATGACATTCATATGTCAATACCAAATTCTTAAAATCCTGCATTCACAAGTTTAACTATTGTGTTTCAAATGACTGCTCGCACATCCGTATCAGCCTAAATACCTGCTCTGCCGTAAGCACGATATTGTGCTTTGCCGTATCGCTCTGCATAGCCTCCTCTACTGTCATTGGACAACGCAGAATCGGGAAATATGCATCCATACCTGCTTTGTTGCATTCAGCCGCATCCTCTGTTGCTGCGCCGCAAAATGCAATGACCTTCTTATCATATTTCTTTGCAAGCTTCGCCACACCTGCCGGAGCCTTTCCCATAGCGGTCTGTGCGTCTAAACGCCCTTCTCCCGTAATGATAAGATCCGCTTCTTTGATTTCCTTTTCCAGATCCACGGTATCCAATATGATGGAAATACCGGGCTCGAGTTTACCCTGTAAGAAGGTTACGAAAGCATATCCGAGACCGCCTGCTGCGCCGCTGCCCGGTACATTTATATTATCCAGCTTCAACTGACGTTTGATTACATCCGCATAGTTCTGCAGTCCTGCATCCAATTGCTCCACCATCTGTGGTGTCGCGCCTTTCTGCGGACCATATACATGCGCAGCACCCATCGGCCCGCACAGCGGATTCTCTACATCACATGCAATCCGGAAGGTACACTCCTTTAATTCCGGCACCATACCTGACGCATCAACACTCGCTACACGCAGCATATCCAAACCATAAGGTCCCAACTTGCCACCGTCCTCGTTATAGAAGTTCACACCCATTGCTTCCAGCATACCCATACCGCCGTCATTTGTTGCGCTTCCGCCGATTCCGATGATAAAATCCCGACAGCCGCGTTTGACAGCATCCAATATCATTTCACCGACTCCGTAAGTGGTCGTGTTCTTTGGATTGCGTTTTCTCTCCTCAACCAGTGTGATCCCGGCTGCTGCTGCCATTTCCATAACTGCCAGCTTCTTGCTCTCGATCATTCCGTAGACGGCATCCACCTTTTCACCAAGCGCATCCGTGACATTGACCGTAATGAGCTTGCCGCCCATACCGGATACCAGTGCCTCTACTGTTCCTTCTCCGCCGTCTGCCAACGGCTTTACGGTTATGTCAGCACTCTTGTATACTCTTTTGATACCCTGCTCAATTGCGGCTCCAGCTTCGAGTGATGACAAGCTTCCTTTCAGCGAATCAATCGCGACCAATATTTTCATACATTACCTCACATGCGAATTTTTAGATATTATTATTTTAACCTTTTATGCCGATATATACAAGGTCAAGGATTGTCTTATTTTTCATACAACACGATAATGGCAATCTTCATAACAAGTTCCAATCTCCCCAAGGATGGAGGAGAATCACAAGTGTTTCATGCGCGAGAAAGGATGTGAGCAGCATGATTATTAATTCGAGCAATATTTCCATGGGCTCGTCTCGTAACTATTCAAAGGAAACTTCTGCATCAGTCAGTGTAACTCAAGGCTCTGTTTCAGGGTTACGGCTCCTCGGCAAAGGAAAATCCATCGGCTCTACAATGAAAGGCAGCAACGGGGTAACTATGACCATCTCTGAAGAATCCAAACAGATGATGTCAAAGCTTCGGCAATTGCAGCGCGAAGAACAAAAAAAGCAGCAGCATCGGCTGACCACCGGAACCGGCAATGTGGAAGCAGGCGGCGTATCGGGCGGAAAATCTGAGGACGAAGTCATGGTCGAAACATTGAAGCGTATTCTGGAAACGCTTAATCGCGTAAAAGATTCCTTCACAAAGGGTAGGATGCCGATTACAAGGAGACAATTTGATATGTATGATTTCTCCAAGAAAATGTCCAAAGATTTGAACTCTTTGCTGCAAAATTACAGCAGCAGTTCTGTCAGCGGTGCATTTGCCATGAGCAATTCTTTTGAACAGATTTCACAGGTCTCTCTGGCAGACGGCAGAGGTGTCAACGGTATCTGGGTAAAACAGACGGTGGCTTCAAGCTTTATGTCTGAGGAAGAAAATACCGCATTTTCAAGTGTCGGCAATGTCGTTACCGCTGACGGACGTTCCATTGACTTCGGTATCACAGTGGAAATGTCAAGAAGCTTCATGGAGCAAAATGAATATCTCTCGGAAGAAGCCGGCTATATCTTCACTGACCCGCTTGTCATCAATCTCGATGGCAATGCTGCGAATGTCACAGATCAGAAATTCCTCTTTGATATCGAAGCAGACGGTGATGAAGACAGTATATCTTTCCTGGAAGGCGGCAGCGGTTTCCTTTCACTTGACAAAAACGGAGACGGCAAGATCAATGACGGCAACGAACTGTTCGGCACCAAGTCGGGCGACGGTTTCAAAGATTTGGCGGCCTATGACAAGGACGGAAACGGTTGGATCGATGAAGCGGATGATGTCTTCAAGAACCTCAAGATCTGGTCAAAGGATGCCGACGGCAATGACAAGCTGGTGGATTTAAAGGAAGCAGGGGTCGGCGCATTGTATCTCGGCAATGTCTCAACACAGTTTTCCCTCAACAATGCTGAAACCAATGACACCAATGCAATGATCCGTTCCACAGGTGTATACCTGAAGGAAAGCGGAGAAGTCGGGACGATGCAGCATGTGGACTTGGCCGTATGATATCGGTAATGTACGTCGGCCATCGGAACCTCTCGTGATGAGACAGACTGTATATGTCCGGCATATAACTGTTCGGACGAATGTACCGGGAAATGTATAACTATCCCCAGAAAGGGATATCATAGAAGAAAGATATCTTGCAGATTGAATTGTGACGATATCTTTCTTTTTTTGGTTCAATCTATGACTTTTCGCAGTCTGTGATTTTTAACATATGAAATGATTGACATTACCGGTAAATGATGTTACTCTTATTTTTATAACAGTAATTATTACTATTTTATATTGTGAAACTACATCCACCTATGAAAGAGAGGGATTTCTATGAACACAAACGTACTTCGTAATTTTTCCTATGGCGTCTATATCATCTCAACTTTGGACGGTGACCGGCCGACAGGCTGTATTGCCAACAGCGTCATGCAGATTACATCAGCACCTGTTACCGTTGCACTCAGTATGAACCATGATAACTATACCAACTCCTGCATCCGTAAGTCAGGAAAATTTGCTGTATCGATTCTGTCTGTGGATAGTGATCCGTCATTGATCGGTACTTTCGGATTTCAATCGGGTAAGGACGTTGATAAATTTGCCGATGTTCCTTATGAGACAAAGGAGGGGCTTCCGGTTGTTCCGGATTCCTGCGGCTACATGGTATTCAAGGTCATCGGTGAGACAGAGACCTCGACCCATACCATTTTTCTCGGAGAGCTGTTGGATGGGGATGTATATGGCACCGCTGAAGCCATGACCTATGCATACTATCACAAAGTCGTAAAGGGAACCAGCCCCAAAAATGCACCTACTTATATCCCTGAAGAAGAGGATAAGACCGTTGATGCCAAGACGGTATGGAAATGCAGCGTATGCGGATATGAATATGACGGAGATATTCCGTTTGAGGAACTGCCGGATGACTATCAATGTCCGATCTGCAAACAGCCAAAATCAGTATTTAAACAAGTTACGAAATAATACAGCATTTTTCTATCCAAAAGCAGCGATATGAGAACCGATTCAAACATTCTCACATCGCTGCTTTTATTCTGTATCTCTGATGCTTTTATTTTCTCAGTGTTCCTGTTGATACAAATCTCCGAATATCTCACTGCAAAGATCTACGCAATATTGATATGAAAACGCCCCGTCACGCTCCAGCACTTCATTTTCATCTTCCAATTCCTGCGTATAATCGCTTAATTTGTAAGTCGTAATCCTGCCTTTCCCTGTCAACATCTGAGTTACAAGCGGCTCCACACCATAGTCGTCTATAACCACTTTGTCATCACTGCTTCGAGTCAGAGTCACACATGCCATTGCTCCAACCATACGGTCTGCGACACCGCTCCCAGAGCCGGAGGTTGCATTGATAAAGTTGCCCAGTGAATAATAAACCAGTGTGCGATGTGTCTCGTCTGCAGATGCATCATCAGCTGTCTCGCTTTCTGTCCATGCAACCGGCTCTATCACATGCGGATGCGTTCCAATCACCAGATCCACACCCAGATCGGCAAAAAACTGTGCATACTTCTTCTGCTGATCTGATATTTCATGACTACACTCTGTTCCCCAATGTGGACATACGATCACAAAATCCGCCTCTTCTTTTGCCCTTTCCACATCATCCCTGATTCGATCCTGATCCAACAGATTGACCGCATATGGCATATCTGCCGGAATCGGAATCCCGTTCGTTCCGTATGTATAATTCAAAATTGCTATTTTCATACCATTTTGTTCTATGATACAAGGCTTTGATTCCTGTGCCACAGCAGAATCATAAATACCGACTACTTTCATCTGCGGCTGTTGCTCACGCCAGTAAGCCAGACAATTCAATATCCCTTGTTTGCCTCTGTCAAGTGCATGGTTTGTCGCATGCAGCACGACATCAAATCCTGCATCGGCAAGCGCATCCCCTGCTTCGTAAGCACTGTTAAAAGCAGGATATCCCGACAATCCAAGCTCTGCTCCGCCCAAAATGACCTCCTGATTGACGATTGCAATATCCGCCGCTTGAATGTCCTGCTTCACATGTGCAAATAGATGGGAATAATCATAACTCCCATCCTCTTGTCTGGCACTTTCGTTAATCGGCGTGTGTAAAAGCACATCTCCTACCATGACTATGGAAACCTGTTCAGATTCCGATGCTTCCGATTCCTCTGTCGACTGCGACACGGACTGTAATTCAGGCTGTTGTTTTGTCAATTGTGATTTGGGCTGTTGCTCAACCGATTGTTGCAGCGACTCCGATGCCTGTTCGGCAGCATGGTGCGAATCCACACTGTCACATCCCGCACAGAAAAGGATTGTTATGAGTATCGCTATGATGCTCTTTTTAAAGTTAAATCTGAACTTAATTTTATCGTTTTGACTCATTTTTCTTCATCCATCCCGTAAAAAGGTGTTTCCCATTGGTACTTTTCCATGATCACATGATCGCCCTCGAACTCGATCCCGTCTGCTTCCAGCAGCCTTCGCTGGACATCTGCACCTCCAAACGCAAAAGAGGATGCCACTCTGCCATCCTTTGTTACAACACGGTAGCAAGGAATCTCATCTCCGTCCGGATTGGCGTGCAGCGCGTACCCTACCACACGTGACCAATGCCTGTTTCCTGCCAGTGCAGCAACCTGACCATAGGTCGCCACCTGGCCCTTTGGTATTTTCTTTACCACCTCGTAGATTTTATCAAATGTATTCATGCCTGTTCTTCCTTTATCTATTGACAGTTTTGTTTGGTGTCCGTTTGGTTCTTGATATTTGTTAAAACCTGATTTAATTTTTCTTCCCAGCATGCAAAGTCCATATGATCGATATAATAGACTTCTAATTCATCATGTGCCTTCTTTGCCGATTTCAATTGTTCTACCGCCAGCTGTATCAATTTCTCATATTGATGGTCTTGAAAAGCTTCTCTGCATATCATATCTTCCGGCTTATAAATTTCACAAGGATGTGTTTGGTTCTGTATCGATCCGTCACCCGTAAAAAGTACGTCCTCACTCGGAATGTACAGATGCGAAAGAAGCGCTGCCTGCAGCGGATTATGCAGAACCACCGCATCCATTCCGGCTGTCACGGCCTTGGTCAGTAATTCCCTGAGCAGAACATCTGTCGCTAGCTCCGACAAGTCCGGAATCAAGACAATTCTTCCCCAATCATGATCATTCATATGGCTGATATATCCCATATGTGTATATGCTTCCAAAAATAATTTTCTCACATTTCCGGCCTGTTGTACAGCCTTTACAGACTGCATTTCCTTGCTCTGCCCGAAATATTGCTCCGCAAGCCGATCCGCGTGAAGCCGCACCTTTCGCTCTATTTCATACACCGTGTCATGTAAATCACTTTCCGAAATCACCCGCTTCAGTTCTGATGCTGCCTTCAGATAATGATAGGCATTCCTATAGCCGGTACTAACCTTTGTTCCAAGATGTTCAATCTCTGATACATATGGACTCAGCGCTTCCTCATCCAGATAATCTCCAAGACTCACCAGCGTATCACAAGCTCCCGGTATGACCGGATCATAGGAATGCGGTGCTGTTGCATCCATAAGTCCGATTCCCAATGCCGGAATTGCCACTCCATCCAAACATTCCGGATCACCTGAGCAATAAAAATATTCTATTGCATAGCCTGCCTTTTCCATCTCCACTCCGACACGTTTCATAAAACTGCTCTTGCCAACTCCCGGGCCGCCCTTGATATAATACATCCTGTTTCGACTCTTTTGAGGCATAACATACGGGAAGAAACTCACGAATCCCTCCGCTGTGTTTCCTCCCGCAAAATATTTCATCACTTTACCCATTTACATTCCCCTTTAACCTACTATTTACCTAATATTCTATGCATTCAGAGGAATTCTTATACTATTGCCTTTCGGCTTACAATCTTCTCTGCCTTTCCTTCTCGCCTTTTATATTCTCTTGTTCTGCCGTCTCTACATCGCTATCTTATATTCAACTGTGCAATACGCTCCGAACCCATCCAACAATTCCAACTGATTCAGCAATTCCTGCTTTGTTTTCTGGTCTGCATCGTTCAGTCGCATATGATATATTTCCACCGTATATACACGGTTCTCATCTGCATCAATCACCTTTGTCATATTCACGCCGCTATTGCTGAAATGATTCTCTGAAAGTACAGTTCTGATTTCTTTTATATGCTCTGCTTCCATACGCTCGTATGCATCTGCTGTCGGAAGATCAATCCTCTGTTCTTTTCCCGATACAGTTCTTGCCATAATGCATACCATCATCACCAATCCGATCCCTGCGACACCTATCTTGAATGCTCTCTTGCTCATCGCTCATCCCCTGCTTTCATCAAACCATCGTTTTAGGCCTGCTGCCCTGTTCCATGATTCGATTATCGCACGATATGTGTCCCATAAAGCGGACTTTATTCCTGCGATGATATAAGCAGCATCAAATACCTTGGAATAGTCCCTGCCATTATAGGTTGTCGCCATCACTGTCTAATCATCCTCATCTTGCGCTTCTTCATATAGGGAATAATCACGTTCCATCATCATTTCATACAACTCCTGTTTCAATTCCTGCTTGTCCATGCTGTCAAGGAGCAGACGCCTAATCTTACTCTTATTGCGGCTGCTGTAGCCTCGGATCTTATGACGTTTCATAATATCAATCAATTCAGCTCGCCAAAGGAATTTTAACTGGTTCTGTAGTCTCACCTTCGGACTCAACTCTGCTTCACGGCGCAAAGAAATCGTCAACTTGCCACTATCCTCTGTAATGCAGTAAATGCCCCAAAATTCCGGCAAGATCTCTGCTGCTTTATCTATGTATTTTGCGCCTGTCACCAGATAATTGTAATCACAAAATCTGCTATAGTCTCTGATTTGATGTTCCAGCCGTTCCAGAGAATCCCGGTCGCTCTTGATTTCAAATCCAATGATTCCACGCTCCGGTGCAAACATCACAGCATCCGCCCTGCATTTCCTGCAAATGACAAACTCTTCCATGATTCGCATCCGCTCCCCGGACATTTCAAACATTTCAAATAAAATCGGCCGCATATCCTGATCCAGCAACTTGGGATGTCGCTTTTTTTCTATCGTCTGCGTTTTCTCCGGTCTCGTTTTTTCCGGCTTCGCTTTCTCTGCCCTTACGGTTCTCGTTTCAGTCGCGCTCATGTCCTCACTCCCTGTTGCAGACCGCCCAATATACTTCTACTGTTTTTCCTGTATCATCTGTAAAAGTGCGTTCCAATATTCCTCCGCACTTCAATATCGCTTTTTTTGATCCAATATTCTCACGATAGCATGCAATCATGACACGTTCAATTCCAAGAATCGCACAATAAGCCAATGTCTGCTCGAGCATCTGTGTCGCATATCCCTTACGTCTCTCAGTCGGTCGAACTCCATATCCGATATGCCCACCTTTGTCCTTTAAAAAATCATTGAGCGTATGTCTGATATCTACCATGCCCACGATTCTGCGATCGCTGTCTCGCACTGCAAAAAATGTAGAAGATACGACCCAGTCCTTCTGTACAGTCTTCTCATCCGAATTTCTCCGCAACTGCTCAAGCCATTCAACATAAGACGGAGCCTGGTGCAACAGAGAACTTCCATGCAGATAATCCTCTCCGTATGCTTTGTGTTCTTCTATGTAATCCTCCGCATCACGTGCCGATATTTCACTTGGTGCAACTAATATAATGTCATTCATAATCTTTTTGTTCCTTTATTTGAGAAATAAGATCCCCTCCGGCTTAATCCTCAACATCCGGATCACCTCAATCACATCTCGGGAAGATACAAGTTCCTTGCTGATTTTCCACCAAAGACTGTCCGTACTTTTTTCTTCATTTTTTGATTCTGTCTCCACTGTGAACATTACATTCCACTCAAACGGAGCCTCTGTGATTTCCTGTATCTTAATCTTGATTACATTTTCAGCCTGATTCGCCTCCGCAATCTCTTCATTATAAATCCAAAAATCGTGTGCTCTGATCCCAACATATCGATATTGACTATATATATCTTGAAAACTGCAAGTTTCCGATTCCGTCTGTCCCTTAAAGCAATTATTCTCGTGCTCCACATGAATTGGCAAATTCCACTTCTCTGCCAATATCACACCTTCTGATACAACTGCAATCGGAGAAATATTTTTACAACCTGTCAAACGTGCCGTTATAAAAGTTTTAGGATTGTGAAACATCTCCTTAGTATTTCCATGCTGTAGTCCTCTTCCATCCTCCATGACCAGAAGCGTATCACTTAATTTATAAACTTCATCTCTGCTGTGTGTCACCAAAATAGAAATTCCGTTGAATTCCTGCATGGTTTTCCGAAGTTCCGCCTGTAATTCCTCTTTCAAATAAGTATCCAGTGCCGAAAAAGGTTCATCAAAAAGCAGCACTTCCGGCTCGCTTAACAGCATTCTTGCCATAGCCGTCCTCTGCTGTTCTCCGCCGGAAAGATTATTCGGATATTGCTTTTCAAGACCACTCAGATGAAATCGTTGTATCATCTCTGATACCTGTGCTGTCACCTCATTTATCCCTGCCGAGGGATGTCGCGTCTTCCATCCAATCGCAAGATTTTCTGCAACCGTCATATTCGGAAATAATGCATAACTCTGAAATAAATATCCAACACGTCGTTCCTGCGGCTTTAAATTGATACCCTTCTCAGAATCAAACAATACCTGATCATCCAGAATAATAATGCCCTCGTCCGGTGTCTCAATTCCCGCAATACATTTGAGCGTCATGCTCTTACCGGAACCGGATGCTCCAAGAATACCCATGCAGCCTACTTCCGTCGAAAAATCAACATCCAATGTGAAATTCTTCAGTTTCTTCTTGATCTTAACCGTTAAAACCATAGCCACCTCGGTATCTCACTCCGTGAGAACTCTCCCCTAATTCTATATTAGGGGTATCTCACTCCGTGAGAACTCTCCCCTAATTCTATATTAGGGGTATCTCACTCCGTGAGAACTCTCCCCTAATTCTATCACATCTGAATGCAAAGAAAAAGCCGACACATTATTTTGTGTCAGCTTTTTCTGCTTCCTCCTGTGATTGACCTAATCTCTGCAATGCAATGATGTGACTCTTGATCTCATCAATCTCCTGCATGGTCGCACACAAACTTCTAATTTGCTCACTCATTCACATTACCTCGCATAAGTTGTGTTGATACCAATCATTTAACTCCCCTAAATGATGAACCGCTTTGCGATCCACAACCAATGCTTCATTGTATTTTTAGTATAATAATCATATGCTCCAAAGTAAATATAAATGTAATGTTCGGTCAGAAAAATGTAATATCTGGTTTTCATTTTTCAATGGATTGAGACGATAGAGAATGAGAAAATCTTTTGATTCTCACAACAACGATCAACAAAAAAAGTAGAACCAGCAAAAAGAAGGCAGCAATTATAATGATCCCATATGTTTGTCCATTAACTTTATTCTGACTTTTATACAAAATTGTTTTTTCCCCGTCCTCATTTACTTTTTCAAGAATTGTATAATAGGCATATCTAAATGATGAATCGCCATTCTCTTCATTTCTGCAAAAATATGTATCCTTTCCTTTTTCACGAACGGTCTGCAAAACCATTTCATACCAGTAGTTTTGTGGACCAACTACATTAAAAGCAGCAATGGGTTCACCTTCCTCATTAAATTCAATCGCCGTATTTGACCTACAATCAAGAAATTCTACCCTTTCCTCATTCCATAGTACGCCATATGAACCACTTGTATCAAAGGAGATTTCATATAAAAACTTCATATCTTGATCAAAAACACCTATTGTATTATTCGTAAAAGCAATTGCAATCAACCCTTTATCTGATATATCATAAGACGTTATTGCTTCCCCTTCTGACGTATAATTGTTTGAGGAACGAATGGAATATTGCGCTGCGACTTTTTCTACACTTACATCTGCCGTTTGAGTGGAAAGCTCATTTGCAGAAACCTTTGTACTGATTGATAAAAACAGCAAGAAAAAAATGAAAGAAATAAAAGTTGCTTTTCTCATTCGTCTATATGTCCTCCACTGGTACTACAGCAATATTTTCTTTTAAATAATACATTTTCTCATACATACATATAATTGCTCCCAAACCTCTTTTTTTCCCTGGCACTTTGTCCAGAACATCAAAAGCATTCGTCATTTCTAATTTAGGATTTGCACTCATCTTAATTTCTATCGGATGTAAAATTCCATTTTCTTCAATGATCAGATCAATTTCAGACTTCTTTGCCTTATCCTTTCCCCTATAATAATGAATTGAAAAGCGATAATCCTTTCCTGCATTTGTATAAGATTTCAATATCTCACTGATTACAAAGGTTTCAAATAAACCACCTGCCATAGCACTAACTGCTGCCGCCTTCGCCGATGTCCATTTTGTTAAAAAGCACACCAACCCAGTATCTCTAAAATAAACTTTTGGTGTCTTAATTGCACGATTCAACGCACTATTCGAGTAGGGCTGTAACAGATAAATTATTCCTGATGTTTCAAGCATGGATACCCAATTCTTAATTGTCGGTGCCGATAATTCCAATTCATCTGCTATACTCGCATAATTCAATAATTGTCCTGTTCTTGCCGCCATACAGGTCAAAAATTGAGTGAATTTTAATTTATCTTTTACCTGAAGCAATTCATTAATATCCCGTTCTATATATGTCTGCACATAAGAACCGTAAAACTGTTCCCAGTCCACTTCCGAATTTTGCAATGCAGGATAACTTCCTCGGTGAATAATCTCCCAAATATGATCACACGAAACATGAGATTTCTTTCTTTCAGAAAAAAACTCCTCTGTCGGAATAAATGGTTTTTGAAACGAAATTCCCTGTATTTCACGCAGAGATAATCCCTGTAATTCAAGAATGGCAATTCTTCCTGCCAATGACTCGGATACATGATTCATCAGATGAAATTGCTGAGAACCGGTTAAATAGAAGTTCCCGTTTTCCTCAGTACGATCGCATTCCATCTTAATATATGGAAATAAATCTGTCGCATATTGTACCTCATCCAATATAATTGGACACGGATGATTTTTCATAAAAAGACCTGGTTCACTGACGGCATCATTTAATTCTACAGGATTATCAAATGTCGTATATTCAACATCACTATATAGTTGTTTTAAAACAGTAGACTTACCTACCTGTCGTGGACCGGTCACCAAGACTGCTTTAAATGTATTTCCTGCCTTAAATAGTGTTTCTTCTATCGAACGTTTAATATATTGCATATGACCCTCCATCTTTTATGGCTAATCTAAAGTTCAACTTTATATTAGCCATAAAATGATTTATTGTCAAGCCTCTTGGTTATAATATCCATTTTTATGAAAACTGGCTGTTATATAACTGTGCATAGAAACCATTCTCTGCAAGAAGTGCCTCGTGATTTCCCTGCTCAATGATCTTGCCGTCTCTCATGACCAGAATGATATCTGCATTTTGTATGGTGGAAAGCCTGTGTGCTACGATAAAACTGGTCTTTCCCTCCATCAATTTGTTAAACGCACTCTGGATCTTCATCTCGGTACGGGTATCGATGGAAGAGGTTGCTTCATCTAAGATTAGCATCGGGGGCAGACACAACATCACTCGAGTAATACATAAAAGCTGTTTCTGTCCTTGTGACAGCATTCCGCCATCTTCTCCGATCACAGTATCGTAACCCTGTGGAAGCCTTCGAATAAAGGAATGTGCATGTGCTTCCTTTGCCGCTGCAATGATTTCATCCTCTGTCGCATCCGGTCGTCCCATGATAATATTGTCCCGAATCGTTCCGCTTCTGAGCCAGGTATCCTGCAGCACCATGCCGTAGGATGTTCTCAGACTCTTTCTCGTTACATTCCTGATGTCACTGCCATCTACACGAATACTTCCGCTATCCACATCGTAGAAGCGCATCAACAGATTGATGATCGTCGTTTTACCGCAGCCTGTCGGTCCGACAATTGCTACACGTTCACCTGGATTTACGGATACATTCAGATCTTCAATCAATGACTTTTCTTTGGTATAGGAAAAATCTACATGTTCGCAGACAACTTTGCCATCTACGTCCTTCAGTACCTCAGCATTTTCATGTTCCGGTGTCTGTGGCTTTTCATCAATCAATTCGAAAATACGTGCCGCACAGGCAATCGCATTCTGTAATTCTGTCACAACTCCTGAAATTTCGTTAAAGGGTTTCGTATACTGATTTGCATAACTCAAAAAACAAGATAAAATACCGACTGTCATACCGCCATTCAATACAGCTGCTGCACCGGTCAGTGCCACGCCGGCATAAACAACACTATTCACAAAACGTGTCGACGGATTCGTCAATGAAGAGAAGAAAATCGCCCTGAGTGATGCCTTCTGCAGCCTCTGGTTCATTTCATCAAATTGCTCCAATGCCTTTTCTTCATGTGAAAATGCTTTTACAACCTTCTCATTGCCTATCATTTCATCAATAAATGCGGTCTGTTCTCCTCTGATCTCCGACTGCTCACGGAACATTAAAAATGTCTTCTTTGCAATGAAACGTGCCACAAATAAAGAAAGTGGCGTTACAAATACAACGACCAGGGTAATCTTTACATTCATCGAAAGCATGAATATAAGCGTTCCGAGAATCGTTACAATTCCGGTGAATAACTGCGTGAATCCCATCAACAGTCCATCCGCAAATTGATCCACATCTGCGATGATCCGACTGACAATTCCACCTTGTGAATGCGCGTCCAGATAGCCAAGCGGTAATATTTCCAATTTGGCAAATGCTTCATCCCGGATATCTCTTACCATGGAATACGCCATCCTGTTATTGATAACATTCATCAACCACTGTGAAAGTGCTACAAAGACAGATGTAATGATGATTTTCACAATCAACGCCGAAATTCCCGCAAAGTCTACCTGTCCATAGACGATCAAGTCAATCGCATCACCGACTAAGATCGGTACATAGAGTGTCAGTGCAACGGAGATCACAGCCAGAAAAATGGTAGCGATCAGCAATAATCTGTATTTTCTGATATGTTTTAATACTTTGATCAACGTTTCTTTTTGATTTAACAGTTTCATCTCTACGCCTCCTCCTTAAACTGTGAAGCATAGATTTCCTGGTACACGCTGCAGTCTTTCAATAGTTCATCATGTGTTCCGCTTCCGACAATCTCTCCATCATCCAACACAATGATCTGATCTGCATGTTGAATGGAAGACGCTCGCTGAGACACGATGAATACGGTCGGCTGGTAAGATAACTTTCTAAGTGCATGACGCAGTTTCGCATCTGTCGCAAAATCAAGTGCAGAAGCACTGTCATCCAAAATCAATATCTCAGGCTTACGCACGAGCGCTCTTGCAATGGTCAGACGCTGTCGCTGTCCTCCCGAGAGGTTCCGTCCGCCCTGAGCAATCTCAGCCGTAAGTCCACCCTTGGCTGCTACAACATCCTCCGCAACAGCAATCTGAACCGCCTCTTCCACGTCTTCCCTAGAAGCGGTTTCGTTGCCCCATTTCAAATTTTCTTCGATGGTTCCTTTGAAAAGGACTGCTTTCTGGGTTACGATTCCTACCTTACGACGCAGAGTGTCAATCGGATATTCCTTAACATTGATACCATCTACCAACACCTCTCCCTTGGTCGCATCATAAAATCTCGGGATCAGATTGATCACGGAGCTCTTACCGGAACCGGTTCCTCCGATAATGCCGATGGTTTCTCCCTTTTTCACGGCAAAATCTATATCTGTCAGAGCCTCATCACCGGAAGTATTATATTGAAGGCACACATGGCGAAATTCAACTTTATGATCCGCCTGCTGCTTTTTATACATCTCGGTATCATATCTCTGGTTTTCGTTTTGCTTTTCGTCCTCATTTTGCTTCTCATTCTCTTTGATGTCCTCATTTGTCTTGATTTCTGACCCTATACGCTCTACATTCGACTTCAACTCCATCCCATTCTGAATGGAAAAGACATCAGCGATACGGTTGCCACACGCAAGTGCCTTATTAATTGTAATAATCAGATTTGCAAGCTTGATCAGTTCGACAAGAATCTGTGACATATAGTTATAGAGTGCCACAACCTGCCCCTGCGTCAGAATCCCACCATCCACCTGAATGGCTCCAACCTTGATCAGACAGACAATTGCCAGATTAACAATGACATAAGTCAGTGGATTGAGTGCTCCGGAAAGCCAGCCTGCTCTCCTCTGCTCCGTTGCCAGTTCCACATTCTTTTCGGAAAAATGACGGATTTCCTCTTCTTCCTTACAAAACGCACGAATCACGCGTGCACCTGACAGATTTTCTCTTGTAATTGAAAGAACCGTATCTAATTTCTTCTGAACTGTCTTTAACATCGGAATGTTGAATTTCATGATCAACCCAACTGTCAGAGACAGTAAAAAAATGACACCAACGAAGATCAAAGCTGCCTTTGCGTCAATCGTAAATGCCATGATCATCGCACCAAATACTACAAAAGGAGAGCGCAAAAAGAGACGCAGAAACATATTAACACCAGTCTGCGCCTGATTGACATCGCTCGTCATTCTTGTAATCATCGTAGATGTTCCGAGCGTATCAATCTCCGAATAGGAAAGTCCCATTAAATGCTTAAACAGATCATGTCTGAGTCCTGTACTAAACCCAACTGCCGCTTTTGCTGCAAAGAACTGCGCCGCCACTGCACAAATCAGACCTATTACACCCAACGCTATCATCAGACCACAGCTTCGGTAAATGTAGCTGTTGTCATTTCTCCCGATTCCGCGATCAATGATTGCGGCTATCACAAGCGGCACAAGAAGTTCAAATGATGCTTCCAGCATTTTAAATAGCGGAGCCAAGATGCATTCTTTTCTATAATCCTTCAAATATACCAATAAACGTTTCATATCCTAGTATCCTTTCCCTTCATTCCAAAATAATTCATTGCAGCCACAATGATAAATGAAAGAATGACTAAGATCAGTACATATTGAAATGCCAGCTGCATATCTCCTGCTGCCACAGCTGAATATACGGCAAGCGGCAAAGTCCTCGTCTTACCTGCAATATTTCCGGCAATCATCGTCGTTGCGCCGAATTCCCCGAGGCCTCTGGCAAATGCCAATACACCGCCCGACAATACGCCCGGCATCGCACAAGGTAATACGACCTTACGGAAGATACTCCACTCCGACATTCCCAGTGTCCGTCCGGCATTGATCAAATCTTCACTTACCTGCTCAAATGCGCCTCTCGCCGAACGATACATCAGTGGAAATGAAATTACAACTGCGGCAATCACTGTTGCTCCCCACGAAAACGGAACCTTCATTCCGAAAAACTCTACCAAAAAACTTCCGATCGGTCGCTTTACCCCAAACAAATACAACAGAAAAAAGCCTGCCACCGTCGGAGGCAGTACCAAGGGAAGTGTCAGAATACCGTCCCAGATGATTTTTGCCTTTCTGTTCTTCATAAATGCAACGGCTCTGGCTGCAAGAATCCCTAAGAAAAAAGTAATGATGATGGACACGCATGCCGTCTGAAGTGAAATCAAAATTGGGGATAGTTCCATAATGTTCTCCTATTTGTTTGAAAACTATATTATCTTATACCTTTTCTTTTATATATACTTCCGGTACATAATACCACATCTACTCATCTAAATCTATCAACTCCAATGCGATATCTACAAGTCCTCCGCATACCATACCTTCCTCTTCTGCCTGTTCCGGAAGCATATTGATATGCAGAATCCTGCGTTCTTTCTCAGCCTGTCGCAGCATATGCAATGCCTCCTGCACGACCTCAGCCTCCACACAGCCTCCTCCGATGGTACCTGCGCAAATCCCATCCTCAAAGATCACCATCTTTGTTCCTATACTTCTCGGTGCAGAACCTTTTCGCATAATGATGGTTGCAAGACAGCGTTTCCGTTCATCTTCCGCCAAAACGGCTTCCAATATCTCCTGCGTATATTCACCCGGTATATGTGGGTCAGGCTTTCTCTGCTTTCTGATTTGCTCTCTAACCTGCACGATTTCCGCCATCACAGAAACAGCAATTTCTTCCGGTGTCTCGCCGCCAATCGGAAGACCAATCGGGCTATGCAACCGCTCGACAATCTCTTTTGAGAAGCCCTCTGCAATGAGTGTTTTCCTCACCTCTCCCGAACGCACCCTTGATCCCATCATTCCGACATAAGCACTTTCCTGATACAAAATAGAACGCAGGCACTCCAAATCATAACGGTGTCCACGCGTCACAACAATAAAATATGCATCCAAACCACCCTTGACCAACTCAAGTGCAGTTGTAAATGCATCACAGATTACCGTATCTGCCCCTGCTTCTCTTGCATGATCGGCATAAAGAGGTCTGTCCTCCAGTACCGTCACGTGAAACCCCAGCATTTTGCCCATCCTGATAATCGGCATCGAAACATGTCCGGCACCACACACAATCATCTTATCATACTGTATTGTAATATACTTAAATTTGCTTTGTGCTATACTCATCTGTTTTGCCTCAAATTGCTCTACTATAATTCCCTTATCTTAACTCCTTTATCCGACTGATTCATCCGATTCAATCAATGACATTGTATTTCATGATCTTCTATGCAAGATCACTTACCAAATCCACAATTCGGATATGTGCAAATCTCACACGACAGACATAATCCGCCCTCGCCCAGACAGTTAATATCATCCGCCGTCAGCCTCTCATCTGCCATCAACCGCGGAAGGATCAAGTCAAAAATGGTTCTCTTTGCATACATCACACAACCCGGCAAGCCAACTACCGGAATACCGCAGCCGTTATACGCAAGCAAGAACATCGCTCCCGGCAAAACAGGGGCTCCATAACTTACAACGCTGCCCGTCGGCTCGATTCCGCTTCCTGTGCAAGCATTCCTGATTGCTAACGGTGTCCTGTCATCAGGATCAACGCTCATGCCTCCGGTACAGATTACAAGCTCAGCGCCCTCTGCAATCCATTCCAAAATCGCATCGGTTATGCCTGCCGGATCATCATCACAGATTTTCTGTCCGATGACTTCCGTATCAAATTCTGCCAGCTTATCCAGTATCACAGGTGTAAAAGTATCCTGAATGCGTCCATGGTATACTTCCGAACCTGTCGTGACAATGCCTACCTTTTTGTGTATAAAAGGTTTCACATCAAGCATCGGCACCCCGCCATTTTTCTCTCTATATGTTTCAGCGATACCACGCGCGCGTTCCATACGTGCCTTCTCAATGATCAATGGAATCACCCTTGTTCCGGCCAGTTTATCACCCTTGCGGACAATCGTATTCCCATGTCTGGTCGCAATCATCATCTCTCCCACCGTATTGATCGCATGAAGACGCTCACTGTCGATTTTCAGCAGTCCGTCACAATCTGCAATGAGTTCGATCTTTCCCTCTTTGATCTCGCTTGCATGCATATGAGATCCCACACAGATTTCATATAAGATTAATGCCGCCTCATCCTCGTGCAGCATATCTTCACGTCTTTCCCACACATAGAGGTGTTCTTTTCCCACCGACAGCAGTACCGGAATATCCTCCTCCTGTACCACATGCCCTTTGCGAAATACAGCATCCTTGGTCACGCCTCTGATGATTTGTGTGATATCATGACACAGCACATGTCCGACTGCATCCTCTGTTCTAATCAGTTTCATACTACATTCCCTTCTGCAATCCGTTCCGGCACTGTCAAATACAGGATTTATCGCGCCTGATATAACACCCTGCATGTGCCTTAATAATCTCTCCTTTATCTGCTATCAGCATACCTCGCAGAAATACTTTTTCCGCCATTCCTCTGACCTTAATCCCTTCGTAAGGAGTAAAATCTGTCTTATACAGTTGTCCTTCTGCCGTAATGGTACGCCGATAGTTAGGATTCCAGATGACGATATCCGCATCCGAACCCTCTGCAATGCAGCCTTTGCGCGGATACATTCCGTATAGCTTTGCCGGATTCTCTGTCAGCAGCCTACACATCTGCTGCAATGTCATCCTGTCCTCCAACACCCCATAGGTATAGATCAACTGCGGTCTGTGCATCACACCCGGCAGTCCGTTCGGTATTTTTGTAAAATCCTTGATTCCTGCTTTCTTTTGAGCCATTGTAAATGAGCAGTGATCCGTCGAAATCGTATCAATCTGATTTTCGGATATTGCTTTCCACAGACACTCCTTGTCCTCGCGGCTTCGTATCGGCGGTGAGCATACATATTTGGCACTTTCAAAATCCTCCAGCTGATACCTGCTCTCGTCAAAGATCAGATATTGCGGGCACGTCTCTACATATACCTTCTGTCCTCTCGCTCTGGCACGACAGATTTCTTCATAGCCCTCTTCCGAAGACAGATGTACCACCATGACGGGGACATCCACAACCCTGGCAATCGTCAGCAGTCTCTGTATCGCCTCAGCCTCCACACATGCCGGTCTGGACTTTGGGTGTGCCTCAGGCGAATAATCTCCGTTTAGCTTCTGCTCTCCTGCCAGTCTGTTGATCAAATCATGATTCTCACAATGCACCCCGACAATGCCGCCCATTGCTTTCATTTTCTTTAAGATGTCAAAAATGATACCGTCACTGACTCTGATATCATATGTCATGTATAGTTTGAAGGAAGTAACACCATTTGCAAACATTTCCTTAACTTCCTCTGAGGTCGGCTCATTCCAGTCGGTAATCGCCATATGAAATGCATAATCCGAGGAGCAGACTCCATCTGCCTTCTTATGCCACACAGCAAGCGCCTCTGAAAGAGATTCCTTCTTATACTGCGTTGCAAAATCAATGATACATGTGGTTCCGCCTGCTACTGCTGCTTTGGTACCCGACTCAAAATCATCGGCAGTCACAGTCCCCGACACTTCCAGATCAAAATGTGTATGTGCATCTATGAATCCCGGAAATATCATCTTTCCCGCAGCATCCACACGTCGTGCAGTCATATCTGACAGATGCTCTCCAATCTGTTCGATCTTACCATTGTCAACCAGTATATCCGCAACCCTGCTGCCCTTACCGGATATGATCTCTCCTCCGGTAATCAAATATCTGTCTGCCATTCTTATTCCCTCGCAATCTATACAAGTCTAAAATAAATACCGGTATTCCCTGTATGCTGTTTCCACCAGATTGATCAGCTGCGAATCCACTCCGCTGTCACTCTCAAAGCCTTCTATTGTAAAAATATGATCTGCAATACGGAGCTTGAAGGTCTGACTTGCGTCATTGATCAATACAAAGCCTTGATTCTTACTCTTTTCAAAATCTTCAGCCGTATCAAACAGTGTGAACTTATCCAGATAAGGAGCACTGTCATACGGGCAGAACGTCTTACAATTACCACATTCATTACACCTCTTGTCAATATGGAGAATCTGTGCCTTTTCCTTACCCGACAGGCGGATTGACACATTTGCCCGGTTCGGACACACCTCAACACAGGCTTCACAGACTGCAAAACAGGATAAGCATCTTTCATATTCAGCCTTTGCCCGCTGCTCTGTTGTCGTTGTATTCACCGCTGCATCGATAGAATCACAGATGACTCCTCGCTTTTCATAGATATCCGATAAATCCTTATCTTCATTCACATCCCGTGCAATCTTCTCTGTAAGGATGGCTTCAGATGCCTTGGTCGCATCTGCAATCGCTTCTACAACTGTAGCCGGACCTCCGCGGCCATCGCCTATAATGTAGACTCCCTGTATCGAACATTGCAAGGTATCAGCATCTACCGCAGGATTTCCCCCATACGTCATCATAATATTGTTTGTGTGATAGAAGTCATCATCAATATGTTCACCGACTGCAGCAATTACTACATCCGCAGGAATCTGCACAACATCTTCTGTCTCTATGGGACTTCGGCGACCTGATGCATCGGGTTCGCCTAATTCTATCCGATGACAGGTCAATACTGCATCCTCAAAGCTGACAGGTGTCAAAAGTTCCATGAACTCCACGCCCTCTTCGATTGCAAGCAACAGTTCTTCCTCATCCGCAGGCATATAATGCTTGGTTCTCCTATATATCAGAGTAACCTTCTCTACGCCTTCCACGCGGATTGCCGCACGAGCCGTATCCATTGCCGTGTTACCTCCGCCTACAACCACTACTTGTCTGCCAATGTCCATATCTCCTTCTGTATTCTTATAATCCTCAAGAAATGTAACAGCACTGATGGCTGAACCGGCTTTCAACGGCAGGATTCCTTCTTTACATGCACCGATTGCCACAATGATCTTCTTATATCCCTGTGCCTTCAATTCCTCAATAGAATGAACAGGTTCATTTACCCGGATATGTACCCCCAGTCTTTCGATAAAGGCTACATCCTTCATGACCTCTTCCGAGGCTATTCTGAATTCCGGTATCACATGTCTGACTACGCCTCCCGGAACTTCCTTTTTCTCAAAAATTGTAACATCCATGCCAGCCCGCGCCAGAAAATAAGCCGCCGAAATACCTGCCGGACCTGCACCGATGATTGCCACTCTTCCCTTATCTCTTGTTCCCGGCGTATGCCCTTTGAGCACCATATCATATCCGCCCCGCGCTGCACGCAGTTTCATCTTCCTGATATGTACAGGTTCCTCGTAGAAATTACGAGTACATTTGCTCATACATCTGTGAGCACATATCGTTCCCGTAATATAAGGCAACGGATTTTTCTCCATGATGACATAAAGTGCCTTTGCATATTCTCCTCGCGATACCAGTTCCATATATGCCGTAATATCCTGATGAATCGGACAGCCTTCTCTGCAGGGCGCCACAAAACAGTCTATCAGTGGAACCTTTTTATCCATCTTGCGTGATGCAGACAGTTTGGGCGATTTTTTGTGATTCTTGTCTCGTCTGGCTCCCTTGGCAAGCGCCTTGACTGCCTCTGCATCTATGCCTGTATAAACAGGGTAGCCTTCCTTTCCGCCGTTAAAGAATTCTCCGATCTGTGTCATTCTCTGATATCCGCCCGGTTTCAGCAGTGTTGTCGCCATTGTGACCGGCCATATACCTGTATCAAAGATCTTCTTGATGTTATGTGCATCTGCGCCGCCCGAGTAGGAAATTCTCAATCCTCCGTCAAACTCTTCCGAAAGCTTAGCGGCAAGCGCAATCGAAAGTGGATACAATGCACGTCCGG
This sequence comes from uncultured Lachnospiraceae bacterium, assembly GCA_964638005.1. Classification (GTDB taxonomy): domain Bacteria; phylum Bacillota; class Clostridia; order Lachnospirales; family Lachnospiraceae; genus JAAYYM01. Next base: position 25,447 of record CAZWXS010000006.1, read on the forward strand.
ACATATACATCTCCTCGCCCGGCAATTCATTTGCCTTGATGTCCACAGGAAATGTATTCGTAATCTTTACACCAAACTGCAATTTTTCTGTATCTGCAAGGCTCATCAAACGCTTTAACATCGGAACTGCATCCGCATATTGAAGATCATCCTTGAAATGAAACTCTCCGAATGAGACATAATCGTATCCCATATCATCAAGCGTCCGTCTTGCATACTCATAGCCAAGCAGAGTCGGATTGCATTTGATAAATGTATGCAGATGCTTCTCCTGCATCAGATAAGTGGCAATACGCTCTATCTCCTGCGGCGGACATCCGTGCAGCGTTGATAATGTCGCTGATGTACAGATATGCGGAGAAATCGATTCCACATCCGCTGCCGTAATATCCGTAAAAAGCTCCAGATGATTCAGGGCAAAATCCTTACATTCCCTAAAAATCGAGGTCTTGGAAGCATCCTTTAAACCTTCAATGAAATCATCTATCTTCTTTAACCGGATGCCTTCCAGATCATAACCGACGCTCATATTGAAAATAAAGCCATCCATCGCACCAATGCCGAATTCCTTCGCCATAAGCTTAATGGCAAACCACGCCTTGACATATTCCTCAAATGCCTGCTCTACAGTCAGTTCCGTAGACCACTCCACATTGTATCCCTCATCTGCCGCTTCAATACAAGGCTTGCTCACCGGCAGATCCTCACCGTCCAGCTTCTGCACTGTCTTTAATTCAAAAAAGCGTGCACCTGCGGCATAAGCCGCAATGATGTTCTGAGCCAATTGCGTATGAGGCCCTGCAGCCGGTCCAAACGGAGTTTCCATCTTTTCTCCGAACAATGATAATGTATGATTCTGTTTTGCCACAAAGAGCGTCCGGATGCCAAACACGCTGCCCTGCTTCTTTTCTGAAAGTATCTGGTCTATTAACTTGTAAAATGGTATCGGTGTCATCCTATCACTCATTTAACCGCCTCCTTGTGTGCTTATGGTTGCCTGTTGCATGCTATATCAAAATACACTTTATCCGTTAATCGATTTCCACAGCTGGTTTGCTCCTTCTCTCACATGCGCCAGCGTTTGTTCTTCGTCTATCTGCGTCAATCTTCTGTCCTTCATCAATACTTTACCGTTTGCCACAGTCGTCACAACACTGCGTCCTGTCATTCCAAAAAGAATATGTCCGTTGACATTATCTGCATTCATCGGCGTAAGCGGTACATAATCCAGTATGATTACATCTGCTGCCGCACCTGCTCTTAACGATCCGACCGGTTTTCTGAAATACCTTCCTGCGATTTCGGCATTCCCTTCAAAAAGCATTTGCGGTACCTCACTCCATGCAGCTCCCGGATCACATAAATGATGCTTATGCAGGATATTCGCAACTTTATAAGATTCTGTCATATCATGTGTGTATCCGTCTGTTCCGAGTCCTGTCAGAATCCCCTTCTGTACAATTCTCATCGTCGGAGGACAACCGCATGCATTTCCCATATTAGATTCCGGATTGTGCACCACCATCGTATCCGTTTCCTTCAACACATCCATCTCATGCTCATTGATATAAATGCAATGTGCCGTAAGTGTCTTACTTCCCAGAATATCATGATCCATCAACCGATCAATGATTCTTTTTCCATGTTTCCCGAGAGCATCATACAGATCTTCTATCCCCTCAGCTACGTGAATATGATAGCCGACCTCTGATGGTTTATGTTCCGCGCACAATGCAAGCGTACTGTCTGAAAGGGTAAATGATGCATGCAGTCCCATCATTCCCGCAATCATATCCGAATCATCCCCAAGCGCATGCTTGCAAAATGCTTCATTTTCCAATACCGCTTCCCGCATCTTTGCTTCTCCGTCGCGGTCAGAGACCTCATAACAAAGACAGCTTCTGATACCTGCCTCACGTGCAGCTTCTTCTATTTTAAATAGAGAGTCCCTGACAGAACCATAACTTGCATGATGATCAAACACTGTCGTCACACCGTTTTTGATGCAGTCAATATATGTCGCCTGTGCACTCAGCTTCGTCTGTTCAAGTGTCAGATGTCTGTCAATATTCCACCACATGCCATCCAGAATATCGAGAAAACCTTCCGGTTGATACCCTTTCACAGAAAGGCCTCTGGCCATGGCAGAATAAATATGTTCATGCGTATTGATAAATGCCGGCATGATCACTCCACCCTTTGCATCTATGAAATCCGCAGCAGGATACCGATTCCTGAGTACATCATACTCTCCTGCCTCTTGAATACTGTCGCCGTCAATCATTACGGCACCGTTTTCTATAAACGGATTCTCCCTGTCTCTCGTAATCACTCTTCCGTTTCCAATCAGCAGCATGATGTAATCCTCCTTCATTCCTATAAACATTTCTTTCAAAATCAACAAACTTTCTATTTATTATCATACCATTTTGTGAGATTTCTGACAATGCTTCTGCATTTATAAAAAAACAATTAAATGTTACGAATATGTTAAATTTGGTAATGACGAACCGATTTTTTTATGTTATAATCGTCAACGGAAGACAAGCTTATCAGCAATATTGTTTTAGAACAGAAAGAGAGGAAGTATACTTATGAAGAAATTGAATCTATTCATCCTGACAGCACTTGCATGTGGTCTTGTGTTGAGCGGATGTGGCAAAGACAAGGAGGAGGCTCCTGCGGAAGCCGTTGCAGAACCGGTCATTGAGGTCGTAACAGAACAGCCTGCAGAAACTACCCCTGAAGTCGTAGAAGAGGAATCTCGTGAAGGCATGTACCGCAGCGAGTTAACAAACGAGTGGCTTGACGAGACCATCCAGAACCAGAGACCGATTGCGGCTATGGTTGATAATGAGAAGACAGCACTTCCGCATTATGGTCTATCCACAGCAGATATCGTGTATGAAATCACAAACAGTACAGCAAACGACGGTGTTACCCGTTTTATGGTTCTTGTTAAGGACTGGGGCAAGATCGAACAGCTCGGAAGTATCCGAAGCGTAAGACCTACAAACCTGCAGTTGATTCCTGAGTGGAATGCAGTTATCTGCCACGACGGCGGTCCTTTCTACATTGATGATTATCTTGCAAATGACTATGTCAACAATTTCAGCGGAACATTTTCACGTGTTGACAACGGCAAATCAAGAGAGTTTACAGAGTACATCCTGGCAGGCGACTTAGAGAAGAACTTCAGCAACTCCAAGTATACACAGGAATACAACGATTATTATCCGGGTCCTCATTACAAGTTTGCATCTGAGACAAGTCCTGTAGACTTTGCATCAAATGCAAAAGCAGAGGATGCAACACATATTCAGTTACCTTATAAGCACAACAAGCCCTATTTGGATTACAATGCAGAAGACGGTCTGTACTACTATTCAGAGTACGGTTCAGCTCATGTAGATCCGGGCAACAATAACGCTCAGCTTGCATTTAAGAACATCTTACTTCAAAATGCTCGTTATGTAGAGTTTGATGACAACGGATACATGATGTTCCACTCCATCGATTATGATCGTGACGGTTACTACATTACCAATGGTAAGGCTCTTCCTATAACCTGGTCTAAGTCAGAGGAACTTGCAGTTACACAGTACTTCGATCCTGACGGAAATGAAATTACTCTCAATACAGGTAAGACTTACATTGCACTTATTCCTGATGACATCTGGAGCAACTTAGAATTAGAATAAGATTAACACGATATAAGAAACGGCATCCTTTCGGGTGCCGTTTCTTAATTTAATCCAGAATTCCGGAGAACGCCTGCAACAGGCTGGACATTTCGGGTGGAATCGCGATAGGGCTGCCGGCAGCTTCGATTGCTGTTGCCGGATCCTTCAGTCCGTTTCCGGTTACTACGCTGACGACTGTCGCATCATGCGGAATCAGTCCTTGCTCTGCGGCTTTTTTTACACCTGCGGTACCCGTCGCACCTGCGGGTTCTGCAAACACTCCGCAAGTCGTGCCTAATATCTTCATCGCTTCGAGAATCTCTTGATCGGATACATTCACAACAATACCTTTGGACTCTCTGATTGCATTGAGTGCTTTATCCGGATTTCTCGGAACGCCGACCGCAATGCTGTCTGCAATTGTATTTTCTTCCATTGGATACCAGTCTTTTCCTTCTGCAATCGCACGATTGATCGGGCAGCATCCTTCTGCCTGCACACTGATCAGTTTGGGTAATCGGTCAATGAATCCTGCCGCATACAGATCTTTAAACCCTTTCCATACACCGCCGATCGTACACCCGTCTCCTACGGAAATCGCTACATAGTCTGTCATCTTCCAATGCAGCTGTTCTGCAATTTCCAGAGAAACTGTCTTCTTGCCCTCCATCAGATAGGGATTGATGGCTGCATTCCGATTGTACCAGCCCCATCTGTCAATTGCTTCGGCGGACAGTCTGAAGGTATCCTCATAGGAACCTTTGACACTGATAACATTGGCTCCGAACATCATAAGCTGTGCTACTTTTCCTTTTGGTGCGCGTTCGGGAACAAATATGTAGGTCTTAAAGCCTGCGGCTGCGGCATTGCCTGCCAATGAGGATGCTGCATTTCCGGTAGAGGAACAGGCAATAACGGATGCCTCTGCTTCTTCTGCCTTTACAACCGCCATTGCGGATGCTCGATCCTTCAGGCTGGCTGTCGGATTGATTCCGTCGTCTTTGATATACAGTTTTGCGATGCCAAGCCGCTCTGCCAATCTTTCGGACTCATAGAATGGGGACCAGCCAACGCGTAACTTCGGAACTTTGCTTTCTCCGGTAACCGGAAGAAATTCACGATACCGCCACATGGTGTTATCGTGTCTCTCAGCCATATCTTTAGCGGTCACCTGGGTCTTGATCCATTCGTAATCATATTTAATGTCTAGTATTCCATCGCATTTGCTGCAAGTGGTAATATTGGGGTTGGGGTCATGTTCGGCTCCGCATTTGATGCATACTGCGGAAATTACGTTTCTCATCTTTCCCATAAATTTGTCCTCCTTATATAGTGTTAAAAAATTTAATGTATTGACGAACGGACGAACTACAAGGGCTGACCACCGTCCGTACCCAACGCTTATAAATTCTTCAACAACCCTGTACGTTCATTAAACTCATTGATGAGTTCGTCGATGGCACCTGCTTCTTTGCGTACTGCGCCCCATGTGTGTTCATCATCATACCAGAGTGCATTGAGTTCTTCTGCAGTTCTGCCCTGCTGTTCAACCCATGTGTAATATTTCAGATTATGTACTCTCTTGCGATCGACATAGGTCAGTTCCAGCATGTTGTCTGTTTTGATGGATGCGATGTGTTTTGCATAGTCAACAGCAGCCATGGTCGGGGTGTATGCGCCGTCTTCTTCTTGGAGTTCTCTGATTCTGGATCCGTACATGGATGCGGAGTCGGTCATGACAGTTGCAATTACGTCGTGCTCGGTTAATTCATAGTATTTTGCCATCTTGATTGCGCATAGCATATTGGCAATTCCCGAGATTCCGAAATAGCTGAGCAGCTCTACAAAAGCGGGATTTACTCCCAGTTCTTTTATGAGATATTCTCTGCCAAGTGGTTCGTTAAAGAAGCGGATCAACTTCTGGCTGTCTTCGTCATCAATATCGATGACCATGTCTGTGTTCTTTACGTTGTGAATCCAGGGTACGTGCTTATCGCCGATGCCTTCGATACGATGTCCTCCAAATCCGTTATCCAAGAGTGTCGGACACTGTAATGCTTCTCCTACACCCAGCTTGGCGGTCGGATATTTTTCTTTCAGGTAGTCTCCGGAGGCCATCGTGCCTGCTGAGCCTGAGGTAAATACTGCACCGGCAAATCTGTCGCCTGGTTGTTTCATTTCTTCATATGCATCTGCAATGGCGCTGCCTGTTACGTTGTAATGCCACAGGTAATTGCCCATCTCTTCAAATTGATTGAATATCAGTACGTCTTCTCTTGTCGTTTTTAACTCCCATGTCTTATCAAAGATTTCTTTTACATTGCTCTCACAGCCCGGAGTTGCGATGACCTCGCCAGCTATGCTGTTGAGCCATTCAAATCTTTCCTTGCTCATTTCTGCAGGCAGGATTGCAATAGAATCAGCTCCAAGGAGCTTTGAATTGAATGCACCGCCACGGCAATAGTTTCCGGTGGACGGCCAAACGGCTTTGTGGTAAGTCGTATCGAACTGTCCCGTGATCAACCTTGGGGCCAGGCATCCGAAGGAGGCACCTACCTTATGGCAACCTGTAGGGAACCATTTGCCGATCATGCAGATAATCTTGGCTTTGACTCCTGTCAGTTCAGAAGGAAGTACGATGTAATTGCTGCTGCCGTATAATCCGCCGCTTTCCTTCTGCTCATTTTTCCATGAGATTCGAAACAGGTTCAGGGGATTGACATCCCATAATCCTACGTTCTTTAATTTCTCCTTGATACCATCCGGTATCAGGTCGGGATTCTTCATCTGTGCAATCGTCGGAATAATGATGTTATTCTCTTTTGCTTTCTCTATATTCTTTGCCAGTGCCTGCTCGTTTCTTGTTAAATCGATCATCTTAATTCCCTCCGCCTACTATAATTTACAATTCATGCATCGTGTAAAACATCATTTTATATGGATTGATTCAATCATACCACTGCATATATGAAAAAGCAACGAAACGAATAAAAATATTTTTTAGTGCTAAATCTTTTTGTAATTCTTCTTGCATTTCTCTTTCACTATGCTATGATGATAAGTAAGAAAGTATTATCAATGAGGCACTGACAAAGGAGATGATATTTTGACAAATGATACTTCCACCTTAACGATATTGAAGCAATTGGCAGCCGGTCTGGCTGCGCAGTTCGGCAGTAATTGTGAGATTGTAATCCATGATCTGGCAAGCGCGACCGTAGACCATTCCATCGTACATATTGAGAACGGACACATCAGCAATCGCGAACTTGGCGGCGGACCTTCTCCGATCGTTCTGGATACCATATCGCATCACAACGAGCATCCAATGGATCGGCTTGCTTATCTGACACAGACGGATAACGGTCGGATACTCAAGTCCAGCACCATTTTTATCAGAGACGAGCATGATGAAGTTCGCTATATTCTTGCTATCAATTATGATATTACGAATCTGCTGGCAATTGAACATTCTATCTCTTCCTTAATCTCCTGCCCCGAGGATGCGGAACAAAATGAATCACCTAAGCGCATTACCAAAGATGTCAATGAATTGTTGGATGAGCTGATCAAACAGTCGGTAGATCTGGTTGGAGTGCCGGTTGCACTCATGTCCAAGGAAGATAAGGTTCGAGCAATCAATTTCCTGAATGATTCCGGTGCGTTCTTGATTACCAAGTCCGGTGATAAAGTGTCAAAATATTTTAATATATCTAAATATACTTTGTACAGTTATGTTGATATTAACAAGTAAGATCAATTGCTTGATGTTTACAAAACAGTATGTATGAATCAGAATAAACCAAACTTAGAAAATAGGAGGGAAAATATATGGATTTTGCAAAGGTAAAGGCTGCGGCTGAACAATACGAAAAGGATATGACCGCTTTTCTGCGTGATCTGGTACACATTCCGGGAGAAAGCTGCGAGGAAAAAGGACATATTGACAGAATTGCAGAAGAAATGAGAAAGGTCGGCTTTGATAAGGTAGAAATCGATCCGATGGGCAATGTGCTCGGCTATATGGGAACCGGCTCTACACTCATTGCCTATGATGCACATATTGATAATGTAGGTATCGGGAACCGGTCTAATTGGGAGTTCGATCCTTATGAAGGATATGAAACCGATACAGAAATCGGTGGACGCGGTACTTCTGATCAGCTTGGAGGATTGGTTTCTTCAGTCTACGGAGCTAAGATTATGAAGGATCTCGGACTTCTCTCAGACAAATATACCGTACTCGTGACCGGCACTGTACAGGAAGAGGACTGTGACGGCCTCTGCTGGCAGTATATTATCAATGAAGATAAGATAAAGCCTGAATTTGTAGTCATCACGGAACCGACTGACGGACACATTTACCGTGGCCAGCGCGGACGTATGGAAATCCGTGTAGAGGTACAGGGCATTTCCTGTCATGGGTCTGCACCGGAACGTGGTGACAATGCAATTTATAAGATGAGCGATATTCTGCAGGAAGTACGTGCTTTAAATGACAAACTGCTCGATAACGAATTTCTTGGAAAAGGCACGCTGGCCGTATCAGAGATTTTCTTTACCTCTCCTTCACGCTGTGCAGTTGCCGATATGTGTGCCATCTCTATCGACAGACGATTGACTGACGGTGAGACTTATGAATCCGCATTGCAGGAAATCCGTGATTTGCCTACTGTTCAGAAATATCAGGCAGAGGTATCCATGTACAAATATGACCGTCCAAGCTATACAGGACTTGTATATCCGACAGACTGCTATTTCCCGACCTGGGTCATTCCGTCAGACCATCCGGCAACAGAAGCCATGGTGGAATCCTTCAAAGGTATGTACGGAGAACCGGTTGTTGATAAATGGACTTTCTCTACAAACGGCGTTTCCATCATGGGGCGCTATGGAATTCCGTGTATCGGATTCGGACCCGGTAAAGAAGCACAGGCGCATGCGCCGAATGAACGTACCTGGAAAGAAGATTTGGTAAAATGTGCGGCTGTTTATGCTGCTATGCCGACACTCTATTGTAAATAAAACGATTCTGAACAACAAATACTAAAGGAGATTTACATATGGAAACTTTGCAAATGTATATTGATCGATTAAACAAACTGAATTTCAAGGAAATGTATAAAAATGATTTCTTCCTGACCTGGGAAAAGACAGATGACGAAATCGAGGCTGTATTTACAATGGCCGACGCACTCCGTTACATGAGACAAAACAACATTTCCACCAAAGTATTTGAAAGTGGACTCGGTATCTCCCTATTCCGCGATAACTCAACAAGAACGCGTTTTTCATTTGCTTCAGCATGTAATCTGCTCGGACTGGAAGTACAGGATCTGGACGAAGGCAAGTCACAGATTGCCCACGGGGAAACTGTCCGTGAAACAGCCAATATGATTTCATTTATGGCAGATGTCATCGGCATCCGAGATGATATGTACATCGGCAAAGGAAATGCATATATGCACAGCGTATCCGAAGCTGTCCGCGAAGGCTACCGTGACGGCGTGCTGGAACAGATTCCGACACTGGTCAATCTGCAGTGCGATATCGACCATCCGACCCAGTGTATGGCAGATATGCTGCACATCATTCATGAATTTGGCGGAGTCGAAAATCTGAAAGGCAAGAAAATCGCTATGTCATGGGCTTATTCACCATCTTACGGCAAACCGCTTTCTGTTCCGCAGGGTGTCATCGGATTGATGACCCGCTTTGGTATGGATGTCGTACTGGCTCATCCGGAAGGATATGAAATCATGCCGGAATGCGAAGAAGTTGCCAGAAAGAATGCCGCCGCAACAGGTGGTTCATTTACAAAGACGAACAACATGGCAGAAGCTTTTAAAGATGCCGATATCGTATATCCAAAGAGCTGGGCTCCGTTTGCTGCCATGGAACAACGTACAGACCTCTATGGTAAGGGTGATTTCGATGGTATCAACAAATTGGAAAAGGAGTTGCTGGCACAGAATGCAACACATAAAGACTGGACCTGTTCGGAAGATTTGATGAAATCAACAAAAAACGGAAATGCTCTCTATCTGCACTGTCTGCCGGCGGATATTTCAGGTGTCAGCTGCAAACAAGGCGAAGTCGATGCGTCTGTATTTGACAAATATCGCACACCGCTTTATAAAGAAGCAAGCTTCAAGCCCTATATCATCGCCGCTATGATCTTTCTGTCCAAATTTGAAGATCCGGCTGCATTGCTCAAAAAACTCGAGAACGAAGCAAAACCCAGAATAAGATAGAGCAAGAGTAAAATAAGATTCATACAAAATAAAATCGTAAATGTTGAACTGTCGATCGGACGGAAATCATCAATAAAGGAATGGTGCATATGAATCAATTGAATCAAAAAAAACGAATTGTCATCGCACTTGGCGGTAATGCGCTTGGGAACACGCTTCCCGAGCAGATGGTTGCCGCTAAGATTACGGCGAGATCCATTGTTGATTTGATTGAAGAAGGACATGAGGTCATCATTTCCCACGGAAACGGACCTCAGGTCGGTATGATCAATAATGCCATGGCTGCTCTATCCCGTGAGGACACTGACCAGCCCAATACTCCTCTGTCCGTATGCGTTGCCATGAGTCAGGCTTATATCGGCTATGATCTCCAGAATGCACTGCGTGAAGAACTCAAGAACCGAGGTTTAAATATTCCTGTAACCACAATGATCACACAAGTCCGTGTGGATGAAAATGATCCTGCTTTTAAGCATCCGACCAAGCCCGTCGGACACTTTATGACCAAGGAACAGGCAGATTATGCTGCAAAGGCCTACGGACACATTATGATTGAAGATTCAGGTCGTGGTTATCGACGTGTTGTTCCATCTCCACACCCAATCGAAATCGTAGAAATCGAAGCAATCAGAACACTTGTCAACGCAGGAGATGTAGTCATTGCTGCAGGCGGTGGTGGAATTCCGGTCATCAGACAGGGGCATCATTTAAAGGGCATCAGTGCCGTTATTGACAAAGATTTCTGCAGTGCCAGAATGGCTCAGGACTTAGGTGCAGATGTACTGATCATCCTAACCGCAGTTGAGAAAGTTGCAATTCATTTTCATAAGCCAAATGAACAGTTATTAGACCATATGTCTGTTGAAGAAGCAAAAAAATACATGGAGGCAGGAGAATTTGCTCCCGGCTCCATGTTACCTAAAGTTGCCGCATGTGTAGAATTTGCCTCCAGTAAACTCGGCCGTTCTGCCCTAATCACCCTGCTCGAAAAAGCAAAGGACGGAATCAATGGCAAGACCGGAACCTGGATTTCATAATTAATCTACTCTGACCATATCATCGAATTTTACTAAAATAATATGGTCATCTTTCTCTGCTTCTTGGATTACCTCTCTTGTAAACCCTGTCTTAGAAAAAAAATATAACCACTGATTCTCCTGATGGAATAATTTTGCCTGCTCCTGCAGATCTCTGAGCACCTGAATATTGATTTTCTCATTTGTCCATTTGCATTCCCCCAACAGAATATTCTGCTTATCTCCTGCCACCAGATCAATTTCTTCCTGACATCTCTTATGTGGATTATTTCCCCACCAACGTCCAATTGTTCCATAGCAAAATGGTGCCTTTTCGAACACTTCCTTTTGATACATATACTGAATACAGATTCGTTCAAAAATAAGCCCCAAGAAGTCATTGAGCAGCGGTTTCACATTCGAATCATATACCTGCTGCCCCAACCCTCTTGCAATATTACTGATATTAGGCAGTACAAAACGATACCAAAATATAAACATAGAATCTTCTAAAGAATAGATTGTCTTTCTGCTTGTTTCTGCTTCCATACTCGGAAACTCCTTGCGTACTACTCCCAGTGCCATAAGCGTCTTAATCTGATTCGTACAGGCTGCACTATCCTCTCCAACCTTTGTTGCAATATCATTCATACGACTTGCCCCTGATGCAATGGCGCTCACCACTGAATTGTAGGTTGCAAAATTTCTTAACTCCTGTTTCATCAAATTTGTTGGTTCTTCGAATAATCTTCCTGAACTTTCAAAAAATAAATTTACAATATTCTCATCCACTGATTTTGACCGATTGATTCTGCTCATATACTCAGGTATACCACCGGTTACACCATACAACAATACCTGAGAAAAAGAATCAAAATCCTTCAAGGCTGCTTTGGCTTCAAAGAAAGTAAATGGCTGTATTTTAAACTGTGCTGTCCTTCTTCCATATAAAGGACTCTTGTATCCCAAGACCTGATTTTCCATGAAACTCATAGAAGAGCCACAAAGAATCAAGAATAATTTACTCTCTTTCCATCTATGGTCAATATGTGCCTGTAAGATAGAAGAAATCGAACGACTTCCTTCAGCCATGTACGGATATTCATCAATTGCAATAATGATTCTTTCTTCAGCAATTGTATCAATATATGAAAATAACGCTTCATATGTTTGAAAAGCAGGCATTGCTACTCCCGGCAGCATGACATCAAAGATACCTTTGGAAAAGTTTATCAAATTATCTTTTTCTGACCCTTCAATTGCCATATAATAAATGCTCTTTTTATCTTCACAGAATTTATTGATCAATGTCGTCTTTCCAACACGTCTTCTGCCATAAATTACGGCAAACTCAAATTGGTTCCCCGTGTACATTTCATTTAATTTTTCTAGTTCACTTTTTCTTCCAACGAACATAAGAACCTCCCAGGCGTTCAATTGAAGCAAAATTAACTCAAGTTAGCTTTACTAAAGTTAACTTGAGTTAATTGTATCTTATATTAACCTATCTGTCAAACCTATAGAACTAAATCATATTCCCTGCAACATATTTATCCACCACAACGCTCTTCTCCGGCAAATAAACCAGCCGTTCCAACCGCTCCAACAGTTTCATTTCATAGGCTGATTTCAACGCACTGTCGTCAATCACAACTGCATCAAATTCGTAGCCTTCTTCGAAACTTCCTACACGTCCAAAGAAAGAACCGCCGCCCTTGGTTGCCAGATAAAATGCTTCTGATAATGTAATTGGCGCCAGTGAATGATCCAGTACGCTGTAACGAAGTTTTGAAACCTGTATTGCATCTGTCATGGCGCGCATGATCGAAGTAGAATATCCGCCTGCAACATCAGTTCCAAGACCCATCTGCAAGCCTTCATCTAAGTATCTTCTGATGGGTGCAATTCCGGATGCCAGATTCGTATTGGACTGCGGACAGTGTGCCACATAGACACCATTTTGCTTCATCAGAGCAATTTCCTCGTCTTCCAAATGCACACAATGTGCCATCACGGTAGGATAATCACCACCGAACATACCCAGTCTGTCATATGCATCTGCATAATTTCTTGCTTCTTTACACAAACGCAGCACCCACTCTATCTCGCTCTTATTCTCTGATAAATGCGATTGCACCGGCAAACCATATCTTGCACGAACTTTCGCAAGTCCCTTCATCAACTCATCTGAACAGGATGGAATAAACCTGGGGGTAATGATCGCTTTTGTATTCTGATACTGAAAAGCAATCTCCTCAAGCCATCTGACCGTCTCTTCCATGGAATCTTCAAAACTCTCACATAGATCAGCCGGCGCATTGCGATCCATATTGACCTTACCGACCATCGTGTGAAGCCCGGTCTGCTCCATCAGATCCATCAAAAGCTTTGTTGCTTCACGATGTACCGTTGCAAAGATACACGCCCTCGTCGTCATTCCCTGCTTCATTTCCTCCGCAAATAGTTCATATGCCTTCTTTGCATAAGCTAGGTCAGCATACTTAGCTTCCTCAGGGAAAGTATTCGTATTCAGCCATTCCAGCAGTTCCATATCCATGCCAAGCCCGCGGAATGTAAACTGTGGTGCATGCAGATGCAGATCAACCAATCCCGGAATAATGATGTTCTCTCCATAATCCTGAACCGAAATATCTGCATACATCGCAGGAAGTTCCTGAAAGACTCCCTTACATATTCCATGCTCACATACCAAATACCCATGTCCCATGGTCTCGATTTTATTTGTCTCTACACACCAACAAAGATTTCCCCTGATGGCAAATATATCATTATTATGCATATAAAAATTACTCCTTGCCTATCTATCAAACTACTTCAAAAATTGGTTCAAAAAATCCTCCAGCAGATTCATGCAGACTGATTTTCGGTATTCCGAAGACACACGTCCACGAATCGGCACAATTGCTTCATCCACTGCTTTCAGATATGCCTGCTTACTGTTCTTTGCCTCTTCTACAGTCTTCCCGATCAGCATTGCATCAATGTCATCTCGTCTGATGACTACGTCACTGACTGCACCATAGGCAGTTGCCAGATGTGTAATCTTTCCACCGTCAACTGTGATCAGTGCTGCAAAGGATACACGTGAAATCGCAAGTGCCCCTCTGGCTCCAATCTTCTCATAACGGTACTGCTCAGTCTTTGCAGTCTTAGGCATCCTTACTGCTACGATCAGTTCATCCGGTGCAAGGTCTAACTTCTTTCTGCCCTGATAAAATTCCTTGATTGGTACCACTCGTTCTCCTCTGACACTCTGCAGGCAGATTTTTGCGTCAGTTGCGAAAAAGATCAAGACACTGTCTGCCTTAGCGGAACCATTTCCGATGTTACCGCCAATCGTTCCCATATTTCTAATCGCCGGTGCTGCAATCTTAGAAAGTGCATCTTTTAAAATTGCAGGAACTGCTTCATTTGCAAGTATCTCTGTAAAGGTGCAAGCCGCACCTATCTTAATATCATTCTCATCTTCTTTAATCTCTGTTAATTCCTTTATTTTATGCAAAAATAAATAAGTAGCATCTTCATTTCCCTGTATCATCAGGTCTGTACCGCCTGCATAGGGAACCACATTCTGACTTGCCCTGATTTCCAAGGCTTCCTTCAATGTTGTCGGTGTATATCCGTTTACCATAGTCCGTTCCCCTCCTTTGCTGCAATGCTGATGGCCTTTACAATCGCATTATAACCGGTACATCTACACAGATTTCCTGAAATACCGACTCTGATCTCTTCTTCTGTCGGATGGGGATTCTGGCTCAGAATACACTCGGACGCAAGTACCATACCCGGAATACAATATCCGCACTGTACGGCACTGACTTCTGCATAAGCTTTATCTAACACCTTGAATCTCTCGGTCTTGCTGAATCCTTCAATTGTCATAACTGTACTTCCATCAATACGTCCCATGGCTACCATACAGGAATTGACGAGCTTTCCGTCTAAAATAATAGAACAGGAACCACATTCGCCCTCTTTACATCCACACTTGACACCGGTCAGCCTGAACTCATTTCTCAGTACATCTAATAATCTGGCGCCTGCTTTACCTGCATAGGTCACATCTTCTCCGTTTAAGTTGAATCTAATCTCATCTGCCATCAGTCAGCCACCTCCTGTCCGTCTTTTTGCTTCTGTAATACTTTCATCGTATCTTCTGCCGTAAATGGTGCATGGTATAACTTCTCACCCAGTGCCTGTTCCAACGCCTCGATATAAGCACCCGGAGCACCTACTAACGGCAATTCCCCGGCACCCTTTGCACCATATGGTCCGTCAGGATACTCTTCTACATGCATCATTGCCACGAGATTCGGCACATCCACTGCTGTCGGGATAATATAATCACTGAAACTGTTATTTCGAATCTGTCCCTTTTCATTGGTTGCCATATATTCCATGGAAGAATAACCGATTCCCTGCAGGAAACCACCCTCCATCTGTCCCACTACGATATTCATATCAATCGGTGTTCCCACATCAAAGGAACCCCATGCCCCAATGACACGGTTGGTTGCTGTCAGTGTATCTACTTCCACTTCAATCGCATTGACCGCCCATGCATAGGTCGGATAGGCATCTCCTTCGAATTTATCCAAATAGAACGGAATCACAAAATCAGGTTCCTTGAAATGTTCCTCTATGATCTGATCTTCTCCATCTTTCCAATTCTCCCGCAGATTGATTGCTGCACGTCTCAGAAGTTCTCCAACTGTCATCAGCGATCTGGAAGCCACCGTCGGTCCTGAATTCGGTACACGGTCTGTATCCGGATTTTCGATTAAAACACGCTCCAGAGGAATGTTCAGTTCTTTCGCCACTATCTTGGAGAAGGTCGTCTTCAGTCCCTGTCCGATATCTGAATTGGAGGCCAATATTTCCACTCTGCCATCCGGATATTTATGCAGTTTCGTGACTGCCTTGATGATGTCGCGCTCACCGGAACCGGTAAATCCTGCTCCATGGAAATACATCGACATACCGATCCCTCGTCTATAACGACTGTCTACCGGCTGGTTCTTATATAATTCACGTTTCTTACGATAATCACACGCTTTGTCTACTTCTTCGATCATAGCCGGTACAGGCACCGGGAAATGATACTTGCCGCTCGTAGACGTTGCATCGCCTTGCTTTACGAGGTGTGTCTGTTTGAACTTCAGAGCATCAACGCCAAGGTCTGCTGCCACATGGTTCATCATGGTTTCCACTGCGAAGAAAGTCTGTGGTGCTCCAAACCCACGATATGCTCCACACGGAGATGTATTGGTCTTCACAGCACTGCCGTGTACCTTAAGATTTTCGATATTATAGATACCATTTGCACAGATGATACCACGCTGTAATACAACCGCAGAAAGGGTCGTATAGGCACCACCATTGAACATGACATCGATATCCATCGCTGTGATCTTCTGATCCTTCACAGCCATTTTGTATTTGCATAGAGATGGATGACGCTTACTTGTAAATTCCATGTCTTCACGTCTATCAAATACCACACGTACCGGTTTATCCGCTTTCATTGCTGCTACACCGGTCTGACATGCCAAAATTGAAGGAAATGCTTCCTTACCACCGAAACCACCACCTGTCACATCCTGAATGATCTGCACCTTATCTGCCGTCAAGCCCATTGCACGCGCAACTGCTCCATGCACATAATAAGGACACTGCATCGAACCATGAATTGTAATCTTACCATCGTGATAAGAAGCTATCATTCCCTGTGTTTCCAGATATGCCTGCTCCTGATATCCCGTCTCGAACTCTTCCTCATATACTTTATCAGCTTCCGCAAATGCTGCCTCAACATCACCTTTTCCAAAGTGATAATCAAAGAACACCGTATCATGTTCCCGCATATCCAGAACCGGTTTCAGATCTTCATATTCAACGACAATTTCATTCAGAAGTTTTTCTACTACAGCCTCCTCAGGACCAACTACCATAAGGACTGCTTCGCCGATATACTCCACCGTTTCTCTTGCAAATACAGGAATGTCATCCATTACAATTGCAACATTGTTATCTCCCTGCACATCCTTCTTGTCTACCACAAAATATCCTTCCGGCATTGCAGGCAGTTTGATTTCCAGTATCTTAGCCTTTGCCTTGGGTGAATGCAGTATCTTACCAAAGAGCAGATCTTCTGTGGCATAATCCCCTACATACATTGCCTGACCCGTGATCTTGGCTTCATGATCCTTCTTCTTGACCGATTTACTAATGTCTTTCATATCACGTCATACCTCCTTCTTTATATACAACTGTCTCTATCCGGATAACTTACTTTTTTCATCTTTTTGTAATCTTCTCCTGTATCCATATCCATAACACAGCCCATGTCTTCTATTGCTACGTGCACCGCACTCATGCTCTCCGCATCTATTGCTTCGAAATTGTTCCAGATTCCTCGCAGACCATCTTCACCTTGATAATCACAAATCACCTTAGTGACTGAACTGTCAATCAGTGGTGGATGTTTTCTATGCCCGTCAATTGTCGGAAATATCAACTTCGCCCCTGTTTCTTCTTTCACCTGAATCAATTTTAAAAATGTCTCTCTTGCAATCAATGGCATATCACCCGGCAGTAAGAAAAATGCATCACATTCCGGCATGATTTCAAGTCCCAGTTTGATAGAACACAGCATATCTGTTCCTGCAGCATTTGAATTATAGGCTGTCAAAATCTTTCCGTCATGATAAGCCTGCGTCTGAAATAATACCTGCTCAATCTCCTCCGCCCGGTGTCCAAGCACAACCACAACCTGTTCTATGCCTGCCTGCAGCATGGAATCCACTGTATTTTCAATGACTGTCTTTCCACGAAACGGAAGCAACGGTTTGAATCCTGTCTCTCCCATTCTGCTCGACAATCCTGCTGCTGTGACCAGACCGTTCACCTTCATATCTTCACCACCTGACAATCCTACAACTTGCTTTTCTTATAAAAGGTATCCGAAAGTGGCAATTTCGTTCTGAATTTACCATCCAATCTGTAATATGCGTGGGAGCATGCCGGAGAAGTCGGGATCAGGCATAACTCACCTACACCTTTTGCTCCAAATGCGTAAGGCAATTTCTCGCCCTTTGCCTGCACTAATTTCACCTCAATCGGAGGTGCCTGTGGTGCCCGCATCAATCCCAGCGTTCCGAACTTCACCTGCGGATAGCCACCCTCAGTCGGGTAATCTTCTGTCAGAGCAAAACCAAGTCCCATCACGATTCCACCCTCGATCTGGCCTTCCACGGATTGTATATTAACCGGTGTTCCGACATCATAAGCCGCAACCACCTTTTCCACTTTTCCTGTCTCATCCAGAATAATGACCTGTGCGCCATAACTATAACTGACATGACTGACCGGAAATTCCTTATCCGATCCCATCGGGTCTGTAATCGCCGAAAATTCTCCGTAGAACTCTTTGCCTTCCAGTTCCTTGATCGTACGTCCTGCCTTTAACTCATTTCCAAGTTTCTCTGCTGCACGTCTTGTCGCTTCTCCGGTTAACACTGTCTGTCTGGACGCTGTACTTGTTCCTGCATTCGGTGTCCGCACCGTGTCCGGTCTTTCATGGAATAAAAGTGCCGGATCAAGCCCCGTCTCCTGACATACCATCTGTGTACACATTGTTGCAATTCCCTGTCCCATACATGACGCGGATGTCCGGATGTGCACAATCCCATTTTCAACAGATAAGAGACAACGTCCGATATCCTTCAGTCCAACTCCGGTTCCACTGTTCTTGAAGGCACAGGCAATACCTGCATAAGGATGGCTTTCATAAACGTCTTTCACTGCTTCCAGACACTCGGCCATGGCACAGTTTGGATCTGCAACCTGTCCATTTGCAAGAATCTGCCCCGGACGGATTGCATTACGATAGCGGATTTCCCAGGGAGAAATACCGATCATTTCCGCCAGTTGGTTGATGTTATTTTCTGTTGCAAAGCAGCTCTGCGTCACACCGAATCCACGATAGGCTCCTCCAACTACATTATTGGTATAGACAGACATTCCTACAATGTCCATGTTCTGATAGTTATAAGGTCCGGCCGCATGGGTACAAGCACGCTGTAGTACCGGGCCGCCAAGCGACGCATAAGCACCTGTATCTGCGATCAACACCGCTTTCATTCCGGTCAAAATACCATTTTCATCACATGCCGTTGTGAAATCCATCTCCATAGCGTGACGTTTTGTATGATACAGCAGACTCTCCTGTCTGGAGAATTTCACTTTCACAGGACATTTCGTATACCATGCCATTAGCGCTGCATGATGCTGAACACTCATATCTTCCTTTCCGCCAAAGCCACCACCGACCAATTTTGCCTGACTATGTACCTTTTCCGGTGGAATCTCAAGCATCGTTGATATCTCATGCTGCTCATCATAAACCGACTGAGAGCCGGTATATAGCAGTAACCCATCGTCCCCGTCCGGCATTGCAATCGCACATTCCGGTTCCATAAAAGCATGGTCATTAAACGGCGTACTGTAATGATTGGTCACTACATATTTAGAATTCTGAATGGCGGCATCTGCATCACCACGTTTCAGAACTTCTTTCCTCATAATATTTCCATTTGAATGTAACAACGGCGCACCTTCTGCCAGTGCATCCTGCGGGTCTGTGATCGGTGTTAGTTCTGTATAATCCACCTGGATCAGATTCAATACCTCATCCAGTGTTTCCTTATGATTGGTCGCTACAAGTGCAATCGCATCACCGATGTACCGTGTTGTATCCCCTTCGGCAATCATAACATCCCAATCCTGTACCAGATGTCCGATCTTATTGTGCGGAACATCTTTTGCCGTCAAAATCTTCACACAATCCGGATGTTCCAGTGCCTTTGAAAGGTCAATATGATTCACAATGGCACGCGGATATTTGGAACGCAGAGCCTTGGCATATAGCATACCCGGAAGCACAATATCATCGACATATTCTCCTATTCCAAGCGCCTTCTCTGCTACATCCACACGTTTGAATCTCTTATTTAACGATCCATCTGTCTCCGGTGCCGGAATCGGAAGTTCCTCACGAAAATATTTTGCCGCCATCAAAATGGCCTCTTCAATCTTCTGATACCCTGTACAGCGGCAGATATTCCCCTGTATCGCCTGCTTTACTTCTTCACACGTCGGATCATTATTTTCATCAATCAATGCCTTTGCCGCCATGATCATACCCGGAATGCAGAAACCACACTGCACTGCACCGGCTTCGCCAAATGCATAGACATAGACTTCTTTTTCCCTCGGTGACAAGCCTTCCACCGTAACAATTTTCTTTCCCTCGAATTTTGACAAAGGCTGTACACATGCCTTAACTTTCTTTCCATCTACAATAATCGTACAAGTTCCACAAGCACCCTCGCTGCAACCATCCTTCGCTGCTGTTAAATGCAGATCATCCCTCAGAAAATAAAGAAGTCTCTTATCCTTTTCTGTTGTTACTTCCTGACCGTTGATATTGAGTGTATACATGTAACCCCTCCTTGTGCCTGTCTGATTCTATTCTATCTGCCATAGACGGCATGAGGCCGCGAAAATTTCGCAGCCTCATTGCCCTTTGATCAATTCTTTAGTTATCTCCTCGAAATACGATCTCGCCTGTCTCATCATTCATACTCTCCACGATTGCAAGTGACTCTACTCTGATTCCTTTGGCGCGAAGTGCATCGCCGCCTACCTGAAATCCTTTTTCAATTGCAATTCCTGCTCCTACTAATGTTGCTCCTGCATCCTGTACAATCTGTGCCAGTCCTTCCAGCGCTTTTCCGTTTGCCAAAAAGTCATCAATCAGAAGTACTTTGTCCTCCGGTCCTAAGAACTGCTTGGATACCATGATGTCAAATACTCTTCCATGCGTAAATGATTCCACCTGTGTCGTATAGACATCTCCCGCGATATTTTTGGTCTTGGATTTCTTGGCAAATACAACCGGTACATGAAAATACTGTGCCACGATACATGCAATTCCGATTCCTGATGCTTCTATTGTTAAAATCTTTGTAATTTCCTCGTTCATGAATCGCTGCTTGAACTCACGACCCATCTCACAAAACAAAGGAATATCCATCTGGTGATTCAGGAAACTGTCAACTTTCAATATATTACCGGGACGAACTACACCGTCTCTACGAATTCTGTCTTTTAGCAGCTGCATATGTATGATCCTCTTTTATCTGATATTATTGTATTGCATTTGTTATTATGAAAAGTATAGCAAATATTCTGATAAAATACCAGTGTAATGTAAAAAATGCCATCGGATTTCCGACGGCATTTGTCTACAATTTATTGATGAATCTGTAATACAATATAAATTTTAATATTAGTTGTTAAAACAAATTACATTGCATCTACTGCTGCCTGAAGACCTGTTAAAATATCAAGCATAGCCTGATTTAATGACTCTGCATCAGCTTCTGTAATTGAATCCTGTGTAATTTCGCCCATCTGTGTGATTACATCACCAGCCTGAGTTAATAACTCTTCGATGTCTGCATTTGCTTCTACTTCGTCTGAGTTGTATGCATCTACAACTGCATTGTTAGCTTCTACAAGTGCTGCATAGTTATCCTGTAATGTTGCAAATGTCTCATCTGATACCATTTCGCCTGTAGCTGCTTCATCTGTTGCTGCTGCTTCGTCTGTAGCTGCTTCTTCAACTGGAGCCTCTTCTTCTACTGCTGCTTCTTCTTCAACCGGTGCTGCTTCTTCTGTTGCTGCAGGTGCTGCTTCTTCCTTGCTACCACATGCTGCGAATACAGCTGTTGACATTACACATACCATAAGTACTGCTAATAACTTCTTTTTCATCATAATTCCTCCTCGAATATGTTGTACATTGTAGTACTGATTTCATCCATCGAGGTGATTATATCATGATGAAAAAATCGAGTAAACTACCCATAAGGGTAGGTTTAATGATTCACTTTACATTTCTCCCCTATAGATACCTGCTTTTCTTGCGATCCGCTCTGCTTCCATACGGTTTTTGGCACCTAACTTCCGATAAATATTCTTATTGTGGAACTTTAAGGTATTATAGGAAATAAAGCACAATTCACATATTTCTTCCGTACTTTTTCCTTCGCACATGAGTTGTAGGATCCTGTCTTCCATCTCAGTCAGTTCTTCTCGCTTTGTCGAATCAACAGACAGATAAAACGGATAGTATCCTCTCATTTTCTCAACTGCTTCTTCTATCTGCTGTCTATATTCCTTGGTGACCGATAATCTCGTTGCCCCTTTCAACAACGGTAGAAGTGCAGCGCCTTCATTTGCAACAATCTGTATAAAATGATAATCCTCCGCCTTCTGTAATGCCTCATCTAAGATCAGTTCCCAGCCGGTAGCCTTCATGCGAAACATCACAATTGCTTTTAACAGAAGATTTTCTATATACATATAGTGTCTTTCATAAGTTACAAAGTAAACATTCAGCCGGTCGATCAGGCTCGCAGCTTCCGTTAGGCTTCCGCAGGCAATATAAGTCCGTACCTTCATAATATAACGATACCGGTCAAAAATATTGAACTCTATATTTTCATTTGGTGCTGCTTCATTCAGCCATCTGGCGAATTCTTTTTGATTTCCTTCTAACAGGTTCATCCACTGCCTCATCGTATCAATATTGCGTAATAAGCGATTGGCTTTCTCACGGATGGCTTTCGTCCTGAAATCTTCAAGAATCTTTCGTGCCAGAGTTATTTGATTTCGACTGACATGGATCTTACACATGATACCGGTAGAAGCAAAGCACATTTCAATCGTTCCATTCGTATCTGCCATCATGTAGCCTGAGTTCAACAGGGTTATAATTTCATAGATATCTTCCGACCCTTTTTCAAAGAGGCTTTCTGCAAGTGCTACATTTGCCAGGCCAACACCGGATTTTCCTGTCACCAGTTCCAGCGGTCGCTTCATGATCCGATAACATTCCCGATCCCATTTGCTCCATTCACAGAAGTCCTTACCTCCGTTCATCAGAGAAGGCAGATTTCCCGTTACACAAAAATCAGACGTACGAATGCTGTGATTCATACAAAGTGCTGCAACCTTTTTGAACAGACTCGTGATTCCCTTGGTTCCCCTGTGCGGAAGTCCGATGTCCAGATAGGCCAGTCTCTCAAGCGCAATTTTCTTTTCCTCACTGCCCTTTACCGCTGATTGTTCAAATGATTTGAGCTGCTGATACCAATACTCACTTTGCTCTGTCTTCATCAGCATCGAATACAGCATACTCATACCTGCCATCAACATAGGAGATTCCTTGATCTTATCCTCGGGCAGATTAAAATAATACTGCCTTGTTTCAAAATAATGTGCCGTTCCTGTATGGTTTCTGACATTCTTACGAAGCAGTTCCATCACCTTTAATTGATTTCCGCTTTTGTCATAATAAAACAGTGCCTGATCAATCTGATTATGCATCTCATAATAGATTGCAGCCCTTCCATATAATTCATTGATGTATGCGCGGCTATAGACAAGTTCTCTCTTCCACTTCAAAAAAGACGCCAGTTTCTGACGCATATGGTAAATTCCATTGTCATCTTTATATAGGAAGTTTCCAATTGACCATGCCCTCTCCAGAACTTCCATCAGATTCCCATTTCCGGTTATAAACTCCATAAATTCCATATCATATTCCGGGAATTCTGCTATCGCCAGCAGCACCTGCTTTAATTCTTCATCCCATTCCATGAATAAAGTCTGGTCAAAGTAATGGTAAATGTCACGTTCTACATTCTCCTTTACGATCTCAGTATAGGCTGTCTCACTCTGCATACGATAGGCAGCCATTTGCAGCGCCATCGCATAGTATTCCATATCCGCAAGGATCTTCAACAATACCTCACGACTCACTTGAATCTTATACTGACTGAATAATTTTGCTGCCTCAGCTTCCTGAAAGCACAGATCTCTTTCATCCGCAAGCATCATTCCACTCTCTGCAAATACATCCTTAAGCCATGCCGGAAGTTTACTTCTTCCTGCCAATACCATATGCTGTTTGCCATTTCTGAGCAGACTCCTGATATAATCCTTGGATGCCTGTTCTGTGATCCATGAAATATCATCAATGACAATCACTGAATACTGTATCTGCTGCACATCCGGCATATCAGACAGTTCTCCGGTACGTCCGGTTAACATCAGACATGCCTTCTTACGATAATAGTATTCTATGGCACTGGTCTTGCCAAATCCAACCGGTGCTGATATATAAATGTTGCGATTCTCATCCTCTGCCTGTTTTAATTTCTTATAAATCGCAGGAATCTTAATATATTCTAACCCCATAAAAACGTTCTCCCTGTTGCTCGCACATAATCAAACTTTTTATACTCCCTATTTTACACCAAATCAAGAGTTTGATAAACTGATATTTACTTGCGTTGATCACTATACTTTCTAATTTTCAATATTTATAGTATAATTCTCATTATGAAAAATAATAATCAATATGGTTGGCTGATCGTGAATCACTTTCTGCAAACCGGTAAATTCAACGAAATATATGACTGGCTTCTTGCCGCTGCGAATAAAGTGGGCTGTAGGCTTGACAAAAAAACAAATGCCGAAGTTCTCGCATGTATTAGTGACGGTACGCTACTTGGTCTGACGGCATCCAAAGATCGTCCGGACTTTATTCTGTTTTGGGATAAAGATGTACGACTGGCAAAGACGCTTGAGGGGCTTGGATTTCGACTGTTCAATCGAGCTGACGCCATTGCTGCCTGCGACGATAAGTCTCTGACCTTCTCGAAACTTGCAATGTTCAAGGACACCTATCCAATTCCTATGCCAAAGACAGTTCTTGCTCCGATGACTTATGCCAATATTGGCTACCACGGGGATCTTGCGTTTCTTGATCTGATAGAGGAACAGCTCTCTTATCCAATGGTGATCAAAGAGTGCTTCGGATCCTTCGGCGCACAGGTTTATCTGGCTCAGAATCGAACAGAAGTCGAAACGATTACAGAACAATGTGCGGGAAAACCTTTAATTTTTCAGGAATTCATTCAGAGTAGTTTCGGGCGTGATCTACGTTTGGAAGTAGTCGGTGGAAAAGTCGTTGCTACAATGCTTCGAACTCATGATTCTGACTTTCGTGCCAATATCACAAACGGTGGAAAGATGTCACCCTATACCCCCAGCCAGGAAGCACGCACACTGGCTATCAATGTATGCAAGGCGTTGAATCTGGATTTTGCCGGAGTTGACCTGCTCTTCGGACCGAATGATGAACCCATTTTGTGTGAAGTCAATTCCAATGCACATTTTAAAAACATCTACACCTGTACCGGGGTCAACGCTGCAGATAAAATCATGGAACATATCATGAATTGCAAGCAATTCTATGATTAATATATCATGAATTGCAAGCAATTCTATGATTAATATATCATGAATTGCAAGCAATTCTATGATTAATATATCATGAATTGCAGGCAATT
>CAZWXS010000006.1:51006-82186 GCA_964638005.1 uncultured Lachnospiraceae bacterium
GCAATTCTATGATTAATATATCATGAATTGCAGGCAATTCTATGATTGACATATCATGGTAAGAAAGGGCATTTCACATGAAAAGAACAGGCTGGATCGTATACGAAGAAGCTGATGCCATAAAAAATCAAGAATATATTAGGATGTTCACTGATGCAGCTGCCGAAGTAGGTGTTATACTAACATTATTTTATACTTATAAAACTGCCTCTGGTGGCTTCTCTCTTGTTTCTCCAGAACACATCAATATTCATTCAGCGACTGATTCATTTACATCTGAGCAATCGTTAGACAAATCCAACCGACCTGATTTCGTCATCAACCGTTCTCGCAATACAGAACTTGCAATCTGGCTGGAGCAGCAAGGTGTCCGGGTTTTTAATCCTGCCATTGTAACAGATATCTGCAATGACAAAAAAAAGACCTATGAGTTCATTCGTGAGCATGGAATTTCGTTTATGGAGACAGCCTATGATATTAATTTGGTCAAGAACTGGCAGTATCCTTTCGTCATCAAACCTGCCTGCGGACATGGTGGAAATCTGGTTAAACTGGTTTATTCTCAAGAAGAACTGCAAAGCAGTATTCATGAAATTAATACCGTCTATCAGGAACACCCCGGATATGTATTACAGCACTGTGCTTCCGATATCGGCAAAGACCTCCGGGTCTATCTGCTGGGAAGTAAAATCATTGCTTCTATCATGAGATCTGCATATGGAGACGATATTCCTAACTTAAATACCAACATCGATTCTTCAAACGCCTTAACCAACATTACGCCGCCCGATATCCGTAGCAACTATTCCCTCGGACACAATGCAGCACTGCATACACTGACAAGCGAAGAGAATGCCCTTGTTCAAAGGATCATCCCGCTTCTTCCTTTTGACTGTATCGGAATTGATTTTGTGTATGATAAAGGACACCCTGTCTTCAATGAAATCGAAGATGCTGTGGGTGCCCGTATGCTCTATTCTAATTCTGATATTGACCTTGTGAAATTATATATGAACTATATTGTGAAACAGTCACATCTCTCTATTTAACTTCTATATGCCTAATTTTCATCTGACTATCTTTCGGTCTTGTGTTAGCCGGTCTTGTGTTAGCCGGTCTTGTATCAGCCTTCCTCATGTGTCTCTGTCTTCAAGATTGGAAGAAGATACATGGAAATAACGACAATCGCAATGCTCAGAATACAGATCACAGCGCCGGTCGCAATCGGCAGATCCGGATCCAGATTCGCATTCATCCATAGCCCTACTGCATTCAGTACCACATGCATGATGATTGACACCCATAAAGATTTTAATCTGAGAACCGCATATCCAAATACAAATCCCATGACAAATGCATAAATTCCCTGCACCAGATTCATATGATAGAAGCCAAACAGAACCGCCTGTATTAAATTTGCAACAAGACCCGGAAGTGCTTTCCCTGCAAATTTCATTGTCAGACCTCTAAAGATACATTCCTCTCCGATCGGTGTAAGAACGACCACATACAGAACTGAAAGCGGTGTGATCACAAACATGCTTCCCATCATCGCCTGGTATTGTTCAACAGCACCCTTAAATAGCGGTAAAATAATGGTCAAAAGAAAGCTGATCGCTACCTGTCCGCAGATTGCAATTGCAAGTAATAACAGTACATGATTCAATGCCAGCGATCTCTTAAGCGGAACTTCACGTGTTTTCCCAAAATATCTTAGATACCACAATTCAAATATCAATATATAGGCACACCCGACTGCCACTCGAAATAACATCGTATATGTCGTCTCATCTACAACACGATTTGAAATCTGAAGTGTATTGAATAGATAGACGACCGCATATTGTATCAAAAAACTAATTAAAAATGGGAGTGGTATCAGACAAAGATACTCACGTTTTCTCATTCCGATTCCTCCTCCTGATAGGGAATGATGTCATTTTCTATCGCTTGATCATGCAAAAACTGTATGAATTCTTCTCTGTTTTCTTCTGTAACATGAACTCCAAAGCCTTGATCTTTGACCGGCTTGTCAATGTTATCCTCATAAATAGCACCAATCATCCAGATTCCGACCTGTGGAGTGAAGTGACTCGTCTCATAATAACAGCCATTGGTCGTTGTGACAGAGCTGATACTGCTGAAATTATAGAAGTCTGTAATCTTCGACAGTTCTTCCAGGAAGTCCAGATATCCGTTTTCAACTGCCTTTTCATAGGTCAGATAATATAAGGGGTTCGTTACAATCTTCAGATTGATATTATTTTCTTTACATAGATTGATGAGTTCCTGCATATCTGCTATAGCCTCTTCTGTCCTAAGGCTGTAGTAATCTGCCCAATATCCAACCGCAGGTGCACCATCCATTGTTCCATCAAATTCAGGAGCGATGTTCAGATTCTCTGTTCCGGTAGTCCGAAAACGTTCTGTATAATCCAGGTCTGTATTCTGATGATTGAGAATAACATCCATGGACTCAAAGGTTGTTAACAGGTCGCAATAACGAAGATAGAAACTGATCTGAGAAAACAGGTCATCTTCCGGATACGGAACTCGGTAAAGGACGTTTTCATGCGTTGCAGGATCTACAAAGCAGGAAATGTCGTCTACCATGACGATGACGTTCTTAGGGGTGAAACCATTTTTGATCAAAATCTTCAATGTCCGTACGTGTTCTGCAGGGAGGGCTTCTGAACTCGCCATGTCGTAGTATGTTCCGTCTGGAAGCATGTCTACGTGAAAGAAACCGGCTCTGGAAGAACCGAATACCAGGGAATCAAATTTGTCCTGGTTATTGAGGATGTATTTGGTCTTGATGAAGTTTTTATTGGGTTCTACGCCGTTGCTGCGTGGATTGGCATAGTGAAATACGTTGTAGGGGTCTACAGCGATTGTAATTGGGAGGAATATAACTGCTAGAACTAATATAAAGGCTGCGATTTTGATTAAAAAACGTTTCATGAGATCCTTTCTGGGGTAGAGCGTTGACGAAGGGACGCCCTGCAATAGAACAATTCCTCTCCTGCCCACCACCCCAACGCCGCCCTACTCGAGGAACAGTTCTATCACAGGGCTGCGTGTCTATGTGTTAGTAATGTCTATATTTATTTTAACTAGAATTTGAAATATATGAATTCTTGCTTGATTCCGTTGTGAAGGCTCAAAATAATAATTAATACGGTTACGGCTATGTAGATTAGCCAGCGGAGGGGGAGTTTTAGTTTACTCATCTCGCTTAATAAGTCTTTCTTTAGGCTGAAGTAGTCGTAGAGCATGAGAACTACAATGGCCAAGAGGGTCTTGGCTACGGAGAGGTAGCTCATGCTGGTGTCGATTAGGGCCTGCTGCCAGTTGTAGCCCTGGAACAGGTGAGTGGTTATATAAATTGCGTCTGTTATTGAATTTGCACGAAAGAACATCCACGCGTAGGCTACGAGGCAGAATGTTAGGAGTGTCTGCAGGGTGTGGACGGTCTTTGGATGTTTGGCAGGTGTTTGGGGGTGGTGCTTTTTCCAGGCGGACTTGATGGTGTTTTCGATGATCTGATAGAGTCCGTGGATGCCGCCCCAGAGGACGAATGTCCAGTTGGCGCCATGCCAGAGTCCGCTCGTTAGGAATGTTAAAAGTAAATTTAAGTTTTTTCTAGGTTTGGAAACACGGTTTCCGCCTAAGGGAATGTATACATAGTCTCTGAACCAAGTGGAGAGGGATATGTGCCATCTCTGCCAGAACTCTTTGACTGAGGATGCGTAGTAAGGTTGTTTGAAGTTGTCCATCAGGCGGATGCCGAGGAGTCTGGCAACACCGATGGCAATGTCGGAATATCCGGAAAAATCGCAGTAGATCTGGAAGGTGAACAAAATGATGGCGATGATAAATGCAAGGCCTGAAGTTCCTTCTGTGTGATTAAATACTGCGTCTACATATTTGGACATGGAATCTGCGAAGATCATTTTCTTAAGAAAACCGAGCAGAATCAAGCGTAAGCCATAGACTGCATCATCATAGATGAATTTCTTCTCTTCTTTAAATTGTGGCAGCATGTTGGCGGCACGTTCAATCGGGCCTGACAGGATGTTCGGGAAGAAAGATACAAATAAAGCATAATGTCCAAAGTGATGTTCTGCTTTGATCTTACCGGTATAGACATCTGCTATGTATCCGACCATCTGGAAGGTGTAGAACGAAATACCAATTGGCATGACTAGGTTCAATGTTGTCTTCTGTACCGGGATTGCAAAGAGCTGCAACACCTTGAATACTGAGGTCAGAGCGAAGTCAGTATATTTGAATACCAATAGAAATACAAGGGTTATCAGAACTCCAATAACCAGAATCCCTTTTTTTCTTTTTTTATTTTCTGTTTTTTCTATAAAAAGAGCACTAAAATAAGATACTACCGTTGTCAGCAGTATCACGATGATGTACTTAGGGTCCCAACTCATATAGAACCAGCAGTTTGCAGCGAGTAGAGCCATCCATCTGAAACGATGGGGCAATGCCCAGTATAGTAAGAATACGATAGGCATGAAAAAGGCAAATGCCACAGAATTAAATAACATATTGGCTTCCTAACCTCTCCTGTTGTTTCTCTAACAAATCAGCGATCGTCACATGATCTACAACATTGTTGATTGCATCCTGTAGTTGTTTCCATACAGTCAGCGTCTCACATGTGTCGCAGCGTTCGCATTCATTTTCTTCTGTTGCAAGGCACGCAACTGGTGCCAGATCTCCCTCGGTCAGTCTCAGTATCATTCCAACTGTATATTCGGAAGGATCCTTTGCCAGGCGATATCCGCCCTGTGCGCCTCTTACACTGCGTACGTAACCGGCTTTGTTCAGGATTGCAATGATCTGTTCCAGATATTTTTCAGAGATTTCCTGTCTCTCGGCAATATTCTTGACTTTGATATATTCCCCTGTATTGTGTACGGCAAGATCCAGCATCACACGAACTGCATATCTTCCCTTTGTGGAAATCTTCATAAAATCACCTCTTCGATGCAGTGCATTTTATAGTTAAATGTACCGGCGAAATCAAATGTCTGCTTCGCAGTCGTTCTGATTTTTACCGGCACATTTAGTGTAGCGTATCATTCCTACTATGTCAATAGGAGATGGTGTAGTTCGATGGTCTAGAAAATTGGAACAACTGCTCCGTCAAAGGTTGCATTGATGTAGTCTTTGACTTCATCAGACTGTAATGCTTTTACCAATGCCTGAATGCCTTCTACATTTTCATTTCCTTCTTTTACAACCAGAATATTTGCATAAGTCTGAGCAGCTGTTGATTCGCTGGACTCTGCTGCAATAGCATCTTTTCCAACGCTTAAGCCTGCTTCCATTGCATAGTTACCATTGAGGACTACAAAGTCAACTTCATTAATGACTCTGGATACCTGTGCTGCTTCCAGTTCAATGATTTCAAGATTCTTCGGGTTGGATGTGATATCCTTTACCGTTGCTGTCAGACCTGCATTTTCATCGACCGTGATCAGTCCGTTATCAGCAAGCAGTAATAATGCTCTGGCTTCATTGGTTGTATCATTTGGTACAGCAATCTTTGCGCCGTCCTGAATGGTCGCAAGATCCGAAGAAGTTCCCGGATAGATTCCAAATGGCTCATAATGGATCTTTGCCACTGTGTTCAGCTTTGTACCTCTTTCTACATTAAAGTCATCCAGATAAGGCTGATGCTGAAAATAGTTCGCATCAAAATCGCCGCTGTCTACAACCATATTGGGCTGTACATAATCGTCAAATACCGTTACCTCCAGCGTCCATCCTTCTGCTGCCAATGTCTCCTGTACCTGTTCCAAGATCTCTGCATGTGGTGTTGCTGATGCTGCTACCTTGATCACATTTCCTTCACATGGCTTTCTTTCCCCACATCCCGTCAGTGTTCCGACTGCCAGAATCAGGGCTGTTGCTGTCAATAATAATTTTCTCATCTTGTTTTCCTCCTCTATAAGATACGCTTATCTGTCTTTTTGGAAATGCGCATTCCTATCATTTGTAATATCTGTACCAGTACCACCAGCAGCACAACTGTCACAAGCATGATATCCGTCTGATACCTGTGATAACCATAACGGATTGCGATATCACCCAATCCGCCGCCACCGACTACACCGGCCATGGCACTATAACCCAAAATCGTACCGATGGCAATCGTACTTCCGACAATCAGGGAATTCTTCGCCTCTGCCAGTAACACCTTCCACACGATCGTCCATGTGGAAGCGCCCATGCTCTGGGCTGCTTCTATTACTCCCGGATCAACCTCCAGAAGCGAGGACTCTACCATACGTGCAATAAACGGTGCCGCTGCAATCGTCAACGGAACAATGGTAGCCGTCGAGCCATAACTCTTGCCGACAATAGCAATTGTCAACGGAATGACCGTGATCAATAAGATTAAAAACGGAACCGATCGGACGATGTTGACAACAAAGTCAAGCACTCTATTCACTACCATATTGGGGCGTAAGCCATCTTTCTTGGTCAGTACCAGGATAATTCCCATGGGCAGTCCTAATACATATGCCATCAGTGTTGAGGTGACTGTCATATACAGAGTCGCTCCAACGCCTTCCAGTAACATCATAATCGTCGCACTATCCCACATAGTCTTTCAGCTCCTCTACACTTAATTTTCTTTCCTGTAAAAATGCGATCATGCGATCCGCAATCACTTCATTCTCAGGTAACTGCAGAATCATCTGTCCATGTGCGATTCCACCGATGTCCTTCGTGTCTGCAAGTAAGATATTGACCGGCGCCTTACACTCCAACACCATATTGGCTATGACCGGTTCAAAAGAAGAGTTCTCCTGAAATACGATCCGGATGCATCTCTTTCCCTCCATGACAGAAAACCTGTGCTCGGATTGATAAAACAGCTTCTTAGCTGCCTGACTCTGAGGTCTGTTAAAGACATCTTCCACCGTTCCTGCTTCTGCGAGATTTCCGTCATCAATGATCGCCACATGCGAGCATATTTCCTCAACGACTTTCATTTCATGCGTAATGATGACAATGGTAATTCCGTATTCCCGGTTGATCTCCTGTAACAGCTTTAAAATGGATTTTGTGGTCTGCGGATCCAGTGCACTTGTTGCTTCATCACACAACAATACCTTCGGCTGTGTCGCAAGCGCTCTTGCGATTGCAACCCTCTGCTTCTGTCCGCCGGACAGCTGTGTCGGATAAGCCTTTTCCTTCTCTGTCAATCCCACTGTTTCTAATAACTGCCTTGCTTTTTCTCTGGCATCCTTTTTCTTCATACCGGCAATCTCAAGCGGAAAACATATATTATCAATGACATTTCTCTGCATCAGCAGATTGAAATGCTGGAAGATCATCGCAACTTCCTGACGTAACCGGCGCAGTTCGGCATCACTCAATGCCGACAGATCCTTTCCATCAATCACGACAGTTCCTTTTGTAGGCCGCTCCAGAAAGTTCAGACAACGTACAAGCGTACTCTTTCCTGCACCGCTCATACCAATGATGCCATAGATGTCTCCCTTTTCAATCGTCAGGTTGATGCCTTTCAATGCCTCAACCGTATTCTCTTTTCCCACAAAAGACTTTTCCAGACCCTTGATCTCTATCATTGTTTCCATCTACTTGATCCCGCCTTATCTGATACATTATTATATCGAATGAAACTACAATTGTATAATACAGCATTTCTATCACCATTCATAGTCATAGGCTATACAACACATTGTCAATATAACATACCCGTCAGTCCTCTGTAAACATCGGTGTAGATAAATAGCGATCTCCTGTATCAGGCAGCAGTGCCACAATTAGTTTCCCTTGATTCTCGGGACGCTTTGCCAGCTCTTTGGCTGCCCATACGGCTGCACCGGATGAAATGCCTACCAAGATTCCTTCCGTTACGGCAATTTCCTTACCTGTTGCAAATGCATCTTCATTTTCCACCGCAATCACTTCGTCATATACCTTAACATCCAGCGTCTCCGGAACAAATCCGGCACCGATGCCCTGTATCTTATGGGGGCCTGCAGTTCCCTTGGACAATACCGGAGAACCGGCAGGTTCTACAGCAACCACTTTGATATTTGGATCCTGAGATTTCAGATACTGTCCGACACCTGTGATCGTACCGCCTGTACCAACACCTGCTACGAAAATATCCACTTTACCGTCTGTGTCATTCCATATTTCGGGGCCGGTTGTCTTCGTGTGTGCGATTGGATTCGCCTGATTGGTAAACTGTCCGAGGATAATGGAATTCGGAGTCTCCTTCTGCAGTTCTTCGGCCTTTGCAATTGCACCCTTCATTCCTTTAGAACCATCTGTCAGTACTACCTTGGCACCATATGCCTTCAGGAGATTTCTTCTCTCTACACTCATTGTCTCAGGCATTGTCATAATTGCATGATATCCCTTGGCTGCTGCTACAGAAGCGATTCCGATTCCGGTATTTCCTGATGTCGGCTCGATAATCGTAGCTCCCGGCTTCAATAATCCTCTTTTCTCAGCATCCTCTATCATTGCAAGCCCTATACGGTCTTTGACAGAGCCTGCCGGATTAAAATACTCAAGCTTAGCTGCTATAACTGCCTGCAGTTCATTCTTTGCTTCATAATTGGTCAACTCCAGCAACGGAGTCCCTCCTATTAAATCTGTGGCTGATTTTTTTATTTTACTCATTTTTGTTTCCTCCTTTGTTTTTCTATTTCCTAGTATGTCGCTAGGTTTATTATGAATTGAATTATATAGTACTTTATTTCGTATGTCAATCACAAATTTTTATTTTTTCTTTCTTTTCATTTCTTTATCAAAATTTCATAATGATTTCCCGAAATTTGCTTGACGTAAGTCCCCGGGCAAGTCAAAATGAAATAGTATCCCGAAGCATCATACATGCTCTATTTCATCGGACTGCAACAGGAGGCCTCATGATATATGCAGGAATTGCGCTTGCAATCTTAATCGTCGATCTCGGTATCAAATACCATATTGAACGACACAGAAAGATGCAGCAAGAGAACAACATTCTGAAAGATATCATCATCATTAGGAAACATCATAATAAAGGCATCGCACTGAACACACTGGATCAACATACAAGGATTGTCAAAGGAATGTCTGTCGGCATGACGATCCTCATTGCAATTACGACACTCTGCACTTGCTTTGGCAGACGCAACAAAGAAAGCTCTATCGGACGTAAAACAGGTTTGGCTTTTGTTCTTGGCGGTGCACTCAGCAATACCTATGATCGCATTGTTCGCGGATACGTGGTAGATTATTTCAGTTTCAATGTAAAGTGGAAAAAGCTTCGCAATGTCATCTTTAATATCGCCGATCTCTTTATTTTTATCGGTGCCATACTCATGAGCTTCTGTGGAAACAAACATTCGTAAAATATCCGGCAGCAAACTGCCGGATATTCTTTTATGATTCGACCAAATCACATCCCGCGCATGGCATCAAAAGCACCTCGAATGTTCATACGTCCGTAACCCCACTGACGGTTGGGATAAGTAAGACGGTTGTCGCGAATGGCACCGCGTATCATATAGTACTTGATATCCTGCGCTCTGATACGCGGCATGTTGCCCTGCACGACCGCCCACTCCAGAAACTGAGCCACTGCACCTGATGTAACCCCTGCAGCCATGCTTGATCCCGTTACACGAATACGCTGCTCTATACCTGCTGTCAGTACTTCGACTCCCGGGGCCGACATATCAGGCACGATTCCGCCTTCCCTGCTGTAACCGCGCCCGGAATCAATATAAAAGCTGCTGTTATCGGCCTGATATGTACTGAGACTGATCGCCTTTTGTGTATAGGCAGGTTCCGTCAACGTCACATCCGGATTAGGCAGCAAAAAGAAGGTATCATCTGATACAAAACCCCGTATCGGAAGCCATATATGATAGGTTCCGTAGATATACGCGTTCTCTCCGACATAAGGATTGGCGTCTCCATACACACCGATCGTCCAGATTCCCGGTGTCGGATTCAGGAAACGAATCATGATCAATTCATCTCCTGAACTACGTTCTGTCAAGATATAATCAATATTGACTCTCGTTCTCTCATATACAAATCCGTATTCACCCGAAAATCTCTTTTGTGGTTGTACACGCGGAATGATTTCTCCGCCCGGTGATTTCACACTGACACTGAGGACATCCGGATTACGACCCCATAATTCCAGCATAAAGCCACTCTCATTCTCTCCCACTCTGATTTCCACATTTTCCGGACTGCTTTTCAACTCTCCGTAATAGTGATGACCCGCGTTTCCCTCATTACCACCGGCCACTACAATGACTCTGCCTTCCTTATCAGAGATTTGATTGATGTAAAAAGAAGCGACGGATGTGCCTGCATGGTCTCCCATATTCGTTCCGAGTCCGATACAGATTACAAGCGTTCTGTCCAATCTTGTCGCCAATGCATCCAGATACTTCACCGCCATCATGAGATCCGTTTCCTGATAGGCAACCGCTTCCTCCCTAATGCGGTAATATTCCCTGAGGTATTCCTTGGCAGGCTTCAGCTTTACCATTGCAATCGCTGCCTCCGGTGCCGCAAGGGTTCCTGCAATCGCCGTTCCGTGTCCGATGTCATCACGGCTCGGAACGATCACATAGGGATCCTCACTCTGCAATGCTTGATTGATTTCCTCTTCTGTATACTCACTCCCGTACAGAAAACCGTCCGGCGTTGTCCCGCTCTGAATGCTCTGATCCCATATCGCGGCAATCCTTGTAGAACCGTCACTATATCGAAATGCCTCATTTCTGTAATCAATTCCCGTATCGATATACCCGATCAGCACACCCCGTCCTGTCAGAGAAAGCGGTGGACCCTGAATCGACAGTATCCCACTTGCCTCCAGTGACCGCTCATATTCCTGTATAAAATTTTCAACCGGAAATGTCTCATCCTGTATCGGTGTATAAAGCACCGGCATCAATGTATATGAATAGCTGACATAATCCAATAGCGGAAGACCTTCACGCGCCACATGAATGATACCGTAATCCCGTGTTATTGTCTCTATACAGTAGTCAGTCACGTTATCTTCGACTGCGTCGGATGGTGTTGTAAAATCCTTGATGATGTCATAGTAATCATTTGATATTATCCTGTTACGGCAGGTTTCCCTCTCCTGTCCCGTCAAATTGATGTCCATAAAAATAC
Organism: uncultured Lachnospiraceae bacterium; assembly: GCA_964638005.1. GTDB lineage: Bacteria > Bacillota > Clostridia > Lachnospirales > Lachnospiraceae > JAAYYM01. Next base: position 62,209 of record CAZWXS010000006.1, read on the forward strand.
CTCGAAATACATTCTTTGTTACAATGTATTCCGAGGTCAAATAAATTTTTCCTACATTCCCGCGCTGTGCGGTATCGCTTTTAATGTATCCCTTTCGCCAAAGCTCATGTCTCCGCCGCGCAAATCTATGACCGGGCCACCGGTTCCCATTATATAATCACGCGTAATCGTCACACGGCCGATGCTGTCATCCTTTGGAATCTCATACATGATGTCCAGCATAAATTCTTCTATGATCGCACGCAGTGCTCTGGCTCCGGTCTCCTTTTCCAATGCCTTCTCAGCAATCGCTTCCAGTGCAGCATCCTCAAATTCGAGCTGTACCTCATCCATTGCAAGAAGCTTCTGGTACTGTTTCAGAATTGCATCCTTTGGCTCACGCAGGATTTCCACCAGCATTTCCTTCGTCAATCCTTCCAGCGTAAAGACAATCGGCAGACGACCCACAAACTCGGGTATCATACCAAATTTCTTAATATCTTCAACCGCTACCTCTTTCAATATATCCTTTTTCTTATCCAGCGAATCCTTCAATTCCGCGTCAAATCCGATGGATGTCTTCTTACGCAGTCTCTGCTTGATGACCTCATCCAGATCCGGAAACGCCCCGCCGCAGATAAATAAAATGTTCTTTGTATTGATGGTCGTTGTCGGAACCATGGCATTCTTGGAACTGGCTCCTACCGGAACCTCTACCTCACTGCCTTCGAGCAGTTTTAATAATCCCTGCTGTACGCTCTCACCGCTGACATCTCTGGAATGTGTGTCCTTCTTCTTAGCCAGCTTATCGATTTCATCAATGAAGATAATCCCCTGTTCCGCTCTGTCTACATCATTATCGGCAGCTGCAAGAAGCTTTGACAATACGCTCTCGATGTCATCACCGATATAGCCCGCCTCTGTGAGTGAAGTTGCATCTGCAATCGCAAGCGGTACATCAAGCAGCTTTGCCAATGTCTTCACAAGATACGTCTTTCCGCAGCCCGTCGGTCCGATCATCAGCATATTGGATTTTTCAATCTCAACCTTTTTCAATCGCTCACCAAAAGGGAAATCCTCCATGCTCTCTGATGCAACACGCTTATAATGATTGTAAATGGCTACGGAAATAACCTTTTTGGCATGTTCCTGACCAATGATATACTCATCCAGACTCTCTTTGATCTTATGCGGCTGCGCAATGTTCTTGATATCGATCACAGGCTCTGCCTTCTTCTCGCCGTCCGCCTGTTCCTTCTTTTTCTTGATTTTCTGGCGGTTTGGATTACCCATCATATTCTGCAGATCCGACAGATTTAAAAAACTGATATTCGGAATCCTGTTCATATTGACATTCTGTTCCGGATTCTTTGACTCTTCAGAATGCTTCTGATCATCTGTATCCTGCGCCGGTGGTGCAGGCTGTAAAGGGGTCTGGCTGATGCTGATATCCTTCAGGATATTCTGATAATCCATCTGGCTCATCGTATCCATTGTCTTATGCATACAATCCGCACATATGGAAATGCTGTTGGGCAGTTTGAACATCTTGCCCGCCGTCCGTTCCGTACGGTGACACAGATAGCAGATATCTTCATATTCGCTTTCTTCAGTCTGATCACTGTTTACAATGTCTTTGTTGTTTGTATCATCCATAATCATACTCCTATCATTTTTTCGCATTTCCTCAGCGTATTCCTAACAATAGGAGCATTGCTTCTATTGTTGAGCTGCCTTGCTTCCAAGTGTCACACTAACAGTCTGCTCTTCATATTCATCACCGGCTACACGTTGTATTACAATATCCACTGTCGTTCCTGCCGGATAATAAGCCAAAATTTCCTGCAGATCTGCCATCGAAGTGACCTTCTGTCCATCAAACTTTGTGATGACATCACCCTTCTGCAGTCCTGCTGATTCTGCTGCCGTTCCCTCAAGCGCCTGTGCTACATAGATACCGATCGGCATCGCATACGTTTCGGCCACCTGTTCCGTTACATCCACGCCGGAGATACCAAGATAGGATTCTTCGCCAAATGCGACCTTATCCTTGACCGCTCTGTTCATCAGATTATCGATGATCGGCTTGGCTTCAGAGATCGGGATGGCATATCCCATACCCTCTACCATACTGGAAGAGAACTTCGCTGAATTGATACCGATGACTTCTCCGTTCATATTCAAAAGCGCACCGCCTGAATTGCCTGGGTTGATTGCTGCATCTGTCTGTATCAGATTTCTTGTAAGATTATCAATCGTAATCTCTCTATCCAACGCACTGATGACACCGGTCGTAACAGACTGTCCGTAACCGAGTGCATTGCCGATTGCAATCGCCGGTTCTCCTACCGAAAGTGCCGAAGAATCTCCAAGCGTTGCTACTTTGATTGCATCCTTTGTGTCCTCGCTGATATCATCCAGTGATACTGCTACAATCGCAAGATCCACATCTGAATCTGCTCCCTCGAGCGTGGCCTCTGCCGTTGTACCGTCGATAAACTGTATAGACAGCGTATCTGCCGCATCTGCAACATGATTATTGGTCGCAATGAAAATCTCTGAATCGCTCTCTCCAACTATGATACCGGAACCGCTTGTTTCGCTCTCATATTCCTGTACCTGTCCAAAGAATGTCATGGCCTCCTGTGTTGACTGATTAACGATTGATACGACCGAGGGCATTACCTCACTTGCTACATCCGAAACATCCATTGCTTCTATATTGACATCTGACTGCTCTAACGTATTAGCCACTTCGCTCTGGCTCTCGGCTGCTGCTACCTCTTGTGTTGCCGTGGCAGCCGTTATCGTTTCCTTCGTTGTAGCCTGAAGTACATCCTCTTCTCCTGAGAGTGTATCTGTTGCCAGATTTACCGCGAAGAAGCCTAATGCTCCGAATCCTCCGAAGATGAGTCCCAATGCCATACAAACCAACATTTTCTTGAAGAAACCGGAGGATTTTTTCTTTTCCGGCTCCTTAGGTCTGTTCGGCGATATCTCATACGAGGAATATCCGCCTGAATAAGCACTGTTTCCTGCGTTTGCATTGTAATTTACATGATTGTTTTCTTCATACATATTGAACAACTCCTTTCGTCTATGCTATTGTTTAAGAACATCTTACAAAGAATGTGTGTTCTAATTGTGTTTTAAACTTTAAAAAAGTTTGAACTACGCACAGACAATGAATTATTCTACTGTTACCGACTTGGCAAGATTTCTTGGCTTATCTACATCGCAGCCCTTGCCCACGGATACATAATATGCAAATAATTGAAGTGGTATCACTGCAAGCGATGTCACAAAATAGGGGTTGGTCTGCGGAATATAAATAACATAATCTGCCGTTTCCTCAATATCCGTATGCCCTTCATTGGTGACAGCCAACAAAAAGGCTCCTCTGCTCTTGACCTCTACCATATTGCTGGTCGTCTTTTTATACAGATCCTCCTGCGTCAGCACTGCAGCAACAAGCGTCCCCTCTTCGATCAGGGAAATTGTTCCGTGCTTCAGCTCTCCTGCGGCGTAAGCCTCGGAGTGGATGTATGAAATCTCTTTTAATTTCAGGGATGCCTCCAAAGAAATGGCATAATCGATTCCTCTTCCGATAAAGAAGATATCCTTTGCCCCGACATACCGGTTTGCAAATCTCTGTATCCTGCCCTTATTGGAAAGCAGCAGCTCAATCTGTTCCGGCAGCTTCTCCATATCCAGCAGCATATCCCGATATGTGTCCTGTTCGATTTTTCCGCGAACCTTGGCAAATTTCATCGCCAACAGATACAAAGCAATCAACTGCGCCGAGTAAGCCTTGGTCGTAGCAACCGCAATCTCCGGACCGGCCCATGTATACATGACATTGTCTGCTTCTCTCGCAATGGAACTGCCGACTACGTTGACGATACCCAACACCTTGCAGCCTTCCTGCTGTGCCTGCCGCAGCGCTGCCAGTGTATCTGCAGTCTCGCCAGACTGGCTGATAACGACTACCATAGAACCTTCACTCAAAATAGGATTGCGATATCTGAATTCAGATGCAAGATCCACCTCAACCGGAATACGTGCAAGACCCTCCATAACATACTTTCCTACAACACCGGCATGATAAGCGGAACCGCATGCCACAACATGCATCTTGGTAATTGCGCGAATATCTTCATCTGACATGCCTAACTCTTCTATTACAATTTCCCCATCCTTGATACGCGGACTGAATGTATCTCTGATGGTCTTCGGCTGCTCATACATCTCCTTCAGCATGAAGTGCTCATAGCCGCCTTTTTCAGCAGCATCCGCATCCCAATCGATTCGAACCGATTCCTTCTGAATCTCTTCTTCATCCACCGAATAAAAATGCATATGATCCGCACGCAGCCTGACAACCTCTTGATTGTTGATGAAGTATACATCACGTGTATATTTCAGTACTGCCGGTACATCCGAAGCGATGAAACATCCGTCCTCGCTCTTTCCGACGATCAGCGGACTGTCTTTCCTAACTGCAAATATCTGATCCGGATGTTCCGAAAAAAGAATTCCAAGCGCATAAGAGCCCTCTACACGATGCATAACCTTTGTAATTGCCTCCAAAGGATTTCCTCGATAATAGTAATCAATCAAATGCGCCACTACTTCTGTATCCGTCTCGGACTTAAAGACATAACCCTTGCTGACAAGCTTCTCCTTAAGTGCCATATAATTCTCTATGATTCCGTTATGTACAACGGCAATCGTACCTGATGTGTTAAAGTGCGGATGCGAGTTGATATCCGACGGCTGTCCATGGGTAGCCCACCTTGTATGACCGATACCGACCGTTCCCGGCAGCGTCTCTCCGCCGTGCGTCAGTTCTTCCAATACCTTCAGCCGTCCCATCGACTTGACCATCTTAATCTCTTCACCGTTATAGACAGCCATTCCTGCTGAATCATATCCTCGATATTCCAGCTTGGCAAGTCCGTCAAGCAATATCGGAGCCGCCTGACTCTTACCTATATATCCTACGATTCCACACATTTCTATATCCTCCTGACTACTCAATATCCGAACTTATATTTTCACTATTCCAATAACTGCGATTCATGGTGTGCTTCATGATTGTCTTCGCAGATAATTTCCGATAATTCCTGCCCATGCGATAGCCGATGTAACGATAACCGCACGTAATGATAAAGGGAATGATCTCCCTGCGGCATTTATGCTCCTTAAAATACGCATAAGCGGCCTTCACATACCTGATTCCCTCCGATTCGGAGGAAATCCCCTCAAACACTTCCGGGTGCTTGGCCTGTGATACCGCTAAATCAAAATTCCTTTTCAATTGTTGTCTGTTCGTATAATCATGAGAATGATATACCTTGGCTTCTGCCGCATACGCAATCCTGCCGCCGCCCTGTATTACGCCTGCTGCAAATATCATATCCTCATTAAAAATCGTATGATTGATAAAATTGCCATAGCGTTCAAATGTCTCGCGCTTATAGGCAGCACACGCATTTGAACAAAAATAGGTTTTAATTCCCATTTCATCAATATTCTCGAGACTCTTGATTCTTCCTTCAGATGGATAATTGAATCCTCTCGTAAACTGTTCCGCCGCACCGGCATCCTCTGAAGCAAGCTGTCTCGCATAAGAGATATCCGCTGCGCCCTTTGCAAGCGGTTCAATCAGCTTCTCTACCAGTCTGTCATCTGCAGGAAATGCATCCTGTGTCATGAAGATCATAATATCTGCATCAGAATGTTTACGCAGTTCATTCCGCGTATGTCCGTGATCAAATTCATGAACAGATATATGATGAGCCTCTATATTCTTATAGCGGTCATAAAAATCCGTCCCTATGACCAATCCTTCAAAATACTTTTCTTCCGTATTGATCAGAATAATCTTCTGCACCGGTACGCTCTGTACCGCAAGTCCATCCAGAAGTTTCAGAAACTCCTGTCCCGGCCGATAGGTCGGTATACATACATCTATCTTCAATCTATATCACCTGCTTTGCTCATACTAATTGAGGTATGAAGCGGTATCGCTCTTGATATGGTCGCTGATCTGCAATACCATATCCGAAGGCTCATAGGTCGTCGGATCGATATCAAACAAGAACCCGTGCAGTACCATGACATTCTCTTTCAAATCAGTCGGAACGACACAACTGCCCTTCTTACCGATTGTACCTGTTTTATTGGCAACCGGGAATCCTACCGTGTCCGCCAGATTGTAATTCATAAAATTTGCCGCATAACTCAACATCTCTGAATTAGAAAAACTGGTAGAAATTTTCGGGAATACATCATTGATAATCTGATTGATTGTCGACAGATTAGAGGACTTAGCCTTCTCTGCAACCTTCTTCAACACGTCTCTCTGACGCTCTGTCCTCCTGAAATCATCGCCTGCCGTATATCTGATACGACAATATGAAGTCGCCTGCAATCCGTTCAACGTCTGAAGGCCCGGTTTTGTAACCTCTATAATCTCACCGCCGGTTACTTCCTGCGTACCGATCTGGTAATTATTCAAATGTACGATCTCCTCTTCCTGCACATCTATCTCAATACCGCCAAGTGCGTTGATGGTATCGGTCAATGCACGGAAGTCAATTGTCACATAATCCGTGATATTCAGATCCAGATTCATATTCAGCATATTCAGCGCCTGTTCGGGACCACCCTTACTATATGCTGCATTTGCCTTATTATAAGAATCATTGCCCACATTTAAGTACGTATCTCTGTAGACAGATGCGAGCTTTGCGTCACCTGTATCTTCATTCAGGCTCAATATCATGATAGTGTCGGTTCTGGCACCCTTGCCCAAATTATGATTTTCACTCACATCTACACCGAAAAGTGCAATGTTTTTGTAGCCTTTGAGCGTTTCCTTTTCCGCAATCTCTTCGTTGATTGTAATATCGCTTTCTTTGATTTCAACCTTTTCGATCTTGTCCATCTTCTGTACAACAACCAACACGCCTATCATAATTGCAAGTACCAGAAATTCAAGCACAAAGAGCATGATTCTCTTCTTTTTTCTCGCCTGTGCCTTTGCGCGTTTGCTCTTACTGCTGCTGCCGCTTCGGCGTCTTGAATCTTCATTTCTGCTACTGGGTTCTCTCCTGTAATCTGACATTTCAAATCCCTCTCTGTTTCGTATCCTGAATCTTTAATTACCTAATAAGCATTTTCATTGATAAATCCCCTGAAGATAGTCAAGAACATAATCTTGATATCAAATCCCATCGTCCAGTGTTCAATATAATATAAGTCATACTCTACACGCTTTTCGATAGATGTATCACCTCTAAAGCCATTGATCTGTGCCCAGCCCGTAAGCCCCGGTCTAACCTGATGCTTAACCATATACCGTGGTATCTCTTCCTTGAACTTCTCTACAAAAAGTGGCCGTTCCGGACGCGGTCCCACCAAGCTCATCTTCCCTGCCAATATGTTGAAGAGCTGCGGAAGCTCATCTATGCTGGTTCTGCGCAATATCCTGCCGACCTTCGTAACACGCGGGTCATCCTTCACAGTCCACGCCTTCTCTTCAATCTCTTCGCTCTGCAAATACATAGTTCTAAACTTATACATCTGATAAGGCTTATTATGCAGCCCCACCCTCTCCTGAGCAAAAATCACGGGTCCTTTCGAGGTAAGCTTGATTGCAATTGCGGCTATAAGCATAATCGGCAGCGACACAATAATACCACAAATAGATCCAAAAATGTCTACAATCCTCTTCGCTAATATATTCCATGTATTGCTGAGCGGTACATTACGAATGTTGATAATCGGAAGTCCCTGCAAGTCTTCTGTATAGGGTCTGTTCGGAATCACTCCGTTGTAATCCGGGATAAACTTCGTATGCACACCGGACTTCTCACAGAGTGCTACAATCTCCTCCAGACGTCCATACTCATCCAGACTCAGCGTGATTGCAATCTCATCCAGCTTGTTCTCCGGCAGTATGACAAACAGATTATCAATCCTTCCAAGCACCTTGACACCCTTGTACATCGTTCCGCTTTCCATGTGATCATCCAGAATTCCGCGAACCACATACCCCCACTGCGGGTTCAGGCGAATCCTGTTGATATATGCTTCGGCTGACTTTGAATATCCCACAAGCAGGACATACTTCAGATTAAATCCTCTTCTCCGGACATAACGCAGCACATAGCGGATGATATTTCTGACCAGCGTTTGGCTGAATATATTAAGTGTCCAAAAGTAAAAGAACATAAATCGTGAGAAATCCGACTGTTTGATGATATACAGTACCACGATAAATACCGTCAGACCAAGGGTATTGGCCTTCACGATATTAAAGAGCTCCCGCTTTCTTCCGGATGCACGCTTAGAGCTGTATAAATCAAACTTATAGTATAAGAACAGATAACCGGGTATTACAAAATAGAGTGCCTCAAAATAGGTCCTCGCGGGAAGTCCCTTATCTCCGTGAAAGACTTCAAACTGCAGATACCACGCCAGTAAATACGAAGCAGCAGTTATGATTCCGTCAATCGCTACATGTAATCGGTTAAACATTCTCTGATTATCTTTTATCAAAACGGTCACCTTTTTTAACGTTTGCCCATCGCTCTATCTTACAATAATTTGTGTCAAAGGGCAACTGAAAGAGATTAAATTTTTATAAATTTTATCCGAATATCCTTCTGAACATATTCAACCAAAGCTCTAACTGTATCCTGACATAATTCTTTAGAAAACGTCCTGAATAGGGATATTTCTTTCCCTGTGTACACATCAGATAGCCACGTTTCATTCCCGACAGATATTCTCTTCCGTATCCCTTGCATATAAAGAATACTGCTTTTACTCCGAAGCCGATCATGAAAAACGGAAGATTGATGACAATCTGCCAAAAGGGCATGTTCTTATATATGACATACCAGCTGTTCCTTGCCGCAAGACGTATCTTGAATGAATTGTATCTCGAACCCGAAAATCCGCTTCCGACATGATAGACCACTGCCTTTGGCGTATAAATATTACGATAGCCCATAATCCTCGCACGATACCCGACATCCACATCTTCAAGATATGCAAAGTGAAATTCATCGAAATATCCGATGGCTTCAAATACCTCCCGTCTGTAAATGGCTGCACCTGCACACGCTGAGAAGACATTTGTCTCTCTGTCATAACGCTTCTTATTTCTTCCTTTACCAAGTGCAAAAGCCCAGCCAAGTGCACAATAGAGGTCTCCCGCACCATCAATCTTATCCGGATCCGCCATCTGCAGCATCTTAGCTGCAACGGAAAAGACATCTTCTCTTCCTTCAATCGCTTGCAGCAGCTCCTCCACAAAAGTCTCTGTTGCTTCCGTATCATTGTTCAAGAGAATAATATATTCGGTATTCGCTATACGAATGCCTTCATTGACCGCCCTTGAAAATCCGAAATTTTCTGACAACCGTATCAATCGGACCTCCGGATATTTTTCATTCACCAAGTCAGCACTTCCATCCTCAGAACAATTGTCCACAACCACAATATCAAAGTCCATACATGTCTGTCTGCGTAAGGAATCCAGACATTTCTCCGTATAGGCTTTCCCGTTATAATTCGGTATGATAACTGTTGCTTTCTTGTTTTCCATTGTTTCGATTCCCATCCTGACCTGCGATTTGCTTCGCCTGCCTTATTTGCGCCTGAACACGGCATATGGATCATATACTGCGATGTATTCCTTAGACATGGAAAGTCCTGCTGCCCCTCTTGTCAATGCCGCCTTCTTTACCATCATACAGTCAAGCGGCAATCCGTCTACCTCTTGCTGCAAGCCGGCTCTGTGCAGATATCCTGAATAATGTCCCTTCAAGCCTTTAAAATTAGCTATCGGCTTTCCTTCTTCATTCTTGGTATATCCGGCACTTTCAACTCGGTTCCTCTTGTCTAAGATCTTACCTGCTACAGCCCCTACTTCCGCACGTACCAGATGTCCCTTCAGTTCTTCCTGCCAATTTGGTGTAAGCGGTCGCAGATTATCATTCAAAACCATAATATACTCTTCTTCTATCCCGCTCAGATCACTCTGCTTGACAACATCCCACTCTGCCTTTGACATAACAGCCACTCGCTCATCTCCCGGTATATACCTGATACGGAAAAAACCCAAGTGTGGCGTGTACATCACCTGCGCTTCCACTGCCATCCTCTCCAAATGAGCCTCTATTGCCCGTTTGCCTGCCTCATAGGCATACAGCTTGCTCTCCGGATGATCTGCGGTAGAATCCGCATGTGCCCGCCAATGATACAAAACCTTGGCAATGTGTGCGACACTTCCTTTCGGCGCATCTTCAACACAGCGTAATATAAAATCATGATCCTGCGCTCCGTTAAACTCTGTTCGGAATCCGCCGACACGCCTTGCAACGCTGCTGCTGACCACAAAAAAGTGGCAGACATAATTATTCGTTCGTAACAGATCCAGATTAAAATCCGGCTTTTTATGATAATCAAAATGACGTCCGGTAACACCGTCTATTTTGTCTTCATCTGAATATACGGCAAGAAGCTTATTATGGGTAACACATCCTTCCTCACAGATACCCGTCTGCAGGAGGCTCACCACCTCATACAGGGCATTTGGTGTCAACAAATCGTCATGATCCAATAGTCCCACATAATCACCTGTCGCCATCTCAAGTGCCTTGTTGGAGTTGACTGATATCCCATAGTTCTTATCCAGCTTCTGGTACTTGATTCTGTTGCTGCCCAGATCAGCTCCATATCTGCCCACCATATCCATGACACAGTTCTTCACGATATCACTGCTGCTTCCGTCTGCAATACACAATTCCCAGTTCGTATAACTCTGTGAAATCACAGATTCTATCATCTCCCGAAGAAATACTGATGATGTCTCATAGGCAGGCACCAGAATACTGATCTTATATCTGTTCCTGAAACCCTCTTCCCTTTGTTCCTTCAAGGTCTGTGCATCCGGCAGATGAATGCCGAGCCACGTCTCATAATCCGCTTCATCTTCATCACGTGACAGACGTTCGGATGCCTTGTACAGAGTCTGTGTAATACCGTTTCGCTGCAGATAGCGAATGCCTCTTTCGATATTTTCCTTATTCAATCTGGAACTAATCTTCCTGCTCATCAATGAATACCTGCAATTCTTCCGGCGTACCAAGTACATGTACCTTTTGTGCATCCACAACGGAAATATACACCTTGCCACCCTTCGAAATCAAATAATTATATAACGGTGCTACATATTTTTCCCCTTTTTCAAGATTATGATCTTGGGAATAATATTCATGATACAGTTTTTCATATAAAGCACAGGTCTTAAAATAGTATGCACCCAATGTACAATTGTCGGATATTCTCTGCTTCTCTCGTACTTCAACAGCCAAATCATTTTCACCCAGTTTCACGAAGCTCCAATGCTCTCCTTCTGCATGAAAGCACGGAATAAAACCATCTCCCTGAAGTTGATTTTCATTCATTTCTCCTGCTTCCACATAAGTATCGATATTATAAATCAGCAACGGAGAATCTGCTTCCCAATCATTTTGGGCAAGCATGGCCGTAGTCGCCTGTCCGTCTGTCGGCGCATCTATTTCAATGACTTGTATATGTACAATTCCCATTCTATGGCATGTTTGTGCAATGAAAGATTCTGCCTGGTCTTCTTTCCTGACAATGAATACATAAATATTGTCCTCATCCGCAAAGCCCGCCAAACTTTCCATCGACCACTCGAACAGTGTCTTTCCACGTGCCTCTATCATATACTTAGGCACTGTATAACCTGCATTTCTGAATCTGGATCCAAGTCCTGCCATGGTAATTACGATTGTCACTTCTTTATTCACACCTGCTCTTTCTGCATATTTCGTCTAACTCTTCCACACTCTTGGTCAAAAACTCATCCGGCCGTATCGTCCTGTCATCCACATAAAAACCCTTGTGCCCCGGCCAAGGTTTACCGTATATAATCTCATCATAAGGAATATCCCACTTGTCCAGCCATGCCGTCATAATCTTGGCAGTATTAGCATTGATCAATCCGATGTTTCCGTTATAACTGTTCATATTCCTTGAAGTAAAAAGGATGATTTTGGCCCCGCCGTTTTTGTATATACGCAGCTTCTCGACCATCTCCGTATAAGGCACCAGATCCGCATACTCCTCGTCCTTTTTCTTGATTGGACAAAGCGTTCCGTCTACATCAAATATAAAGCTCATTCCCTCGTAATCCATCAGTGTTCTATCTCCTTCAGTATCTGAATCGCATTTAAGATGAATGCAAAGACTTTTTTCTCTCTGTCAATATGAAGCGGCAGCATTGACAAGAACAGCGATGCCTCATAAAGACGAATCAATGTATAGTCAATCTGATTCCTTTGCAGATAATCCATAAAAATCCTACGATATTGTGCCTGATGTGCATCTCCCATAACAGACAGTTTGAAACGCATGTCATCCTCAAGTGAAATTTCAAACAGATCACTGTTGAAATAGTCATATGAACCGCAGATCGAATGTGAAAGCTTCGCCATATCATAGTAAGGATTCATATAGAGATCTTCCTCGCAGGCTGCCCCTCTCGGATCGATCAGCTTGAGCAAAGACGCTTCCTGATTATACAAAATGTTGGAAAAGCACAAATCTCCATGTCCGACCACCAGCACATTCCGAAATGTCTTTTTGCCCGTAATCTCACCATATATCTTGCGATACAGCTCCACAACCGCATCTATGCCGTCAAATTCCGTACCGATTCGTACCAGATAATCCAGTCTTTCATATGCAGATGAACGCTTTAGTTCCTCAATTCTCGCTGATACCTTATCCAGATACAAGGCTTTGGCATTTTCCTCGTATGCCTCCTGCGTCACCTCTTTCTCTACCCTGTTCATCAAAAAGTAGAACAATTTATCCAGTATGTCCTGAAATTCGTCTATTCCGATGGCTCCGTGCACATACCGAATCGCAATATCCGTCATGTGATACCGTTCCATCGTATAGGATGCACTCTCCCCTGATTCTTCATAGCGAAACGGTCTGACATACCACATCTTCATCTCATCGGGCAGATATTGATAATAGTCGTATTCTCTCTTAAGCTTATCCTTATTTGTGGACTGCTTCGTCACAGTATAAGCATCGCCCGCCAACATATTGAAAAAACGTGCCTCAAAGCCCCCCGTGATAAACTGTCTGAAACAATGAATGTCCGACAGATCTACCAACGCTTCTGTCTGCATCTTTGTATAGCCGGATACCGCAATTGCCGTTCCAATCGGATCCTCATGCTCTCCGGATGCAGCATTCTCTATAAAATCATAATATTCCGTCATATTCCAAAACATAAGCAGTGCGGGCTTTCCGCCGCATTCCACGATATAATTCTCATTGATAAAGCCGGCTTTTTCAACCAGCACCTTCAGCGCATCCAAGTCTTTTAAACCGAAGCTCGAAAGCAGATGCAGGACAACACATTTGCGCAGACCCGGATTCAACCCGGACAATCTGCTGTCAATCTCCGCAATGCTGCGCACAACTTCAAATCCCTTCACACCCGACAACCCACATAACTCTCTGCCCATGCGTTCTTTGAGTGTCACTCTCCTGTATATGGTATCACCAAAGGTTTTCTCTCCGGTAATACATCTGATATCCTGATCCGGTTTTCTGCTGTCATCATAGATGACTATGATATCCTTCAATTTTTCTCACTCCGTTTCTTCCGAACGCCGTATATGATATATCCAATCACAGTTGCAAGTCCCAATGCCGTTGCTCCGATCCATGTATATGTCGTCAACAGCCAAGAACTGCCTGACATGAAGATTGCAGCAATATACTCCGAAAATGCCGCCGCACCGAATGACATTCCCAGCACAGATGCCAGGCACCACAATACCCCAACCTCCACGACCCACGCCGCACAGGAAAGCAGTATAATCAACGCATACCTGCCTGAAATCAAATCCTTCACATAATCATACCATGTCCTTGCAACTTCCAATCCTCGCAGCGCTGTCATGGAACGCCTGGAAGACTTGTTCATGATGATATATCGGTTCAAATAAGTATAAATACCCGAAAATACAGCAAACATAAAAATCGCAAGGGCAGAAAAAATCGTCAATAGGCCCGTAACCATCGTAACCTCTCCCGTAATCAGCATTTCAAAAGGAATCAATATGACAAGGAGTGCAGCCGTATCAAAAAATCGATCGACAACAACACTGAATAGGCCTATTTGAAACGACTTTGTCTCACGTGAAAAGCAAAATATCCTGTAAATCTCGCCCAACTTGAACGGAATCACAAGATTTACAAATGTCGTCTTCAGATAGGTCAATACGAAGCGCCTAAATTCTATTTTCTGCTCTAATAATACCAGATACAGTCTCATCATTTTTGCCAGATGCACCACAATAAATCCAATGAGAAACAGTGGTATGATCCAGAAATATGTCACTCTCATGCAATCACTTCAGCCTTATACTCTTCGATTATTTTCTCTCTGTAATCTTCCTCTATCACCATCGGATTGCACCAATACTCATAGAGCATCCGCAGCACTGTAACCGCCTGGTTCAGCATCTTGACATTGGATACCTGATCGTCCTCGCGCCAAGATATCGGATAGAAGCATATATCATGTGCATAATACTGACTTGCAAGTATCATACAATAATTAAACATCAGGTTGTCAGGGAATTTCTCATAGAAAGAATCCTCCAACATTTTGACACTGTACAGATTCAACCCCGAACCCAGATCATAAATCTTCTTTTTGACCACTGCCGCAAAGAAGAAATCATATACAACATTTCCGAAACTTCTGAAAAGAGAATATCCCGTCAAACGTGATCCTCTCATGAATCTTGCTCCCAGCACACAGTCATGTTTCCTGTGCAGTCCCTTGCGGATGACAGGCAGTATATCCGACAAAGTTCCCTGATCGTCACCATGCAGCACCACAACATAGTCAAATCCATGCTCCTTCGCATAGGAAAATGCCACCTTATGAGAACCACCAAGGCCGTAATTATCATTATTTCGCAGAAGTTTCATCGGAATATAAGGATGCTTCTCGATAAATTTCCGAACTACCTCCTCTGTTCCGTCGGTACTTCTGTTATTTACCATGATGACCTCCGAAAAGTATCTCACGGTCTCCTGATCCAGTTGTCCGATCACACGTATAATCTGCTTCTCACAGTTATACCCCGGGATGAACAGCAAAATCTTATCTTTCATACAGACCTCCCAACTCTACACACTTATCTTGCCTGATAAGGTTCAATCGCAATCGGTTGTACTACAGTATCCGCAGGATAATCAAATCCCTCCGGAATATATGTGTTTTGATATTTGTAATCATACATGCAGGCTTCTTTGCGGTTATTTGTATAGTATGCAACATTCTTGGCTGCATCTTCACCCAACATATTCAAAGCTGCCTGGTTATAATGCCATTGGTCCACCATATATGTGGTTCCAAAGCCCGACATCATCGTGGACGCCAATGCATAGTATCCGCTTGTCTTACACATTTCGGTCTGTGCCTTAATAACGTCATCGAAATAATTTGCCTTGTCAATCGTCCTGCCCGGTCGGATGATGAATACCTTTTGGATTCCGTTGATAAAGAGCGGCCGGATGATATTATCCATGTTTTCCGTATACTGCTGCGCGGTTACGCCCTTGTCAGCATCAGATTCGCCCTGCAGCCAGATCACGTATTGATTTCTGACATAATAATCATTTCCTTCCAGCCAGATCTTTGCTCTCTGGTGTCTCTCGACAAAGTCATATACAATCGCCTGTCGCGTCCAGTATTCTGTTGTCGTTGCACCGGCTGAAGCTGATACGGCAATCATCGGAACACCTGTCTCCTGATAATATGTGTTTGCAAACGCAGACACAAGAGAGCCCTTCTTGCCACCCGGATATTCTACAATGCCGCCGACCTGATTTTCATTGATTCCAAAAGGCTCCGCAATAGAATAAAGCCTGGTCGGATCAGAAATTGCACGAAAATCATAAGCAGCTCCCGGCTTTACTATCGGAGCCTGCGATGCATCTCCGCCGCATCCGGACATATTGCTCTGTCCCATGAACATGATGATATCCACAACTACCTTGCCATCCTGCTTGATGACCTCCTGCTCCTCTTCCTCTGCGGGTGCAGGTGCCGGTTCCTGTGACGGAGCCTCAGCCTCCTGTGCATTTGCACTCACGACTTTGTCTGCCGCATCCATAACCGTCAGATTTCCCGTTGTCGGATCTGTTACCTCTGTCGGTGTCTCAGTTTCCTGAGACGGTGCTTCTGCCACCGGTGCGGTTTCCTGTGCCACATCATTTTGTTGTACATCACTGCTGCAGCCTGCCATAAGTACCATTGCAAGCAATAGGGCACCCAGGATATATTTATTTGTATTCTTTATTTTCTTCTGCATCATTTTCAATTTGATCATCTTCTTTCTTTTCCAAAAAAATCTTTCTGGAGATAAAGTTATATACCATAACAATTCCTGTCGCTACGCATTTTGCAATCAAAGCTGCCAAATCTCCTGCTGAAGCAATGGGAATCCCGAGACCTCCGAGGAAATCATATATGACTGCCGTAACATCCTGTACCCAGTGTACATTTCCGTATATCAGATCTACACAAGTCCACAGAACCAATGTATTGATTCCCATACCCACAAGACTAAGCAGCATGAACACAATAAACTCTTTACGCTTATCTGCATTCTCTTTCCTTGTAAATACGAATGCCATGCTTGCCAGATAGTTAAAGATCAGTGAAATCGTAAATCCCGCAAATCCCGCAATCAGATACCCATACTCCCAATCCAGCACTGACAGCACAATCGTATATACAATAAAATCAATCAGAAATGCCAACCCTCCTACAACTCCGAATTTCAAAATCTGTTTGATCAACTTATCTCTTTTTGTCTTCTTATCCATTTCATCCCATATCCTGTTCTTTATATTTTCATGACCGACCCGCGATGAGCCCTTCTGCTTTATCTTGAAAGCATGTCCGTATGCCTATGCACATTATACACATTGTAAAGATGTAATACAATGCTCCTATGCAAACCATCGCCGGCAGCGCTTCACTGAATATTCTCAGCACATAATTCACAGCGACCATCACCACCATATAAAAGACCAATAACCAGCCTCTTCGGTTTGTTTCGCAAAATAATGCGGCTACGATGACCAGCACAAAAAAATCATAGGTTCGGTGATAAGTGATGATCAATGACCACAGGGTCAGTATGCTGATGACAAGAATATCTCTGCCCTTTGGCATGCGTAACATCATAATAAACAGCACAACCATCAATACTCCTGCCAACACGAATGCAGCCGGCGAGCCTTGCAGCAATGCGCCGAAATCCATACCACCCTCTGCCACCAGAGCACCGGAGACCTTGAGAGGCTGTATAATCATATCCAAAATATTGCTCTGAAGCCAGAATGCCGCAAATATTGTAAGGACAACATGTATTGCCACTGATGCGACCAATTCTCTCCATTTGCGCTTATATACAAAATAGAGCACCAACGGCACCGTCAATGTGTATTTGAAATAACTGATTGCCAGACAGCAAATCGTACCGATACAATACCCCTTGCGACCGCTTTCTTCCTCCCTTTGGCTGAAATAGACCGCAGCCAGAAAGAACATAAAGGCAAATATTGTATGCTGTCCCACTCCCAATTGATTGCGATAAGGCGTCCCCGATATCATAAAGAGCATTAAAAATGCAAATACCCGACTGTCTGCTTTGGCTAAAAAAGTCTTTCGTAGCAGCCAGATCATAATGCATGTAAAAATCAGATTAGAAGCAAGCCATACATACCGCGCCGTAAGCGGAGCCAGCAGGGTATACGGAAACAGCAGCATTAAAAGCGAAGGAAACTGATTGGCCTCCATCTGCAGGCAATAGTCCTCCCAATCATACTGCTCCAGTACTCCGGTCGGTGTCATTGACTCAATATACGGATTGATGCGCAGCGCCAGTGCTTTGGCTGCATCCCATTGAAAGTCCTGACTGACTGCTATGGCATTTCTGCATCCCTGTATAAGGGATATCAGTGCCAGCATTCCGAATAGTATATAGAGAACAATCCATATTTTTTTATTGTCATATAATTTCTTCAGCATATCCTGTCCCTATATCTGCAACTACTTCTAGATCAATGCAACAACTGCATCTTTCAATGCTTGAAGTTTTTTCTCTGCATCCTCCAAAGATGTTCCTCTG
Source organism: uncultured Lachnospiraceae bacterium (assembly GCA_964638005.1). Classification (GTDB taxonomy): domain Bacteria; phylum Bacillota; class Clostridia; order Lachnospirales; family Lachnospiraceae; genus JAAYYM01. The sequence goes on from CAZWXS010000006.1 coordinate 80,475, forward strand.
ATACCCATATAGAACTTGATCTTCGGTTCTGTTCCGGACGGTCTTGCACAGCACCATGAATCATTTTCCAATTCAAAGTATAATACGTTTGAAGTCGGAAGACCTGTATCCGAACATGCGCCTGTCTTTAAATTCTTCACCTGATGTGTCTCGTAATCCTTGAAGTTCACAACTGCAAGCTCACCGAAACGTGTCGGATTCTCTGCACGCAGCTTCTCCATGATTGCCTTGATCTGCTCTGCTCCTTCGATACCCTTCAGTGTAATTGTATGCATACCTTCCTTGTAATAACCGTATTTTTCATAAATGGCAAGCATCTGATCCCACAGTGTAATTCCCTTGTTCTTGCAATAAGCTGCAACTTCACACAGACACATAACTGCTACAACCGCATCCTTATCTCTTGCATGTGTGCCTGCTAGACAGCCATAGCTCTCTTCCAGACCAAATACATACTCATAGGTATGATTCTGCTCAAAGAGCTTGATCTGCTCTCCGATGTATTTAAATCCGGTCAGAACCTCTATCAGTTTTGTCTGATATTCCTCTGCCAGCCTATCCGCGATATTGGTCGTTACAATCGTCTTGATCAATGCAGCATTTTTAGGAAGTGTTCCTGTCGCCTTGCGCTCACGCAGGATATATTCTGCAATCAGCATACCCGACATATTTCCGGTAAATGCTACATATTCACCGGTCTTAGCATCCTTTGCATAGATACCGAGGCGATCCGCATCGGGATCTGTTGCAAGCACCACATCCGCATCCTTTTCCTCGGCCAGCTTCAACGCAAGCTCAAATGCTGCCGGATCCTCCGGATTCGGATAAGCCAGTGTCGTGAAGTTCGGATCCGGAAGTTCCTGCTCAGGTACTACATACACATTCTTGAAACCAAGCTCTGATAAAATGCGTCGAACCGGTATATTGCCTGTTCCGTGGAACGGTGAATATACGATCTTGATATCACTTGCCACTGCTTCTATAATCTCCGGATGAATAATCAGCTTCTTAAGCTCTGCCATATAGGCATCATCAATATCGCTGCCGATAACTTTGTAGAGATGTTTTGAAATAGCCTCTTCCTTGCCCATGCTCTTTACCTTATGATAATCCGTTACATTCTTCACCTCGGTAATGATCTCTGTATCCTTGGGTGCCGTAATCTGCGCGCCGTCCTCCCAGTATACCTTGTATCCGTTATATTCAGGCGGATTATGACTTGCCGTCACAACAATGCCTGCCGTACAGCCCAATTTTCTGACTGCAAAAGACAATTCCGGCGTAGGACGCAGCGCATCAAATACATATGCCTTAATACCGTTTGCCGCCAGGCAAAGTGCTGCCTCGTCTGCAAATTCCGGTGACATGAAGCGGGAATCATATGCAATTGCTACTCCTTTATCTGCTGCTCCCTGCTTTATGATATAATTTGCAAGACCCTGTGTTGCCTTTCTGACCGTATACAGATTCATGCGGTTGGTTCCTGCACCGATTACACCACGCAATCCGCCTGTTCCAAACTCAAGTTCTCTGTAAAAACGATCCTGTATCTCGGCATCATTCCCTTCAATTGCCGCCAACTCCTCATGCGTCGCTTCATCAAAATAATCATCTTCCATCCAAAATCTGTACTGTTCTCTGTAATCCATCATAATACTCCGTCGAGTAGACAGTCTCGACACTCCTTTCACTATCATATTTGTATGAAAGGC
>CAZWXS010000007.1:0-70265 GCA_964638005.1 uncultured Lachnospiraceae bacterium
ATCTCAATATTCTGCTTCTCATTGTGTCCGCCGATGTTATAGGTCTGACCCAGTCTGCCCTGCTCCTGTACCATGTCGATTGCCTTGGCATGATCCTCTACATAGAGCCAGTCACGGACATTTTTGCCATCACCGTATACAGGAAGCGGCTTTCCCTGCAAGGTATTGTTAATAATCAGTGGAATCAGCTTCTCAGGAAACTGATATGGGCCATAATTGTTGCTGCAGTTTGTGATATTCGCCGGAAACTTATAAGTATCTATATACGACTTCACGATCATGTCGGAAGAAGCCTTGCTTGCCGAATACGGACTGTGCGGATCATAGGGAGTCGTCTCATAAAAATACTCACCTTCCTCCTCAAGGGAACCGTATACCTCATCCGTTGATACATGTAAGAATCTCTTACCTTCTTTGAATCCGCTCTCTGTTTCCCATGCATTCTTGGCACAATTCAGCATCACCAGTGTTCCCAGTACATTGGTCTGTACGAACACCTCCGGATTCTTGATGCTCCTGTCCACATGGCTTTCGGCAGCAAAATGAACTACCCTGTCAATGTCATATTTTTCAAATATCCCCGCAATCGCCTGCTTGTCGCAAATATCTGCCTTAATAAAGGTATAATTGTCTCTGCCTTCAATATTTTTCAAATTCTCAAGATTACCTGCATACGTCAACGCATCTACATTGATGATATGGATATCATGATCATACTTCCCAAACATATACTGAATATAATTAGAACCAATAAATCCGGCACCGCCTGTAACCAAATAAGTCCTCATGAAAACACCCTCCGAATCAATTTACATAATCTCGTAGTATTATAACATTATCCACCGAATAATACAACCGAAAAGAGACGTAACTGCGCTTTTTCGACAGTAAATGTCTTTTTCGGCACAAAGATTTTATGTAGGACACATTTTTTATTTGTAAGCCATTGACTTTTCGCCTGGCAGCATATTATGCTCTGTATTGTATGGGTTTCGGCTAATCAGAATCAGACAACAAGGAGACCGAAGAAATGATGTACTTACATTATTGTCATGACTGCAGACAGATCTTCCTACTCAGCGGACACCAACAGGAATGCCTGAAATGTGGAGAACAGATACAGGAAATCAAACTTGCCTTTAATGACTATGTTGATTACTCACCGGAAGAACGCAATCAGGTACTTTCCAATCTGGCAGATGAGCGCATCCGCAGCGCCATGCACAGAAAATACCGTTTTTCAAAACGTACAAAGCGTTATCAAATTTGGACGAAAAAGTGCCCTTGATCTATGTCAAGGGCACTTGATATTTTCTATTCAACCGTATCCGATCCGCAATCTGTACCATATATTCCGAGTTGCATGGCTTCTTTCTCCCGCTGACGGCAGAATATCCAAAAATATGTTCAAAGGCTTTTACATTTCCACGTTCCCAAGAGACCTCAACCGCGGTTCTGATAGCCCGTTCGACTTTTCCCGTTGTTGAATTATGTTTGTTGGCCACGTCGTAATATAATACTTTTGTGATGGAGTGGGAAACATCCATATCATTTACCAGCATCATAATTGCTTCCCTCAAATAATGATACCCTGTCAGTCTGGCAGGCACTCCCATCTGATGCAATACTTCTGTCACATGAATCTCAAGATTTAGTTCGGATTCACTCACTAGAACTCCTCCATTCTACCTCCTGCACCAGCATTTCCCTACGTCGTTCCCCTTATGTACTCTATCATTTCACCGTTTCCTTGTAAATCAATGCAGGTATTTGTTTACAAAATGTTTACAATTATATTACGTTAGTATTACAGCACGGCAACCAACTTAAAAATACCGCCCTCACACTCCAAAAACAGCTTGCCGTCGCATCGTTCAACCACTGTTGCAATACCCTCAAGACCCAGCCCATGGTTAAATTTATCCTCTTTTGAGGTCGGTATGATATTTTCTTCAATCTTGATATCCTCTGCTACGGTATTTTGTATGGAAATCAACAATTCGGCATCATTGTTGATGATTTTCAGTTCTATCCTTCTTTCTCCGTCCACCTTTTCGCAAGCTTCTATAGCATTATTCAGACCATTGGAAAGGATTGTTACTACATTTGTTGTATGTATCTTCACATTTTGCAGATCCTGGATATCAAACTGCATTTTGATATCCTTGGAACGTGCCAGGATATACTTCTGATTAAGCAAGGCATCCACTACGACATTGTTGGTATGAATCGGCAGCATATCCTGCTCGACCGTATCTGTGATGCTTTTTAGATAATCCTCTGCCTCCTGATACTTCTGATGTCTGAGCAATGTCTCAATTGCCGAAAGCTGTGTTGTAATCCCATGTGACATCTGACGGATTCGTTTATGTGTCAGCTCCACGGAAGCAATATTGTCCATCTGTGCCTCCATACGAGAATTCAGGGCACGCAGATCACCTTCAGATCTATAGTATGCCTCCATCCTGTGCATCATATGAAAGATTGCAATATCCAAAACAACCAGTCCCAGAGATGCCCACGCAAGATTGACAGATATCTTTCCGTGTCCGATGCAATCCGCCAAAAGCACATCCATCATGAGGATGCTGACGATCGGCATCAGAAAATATAAAAAGTAATCTTCTTTTTTCAGGATCTGAATCCGCCTGTACCCGACAATTCCGCGTGCTATCTTGATAATCAGCATCTCTGTCAGTTTCGTGAGCATTACCATGCAGAACATCTCAATGCTTCCCGACTCCATATTTCTGAATCTGTCTCCCATCAGCAATACAAATCCTTGTGCAAATACAATATCAAAAAGCCTGTTGCCTATTGTGATCACCGCCGCAATCAGGATATTCCGATACCACTGATTTTCATACAGAATGATAAGCGTGAGCAATATGAACAGCATATTGATAAACAGCTTCATACTATTTGTAACCGGTAAAGCAGATACCATATACATCCACAACACAAAAACAGGATACCATGCAATATAGTATACTTGTTTCTTATACCTTCTGATTGCAACGATATCCATGCACTCCCGGATTGCAATGGTCTCCAGAATCCTTGGGAGAAAAAGCATCTGCATATGCGGTATTACATATTCAACAACGTCCATTCGGCACAATATCCTCCTTAATATAGGGCCACACTAATCAAAAACATTTGACTTTACTCTATAGAAATAATAGTCCTTCTGTGCCTGAAGATACTTCTGTCTGCTGATGGGAACCCTCTCCCCCGTCAAAAGCGAAAACTCCGTCGGATAGATTTCGGCAATTTTCTTGGCATTTACAAGATAAGCTGCGTGACAATAAATAAAGCCGATACGATGCAGCTTTTCTGCCAGCTCACTAATCTTAGCATAGGTCTCGTACACAGTCTTGTCTGCATCATTCATATGAAACAGCACTTTACGCTTTACATTTTCTATATAGAGTATATCTTCTAATTTGAGGGCGATGTCCTTGGTTCCGATATGGATATTCAAAGTCTCCTCTGCCCCCTCGAGATGCCTCAGTACCGCATCCATACAATCATCGAATTCTTCATCCAGATGAGGCTTCAATATGTATCTGACTGCATTCACGCAATATCCTCTCGCCGCATATTGGATATAGCCCGACACAAACACAATGACGGCTTTTTCATCCGTCTCTCGAATGGTCATAGCCACCTTCATACCGTCTATTTCCATCATCTGCATATCCAGGAAATAAACATTGTATTTTCTGTTCTTCTGCGCAAGCAAATCCTCTCCGCTGTGATATACATCCACCTGGCATATAAGGTTTTTCTGTTCGGCATAGATCTGTATTTTTTCCTTGATGCATTCCGTAAAGACAGAATCATCATCACACACTGCACAAGTTATCACTTTTGCTGCCTCCTGCACTACTATTATTTTCTCATATAACCGATATGATTGGCAAGTATTTCTTTATTCTAAGAAAATCGGCACACCTGCGGTGTATATGCATTTACAGCGAAATAAACACGTTCCTTGCACAAACAATATAGCCCGTGGGGATGAGCCACGGGCTATACATTGAAATAAACACAGGTTGTTGAGACTTAATCTCTGTATTTTTTATACTATATACGTTTATAAATGACAATAGATTTGTAATGTTTGGTTTGTAAATTGTAACAATTGGATGAAAAATGGAATCTATTGCCATAATTCGGCTCGTAATTCTGCCTATTGCCGCTGCAATTGATATACATTGTATTTGCCAATTGTGTCCACAATTTCAAGTGAATATTTCACTCCGTAATGTTCCTCCAGATAAAGCAGCTTTTCCTCCGGATAGTAATTATCAATCAGATAAATACGTTCATCTCGATCTGAAGACTTCAACGCCTGAAAAGCATTGCGATAACCATAATTGTTCAGTACTTTCTCATAGATAGGCGAATGCGTAAGCCATCCTCCAAAATAAGTGCGATTCTTCAGTTCGCCCTCCTGATATGCTTTGAATACATCATACCGATATGCCGTCTGATCGGTAAATGGGTCAATCAGATAGAGCTGTTCCTCGTTCTGTCTTGTATATGCCAATAGTTCTGCAGCATCGGGCGCTTCCTCACGCATGTATCGATTATATGCAAAAGTATCCTGCATCAGAAGACCCACATTCAAGAAAATGCATATTCCCGCAATCAGCATAAGAGGCTTCTTCTCGTCTGTTGTTCCGTATTGGAACAGCAGAGCCAGAACCGCAAAGAGTATTGCAAATACCACTCGATGATTCCATCTACCACTGTATTCATAGTAACATAAAACCACCAAAAGAACCGCTCCCAGATAAAGCAGCAGATATCTGTTCATCCGATTCTTCCCCAAAAGCAGCCATATGCCCATACAGACACCGCCAATAACAATGGCGCTTAATGCATACAGCTCCTCATAGATATGTGCAGCAAGTCCCTTAATTGTATCAATTCCTATGTCTCTTCGTGCAGCACTGTCCAATATCTCATCCATCAATCCTATATGAAAGACATCCCCATCGCCGAACTGCCATGTCAGATAGAGTAATGCATCATTTTCCGATACTCCGATTTCCTTCAACCGCGTTCCCTGTGACTGATAATCCATTAAATCATAACGGTAATCCAAAAGATCCGTTCTCTTTTCATTAAATGCAGAGAATTTCTTCCATGCCTCCTGTTCGGAATAGGCTTTGCAGTCTGCATAGTGAAATGCACATACTGCTGCTGCCAATGTAACAAAAGATGTCAGATATGCAATTACCAGCCGCTTCTTATGACCTGCATCCGTCTCCTTGCGCACACCCCACATTTCATAGATCACAGGTATGACAAATACTGCCGTTGCCATATAAAAACAGCTGCTGCGCAGCAACAGACCATAAAACAGCAATAACATCCCGACAGCAATCATCCACTCCGTGCCTCTTTCCACGCCGCGTCGGATGACCCTCAGACAATAGAGCAGTACCAGATAGCCCGCTACAGATACAATTGCCGCCGTCTTCGTGTACTGCAAGGAAACATAAGCTTCGTAAAAAGTACATAAGAGGAACAGGACAGAGAGCAGTCGTCCTTCCTTCTTTTCATAGATCAAAATATAACTGATTGCCGTAAACGCAATCATAATACCTACATACTGCATCACCGAATGCCAGCGAATCCCAGAGCACAGCCGGTACAGAAACTGCAAAACCTCGCCCCAGCAATAATTCACATACACAAGATGGCTGTCTCTGGCTCCATATGCTCCCTCTGCTATGAAAGCAATGATAGCATCGTCATTTTCTTCAAAATGAGGATGAAAGACAAACAACGAAAGCAACAGACATATACAGTTTTCAATGACTGCAAATGCCAACGGTTTCTTTAAGAATGTCCTTATCTTTTCTGTCTTTTGCATCGTAATCCTCCTCAGAACAGTAATGCAATCGGTGCATATACGATCGGAATAACATAAATCAATAATACTGCCGCTGCCCACGCGATCATAAACAATATCCAAACCGCATTTTGAGTCGTCTGCTCTGTCGCAGAGACAGATACAGATACCCGCTTTCTTCTATACCATATCACATTTGCCGCAAGCAGTGTCAGCATACTGATTACACATCCCGCACGCATACCGACCGGAAAGAATGTCATTTCAATCTGATTGCTTCCCTCATACAATGGTATCTCTGTAAAGATTCCATAGCCCTGTAATGCCGGAATCTTGATACCATTGATTTTAACGGTAAATCCACGATCATACTTCATCGGAAGAAGCAAGGCACTTCCCTTTGGAGCGTCTTTTACTTCAAGCGACAATCCCGTATGTGTAATAACAGGCACTGTATGTTCCTCTTTCTCACGATATTCGCTGCACAATCCCTCTAACAAATCCAAGTCCAATGCCCCTACAGCAAAGCACTCGTCCCGTTCCGTTCTTTTACCCTCTTCTATCTCCAGAAATGTCAAATCTAAGCAAACTGTCTCATCTTCAAATACACCAAGACAGATAAAATTGTTATTAAAATATGCCGGATAGGTCACCTGTTCCGGACTGCCGATTGTAGGTACCGTGACTTCTTTTCCGTTCACCGACATCACAATATTGCCTTCATCGCTGTCGACACTTGCACCCGAAAAGTAGAGCACCTTTCTTCCGACAACCTCAATCATCTGATGGGCATCCTCTTCGCCCTCTCCTGAACAGACAGTTTCAATCAGTGGAAATGTTGTCTGTGGCTGCAGCTTTGCAAACACTTCATTTTGCAGTGCAAATCGCGCTGCGGCATCTGCCGTTTTATATTCATCGGAAGACTTAATCGTCGTTTTATCATTGCTATATTGTGATATAGTTATTCCGAATGGAAGCGTATATTTGCAATCATACAGAATATATTCCTTGCTGTCTGCTCCTTCACCTACTGTCGCACGACCAACCTCTTGATATAACTCCTTCGGCTGTTCATTAACACTGACCACCTGATGAACTCCGATCATCGCATCCGAGAATGCCGTACCTCCTGCATCCAACACACGCATGTACTGGATGGAATAGCCCCAGTCAACAGCACCCTGCTGAAAAGACGGTTCTATCATATGCGTCCAGTTGCTCAAGGAAGCATGACGCATGATGAAAGGATAGTTTGCATTTAGCTCTGTATCGGGATTCTTGATCCTCTCCAAAACAGAATCTCCGATTCCCAATTCATCTACCAGTGCATTAGATTCTGCAATATAACTGCCACTTTGCTCCGCCTGCTCTGAATATCCTGTCGTATATGCCGGCTTTCCCAACATGATAAATGCAAAAATGATCAGTTCTGCTAAGAGCAGATTGGTAACCGCAGCACAGCGAAAACCGCTCCTGCCGCCTCCGCCGTTCTTGTCCTGTATCCCCTTGCTCCATAACAATATCGAATAGAGTACGAAACTGACTCCGCAAATCAATGCCGTAAAATGAAACACACTGCGCAGCACCCAATTTGTACGGCTTGTATATGCATAAATAACAAGACCCGCGATAATGGCTGTCGATATACTTCCCAACAACAGTTTATAGAGCAATCTCACCGCACTGTCGCACTGTACACAGACTTCTTTGCGTTTAGAATAGCAGCAGGCCGAAGCCAGTACCATAAGACTCAGAATAAATCCGTTCCTGATCGGATATCCGACATATGAACCGAAATGCCACATCAGATTTATGCTTTCAAACAACAGTTCCAGACACATCATGGCAATCATGATGACAAAAAACAAATCCTGCTTAAAATAATCGCTTTTCCGATATTTCTTCAAAGAACCTGCATTCCGAATTCCAACGAAGATGCCTCTGGTGATGACCGCAAATGGTAAGGACAATCCAAGCAGGCTCCACCATCTCGTAGTATAAGCGCCCTTCACCTGATTCAATATATTCAAATAGAAGTTGCCTTCCTTGTTATTATTTTCAAATCTTGTCGATCCAAATGTCTGCAGAAGCTGCGGAAACAGGATAAATGCAGAAAGACCAAATGCCGTCAGCGTACCGATGAACAATCTCCAGACCGCCGTCTTACGTCCTTTTGTATCCTCTGCCCCGATGGTCAGGTAATGAACACCGACAGACAGTATGATAAAAATCAAAATCATGAAGCTCTGGTAATAACTTCCGACCAGACAAACGGTCAGATATACGACATATGACATCATCCTTTCTTCCTTGCAGAGCCGCACCAGCGCGCCAATCAGAAGCGGAAGAAACACCGCTACATCCAACCACTGATTCGTGATATAATACATCATTGCAAATCCGCTGATGCCATAACATATTGAAAAACAGAACTCCCAGACATAATCTGCCTTGATTGTCTTATGTAGAAAATGATACATCGTCAGAGACATACATGCCATCTTAATCATCGTAAAGAGAGACAGTGCCTGCAGAATACCGTCGCGAGGTACAAAATACAGCAGCAGATTAAAGAAGCTGATGCTGCTGCAGCCGGAAGTATTCATCGTCATATTTGTTCCAAGGGCACTGTACCAGTCATAAAAGAGAGATTTTGAACCATGAAGCGCATCATAGACATGATAATAAAAGGCCGCAATCTGCTGCCCCATATCATAATAATCTATGGTATTGATCCCGAACGGAAATATATCCTTTAACCACAACACAACACTTACAATGACAAGTGTTGCAAGCGGAGGTAACATATACTTCTGCACTGTGGTCTTCTTAGTCTCCCTGTCCAAATCAGTTCTCCTTCTCCTGCCTGCACAATGATGCGCACCATTCCGCATTCATCGGATCACAGGTATCCACCAGCATACCGTCTGCATCATACATCGGATGTGTCATGATTTCAACCTGATACCGTTTCAAAAAAGGCTCTGCCTCCAGACGGCGGTCTCTTATATAAGAACGAAAATCATTTGCCGATCCGAAATAATCAGATTGCTCAAGTCCCGTCTTATTAAGACGCGTATTATAATAATACTTATATACAACGTTAAACAACGAACCTGTTGTAAACAGATTACGGCCAATACGGATGGATCTCATACCATATTTGGACAAAAGCGGCTCCAGTGCCTTGAGTACCGGCAGATCCGTATGCACATGATGATGAGAATCCACATGTTTAAGCACACATCCATATTCCAGATACTTCTGTATCTGTGCATCAAGTTCCTCTGTGATCTGCACAACATCCGCAGCCGACATCATAAGCCGCGTCTTCAGACTCTTATGAAACCCCGCATGAAAAATCCCTTCAGCATCGCAAAACAGAGGATTCTGGCGGATTTTCTCCGTAAGCGGACATCCGGCTGTCAGATTCAGATGCAGTCCAACCTGTTCTATGAAGCCCATCTCCCCTGCCTGCTTTATTGCCATATCTGCATAGGGCATGTTCACCATCAGGGTTGTCCTGTCAATATATTGTAATTGAAAACATTCGCTGATTGCCTGATTCACTTCCTCTGTCCTGCCAAAATCATCCGCATTGATTATGAGTGCCATCTTCTCCTGCCTCTCCTTCCACTCCACCAATCAACTCCGTCACTTTCATTACGATTGCATATACGAAGAACGGTATCACCTGCAGCATAACACGATTCCCCGAATCTCCGATACCCTGCCGCAAACCATCACCTCGCGCAAAACTGACCGCAACCGCATATAGGATATAACCCAGAAAGACCAGTTCTTCATAACTGACATCCGGAGAGCTTTTATCATTCCTCTTTGCAAAGCATATTACAATATAGCATATAAGCAATAAATAGACTGCATATCCCCAGCCCGCCTGACCAATTACATTCTGCCAGAACGCCCTGATCACAATCAGATAATTCGAAGGTGCAATCGCAAAAAGTCCTATATTTGCCGCAAGCAAGCCAAGCAATATGAGCCATCCCGTTCTCTTCTGCAGTCTCACAAACCTTTTGCCTCTGACAGCACCAAGATAATGTCCCAGTAATATCATGACTCCCACTGCAACCAGAGCCTTTTGCCATGTCAAGAAGCTGTAAAGCGGCGATACATCTAAAAAAGCAAAGTAACGAATATAGTACAGACACGGCATAATAGCAGCCGGCAACAGAAATCTTGTAATCAGTTCCCTGTTTCGGAAGCGAAGCGTTGAAATGCATAAAATCAAGAAACACATCAACATGCCGCCCTCCATGCGAAGCATAGAAATCATTGCAGACAGCACCATAAATACGATCATATAATCGCGCCCGCACTGCTCTTCCGGCTTTCTTTTTGCACTGATCTTATAGGCAAACGCAAACAGAATAAAGGAATAATCCATGACATATACATTTGCCAGAATCCACTTGGAAAGCACCATAAAAGGAGTCGTTGTAGCAAGCAGCACCGTAGCCGTAATTGTCAGAACCACCGCTGTTTTCCCTGCCAACCTGTCCTTCGCACGTTCATACAAGAACATTGCAAAGATCAGAATGAAATTCAGATTGAATACCTGCTGTATTCCATAAAACTGATCAAATCCCAGCATTGCAGGTATCGTACCGATGATAGCCGCCATAGGACCGACATCAGACAGAAATACATCATAGGCGCTCAGATATGCACCTTCCTGTACCAATACCTCGGGATAGTACATATAATAATACATCGTATCATTAGAAACACTGATGCTCAGGATGCCGCTCGTTGCCACACATGCCACCAAAGCTACAATACCCAGCGCAATTAGGACTGTAACCACAGGTTTCTCTATATCAACACGTTTCTCTCTGTACCGATGCCGTCTTCCTGTCACCAAAGCACTTCCAAACAGAATCAAGGCAATCAGCGCAAACTCCGAATACAGTCCAAACGGAATGCCCAGCGTCAACAGGAGAAAACCTACTATGCACCATATTGCAAGCCCCATCGGATATGCCAGCAGATACAGCCACTTTGCATCCATCTTTTCTCGTATCCCATGCAGAAACACAGCTCCGATCAAAAACAGCAGCAGAATTGCCCCTACCTGTCTTATATAATAACCGGAAGACAGATCTGATAACAATTGTTCCATCTGTTCCATCGTCATAGCCTGTCCACCTCCTCTTCATAGTACTCCCTGCTCATAATGTACAGGTTATTCTCTGTATCCCAAAGAGCAACAAGTGTCGTACACTCAGAGGAAAGCCCGTTCTCCATATATACATACATTGTCTGAGCTGTTTCTCTATATACAAAGTCATACCAAAAATAAGAGGCTTGTTCAATCTCATCCTTATTTAACAAAAATACATATCTTTCCATATCGTTGCTGTATCCGATTTTAGTCATATCTTGTGACTCTCTGAATACAGAAAAATCAAAATCCTCCTTTGATGCAAGTGTATCATCAACACCGACACTCCCTGCAAATGTCTCGAGGAATCTGACATAATCCCGACCATAATAATATTTTGGATCATGCGCCACCGCATACTTGACCTGCGGGTCACCTTCTTCATAATATTCATATACGGGATGACAATAATCGTCCCCTGTATCGTGTACCAATACTTCCCTGTCCTTTACAAGCAGTTGCAGCAGCGAATCAACGTATTCACCCTGTTCCATAAAATCTGCCATATATCTCGACTGGGTGCCCGCTCGATACAGCGGAAAAATATTAGGCAAACTACGAATATTGTATAGCATATTGAGTCCCATGATTGCTAACGCAAAAGCACCAAACAAATACTTGATTCTGTTTGAAGCTTTCTTCTTACAAATATACACCGCAGCACACATACCACACACCAGAAGCAACATAACTCCCGCAAAAATCGGTGATGTGTAATACAGCATTGCAAGCAGCAATAAGAAAAGCAGCACTACCGGCAGTATGTTAGCCGTTGTCATCATCAGATGTTTGTCCCGTTCCACCCGATCTAAAATCTTCTGCGGCGGATAGATAAATTCAATGTCTTGATCACCCATTTTCACATTCACCGCATGCGTATCAGGCATCCATATCTCCTGGCGACGGTAAGCATAACGTAAAAGTGCCAATAATAACTGCCTGAATCCTTTGAAATCTACATTCGGTAATACTCTGACCGCATAGCGGTTTTTCTTTTTCTTATAATAAGGACGCAGTGCAATCTTCTTGGTAACACCAAATCCGCTGACATCCCATGGCAGAGAAATAACCTGACGTCCTGCAAGAATACATGCTCCCAAAACCTTCTCATTCTCCGGTGAAAAAGTCTCTCCCACATCATAAAACTCTTGCTCTTTCACAAAACGCTGTAAAGCAGGAGCAACATCTCCCATACTTGGGTCACAGCAGTATACCGATTCATCAATGTAGAAGCTACGCTCTCCAAACACAAAGTCCTTCATCACATAATCATAGCCTGCCGCTTCCTTCACTTGCTTTCCTATGGTTTTCATCAATACCGCATGATTGGTAATCACAAACTTACCGTTCTGAACCGCTGTTAAAATATCAATCTCCGTATCACAAAAAAGCACCGGTGCGTCTGAAAAGAGCATCTCCTGTGCTGTGCCGAATTCCCGATATTGTATATCATAGTGTTTTAGAAAATCCCTGATAAAATGATTTTCCCTAAGTATGCCGATTTCTGTTCCCATTTACCGTCCCCAAATCATAATTGATCAACCCATTTTACTGACCTCAATTATATAGTAATCCATAGTTTGTGTCAATTTTAACACTACAAATAATACTTGCGTTTTCAAAGGCTGTATTATACTATTATTTATGAAATACAGTGGTTTCATCGACATACAGTACTTTGGTGTAACAAACATATCAAAGAGAGGATCCAATCCGATATGAAACAATCTATAAAGCGATTTTTCCCTTATGCAATCATACTGACAGCAGGTTTCTTATTGCTTTTAAAATGCTTTTACAGCTTTTGCTGGTCAGATGAGACTTTTTACTTTGCAACCGCATACCGTTTCTATCAGGGTGACAGCATTTTTCAGCATGATTGGTTTCCTACACAGCTCTCTTCCATTATGCTGCTGCCTCTTTTTTCGCTCTTTATGAATGTCGCAGGCAGCACAGAAGGCATCCTTCTCTTTTTCCGGATTTGCTTTGTCATATTTGCATTGGTCTGCAGCATCGCTGTATACCGTATCATCAAATATTCCTATCCTCAATGGATTGCTCTTGTATGTGCTTTGCTTTATCTGTTCTATACACACCTAAACATTGCGACCATGTCCTACTATACAATGTCTGTCGGCTTCTTTCTGGTCGCCGCACTGTGCATCTATCATTATTACCAGACAGAACTGAAGCGTCACCTGTTCTTTGGCGGAATCCTATTTGCACTGTCGGTATTGGCACTTCCGACGATGGCAGTAGCATATGTGCTTGTAATATGCGGCATTGCGATTTTGTTATTGATCTGCCGCATTCTTCCTGTTCCGGTATGGATTCGCCACGCTGTCGAACAAGGACGTCTCGTCACAGTGTGTGTATATACATTCCTTGGTATCTGCATCCCAGCTGTGATATTTGGCATCTTTTTATTAACAAATGTGGAGATACAGGACTTTATACAGGCAATCCCCTATGTCCTGACCGATGAGGAACATGGAACAAGCCTGATCTATCCGTTAAAGAAATTTTTCATCGGCATCAATGAAGTCTATGGGTATGCTGCCTATATCGGCTATCTGCTGATTGTGGTAACTGCAATACTTGCTCTGGCAGAAGTGCACGGCAAGATCATTGCAAGGAAGTGGAAGCTCGTATTGTGCGCGATTGATATCCTGCTCTTTATAGCCTACTTCATCTGCAGCATTGGACACACCGGCTATATTCAGACAGCTCTGTGCATGTTCGCTCTGCCGCTCTTCCTCTTGACTTCGGATAAAGGTATCCGAACCTTCTTCCTGCTCTTTGTCTCAGGAATGATTTTCTCTGTCGTCTACAGCTATTCCTCCAACGGCTATCTGTATATCCTCGCAATGGGGCATTCCATTGCTTCCATCGGAGGCATTCTGATGATTTATGATTTTAAGCAGGAAATCTGTAATGCAGATACAGACAACAGTTTGATTGAATCTTTATCCGTCCTCTGTACCTGTATCATCTTTATCGCACTGTTTCAGACGATTACGCTGCGTTTTGTTAACGTATATCGTGATGCACCATTAACGGAATTAACCGAGAAACTGGACAAAGGCCCTGCTTCCGGTCTATATACGACTCCGGAGCATGCTGCTATGTATGAAACAGTCTATGATGTATTGGAAACCTATTGTCAAACAGACAATCTGGATCCGGATAAAGAAAATAACGGCAGACTCTTCATTACGAAGCTGCTGCCGTTTGGATATATGTGTTCTGATTTAAAATGCGGCTCTCCCACCACGTGGCGTACTAAATTCAGCAGTGTACGACTTGAGGATTATTACACGATCAATCCGGATCGATACCCCGATATCATTCTCGTACTCAATGAGGAATATGGTTCTTACGATACTTGCGGTGATGTTGTCGCCGACCCTGCACCTAATGAAAACGAAATCGGTGGCTTTCTCCTTGATTACGTGACACGCGAGGGATACAAAATCACCGAAGTAGATTGCGGAACAATCTATCAACGCTAGAAAAAAACTATTTATCATATATTTTTTCTGATGCTGAGTATGTTCTTACCATCCTTATATTCATAAGACAGCGCATCCATGCTCTTCTTGACCATATAGATTCCCAAACCGCCTATCTGTCGCTCCTCTAAAGGCAATGATGTATCGGGATCAGTCTTTGCCAGCGGGTCATAAGGTACACCGCCGTCAATAAATGTAATCACCACTGCAAGCGGATGCTCCAAAACTTCAACCCTTACCGTCACAATACCGACTTCCGGATTGTATGCATAGTGGGCAATATTTCCGAACAATTCGTCAATCGCAATGTCAATCTGCATCTGCGCCTTCATAGGGCAGTCAAGCGCTTCCAGATTTTCATTTACAAAATTCGTGACACGTTCTATATTTTCTACAGTTGCTTCTATGTTCAGTTCTTTCATAGGCTGTCCTCCTCATTGGGAATCATCTTCGCTCTGTATTCCATACACAACATCGTAATATCATCAAATTGCGGTGCCTCTCCTACAAAGTTATCTATATCGGCCTTTACGATAGGAAGCAGTTCCTCCGGTGTTTTATCACCGCATGCATCCAACACCGTCTGCAGTCTATTCATGCCATAGAGTTCACCGTTTGCATTTGTAGCCTCTGTCACACCGTCAGTATACTGGAATATCTTATCTCCGATTCCCAATGTCATGGAGTCTGCCTGATAGCGCATACCCTCCATGCCTGCCAGAACAAAGCCGGGACGAATCTTATATGGTTCATATTTTCCTTCTTTTCTATATATAAACGGAATCTCATGTCCTGCATTTACATAGTTAAACTGTCCCGTTACCAGATCAAGGACTCCTTCAAAAGCTGTGATGAACAATCCCTCATTATTGGATTCGCACAAAAGATTATTTACCTCTGTAAAAACCTCTCCTAGATCAGTATTCGGCTTTGTATGATCCTTAATCAGCGTTTTTCCGATTACCATAAACAGCGCTGCCGGAACACCCTTGCCGGATACGTCAGCCATGACAATTGCAAGATGCCTGTTATCTACCATGAAGAAATCATAGAAATCACCGCCGACCTCTTTTGCAGGATTCATAGTAGCATATATGTCCAATTCCTTTCTTTCCGGAAATGCGGGAAAGATGCTCGGAAGCATATCCGCCTGTATCTGTGTCGCAATACTCAGTTCGGCACCGATGCGCTCTTTTTCTGCAGTAACTGTGGTCAGATTTTCGATATAGGTCTTAATATTATTCTCCATTTTGAAGATACTATGTGCAAGATTTTCAATTTCATCCCCTGTTCTTACCGTTTCCAGCCTTTGCGATATCTGCGTTTCATTCCGGACAAAATCATCTGTCTCATCTGTAATCAATTTAATCGGCTTCAGGATAAATCTTCTGATGTATGTCAAATATGCCAAAACTACACAGACCGTAATCAGCATCGATAACAACACTGTATAGAGTATATATTTCTGTCTCGCCGTCTGCAGATTGGTCATTGCAATTTCCACACCTATGATTCCTATAACTTTTCCGTCAGAATTACGAATGGCCGCAATTGCAGATGTGTTATATCCGAAAGCACTGTGGGAATAGAAATAATTATCAGACCTGTTACCCGTTTCGTAAATATATTCGGAATCCTTGAGAAAGCTCTCATTCATCGGACTGGTATCCCCCGGAACAAATGCCGGATACGCATCATCCGGATTCTCTGCATCCATCAGATACATGAGCTGAGATATGACATTGCCGTTTCCGTCCGTCTGATCTGCAATATAGATATAATTGGCTCCCATATTATCACGAAGTGCATTCAACAGATTCAAAACTCTCTGATATTCTTCTTCAGCCATGATATCCTGTGCCACTTTTGCAAGCTCATCGGCATCCTTTGCCGTACGCAGCAGCTTAAAATCCTTCTCTATAGCATCCCCGTCAATATACTCCATCGCTGAATACGCAATGTTATAGGCTTTGTCATTATACATCTGTTCAATTACCATTGTGTATCTGTAATATCCGATAATGCAGCTTGCAGCAGTAATCAAAATTCCCAATGCAATGTATCCGCCTATTACCCTGGTGGACAGCCTTCTCTTCTTGCCTTCTCCGTTCATTTCAATTCTCCTTTACCTGTAAGTATTTTCCGTATAAGATACCATCGCATCGGCATCTTTTCTCTCCGCACATGGGACACATAAGACCCTCAACGCCACTCCATGGCTCCTTAATCTGCTCTATATATGTATATCCACACTGTTCCAAATGATTGGCTGCCGGGATCTTTTCATTATAGATCCATGCCAGGATATAGATGATTGACACGCCTTCTCTTTCTTCCAGAAAGTGAGAGAAATGGCTCAAAAGTTGTCCGGATATACCCAGATGACGATAATCCTCATGAAGTACAATAGAACGGCATACACCTACCCAGTCCGTATCTTTTGAGATATTCCCAACCTTTTCGGTCAGCTGCATCTTCACCTTTTTTGCACGATCTGCATAGAAATAGAAGACACCTATCATTTTCTCATTATCATAGATTGCATAGAAATAATGATGTTCGCAGATTATAATCTCTTCCAGCATCTCTCTGTCATATAGACCTTTTCCAAGATAAGAATCGCAAAAATAGAGTACCTCATCCGTCAATTCGGCTTTCAATTTTTCTGCTCTGTACTTCCCTATATACATATTGCCCTCGTAATTTCTTATATCCTAATCAACAGGTTATTGGTTCCGAGAACATAGCTGTAAGCAATATCTTCTGTCATATTCTCAAGCATCCTGATTCCGATGCCTTCTTCAAACTCATTTTCCTCATCCAAGTCGCATAAAGGATTGAAACGCTTTCCCAGACTGCGTATACGGATTCCGGTATCATTCTCTGATGTAAAAACACGCAGATCAAAGGACTCATTCTCCGCGCCGTCAAAACATTTCTTACACATCAGTGTCAATATCTCTTCAATCGCCAGACTGACACGCATGATTTTCTTCTGAGGTATATCATTATTGATACAGAAATCGCTGATCTTCTCGCTTGCACTGCATATATCCGCAGCTCCTGATGCAACCGAAAACTCAAGTACACTGCCTGCAACTCTGTTCTGATCATCCAACAGCAGACATATAGTTCTGTTCTTATTCCTGATATGGATTACTGCCAATATCAATGCAAGCAATATAAGTGTCGCCATCTCGGCAATCGGCAAAAACGCCCATACCAGACCATCCACTCCTAAAATGATCTGCAAAGCAAGAATCGGGAACACTACTAATCTTGCAGCTGTCAATATATTGGACAGAACATTCTTACCCGACGCATTGTAAAAACCGATCATCATTCTGCTGACCAGTACAAAAACAACGCTCACCGCCAAACAGATTACCGGCATACGCATCTCATAAGTCACACCAAAAATACGGCCGAGAGAATCTGCAAATATTGATATACAAATACCAAATATAACAGACAACGTCAAACCAATCTTCAACTGATGCTTCATCAGTATACGGATGCCTTCGTTACTGTGTTCGGCGCAATACATCCCTATGATGGGAGCCGCTGTCTGCGGAACCCCATCTACAATGAACAACGAGATTTCGTTGATGTTATTTAATACAGAAAAGACAGAAACAAATATGCTGCCTCCCGCCGAAAGAAGTACGGTATTGAGTACCAATACTCTAAGTGCTGACATCAAATTATTGATTGCAGCAGGACTTCCGTATCTAAAGACCTCGGGAAGTATCCTGATTTTCTCAAAATCAAAGGAAAAACGAAAATGCTCCGTACCTGAAAGAGCATATATACCGATAAGACAAGCCAACAATGTTGCAAGGACACTTGCAAGCGCAGCACCGCCCGTACCCATTTCAAATACACAAACAAATAACAAATCCAGCAGAATATTGGACACTGTCATAACAATTGTTGCTGCCGATGCCCATCTGCTCTTTCCGTCAAGTCTGAGATAAAAAAGCGGAATATACAGAAAAAGTTTTGGTAATGCACCGGATATCGTAATAAGCGTATACGCATATACATCTTGGTACAATTCGCTCCCGCCTGCAAGAAAAGATACAATCGGGCGTAAAGCAAGCAGCCCCGACAACGTCAAAAGAACAGATACAACCAGCATACATACAACCACTGTATTAAAGATACGACTGCTCTTCTTTGTATCACCTGTTCCCATCGCCCGTGAGGAAAGCATAAAGCCGCCGGAACCAATCAGAGAACCGATCGTACACATAAACAGATATATCGGCATACACAAATTAACAGCAGCAAAGCTGTCTGCCCCCAGTGTCTGTCCTACAATGATACCGTCAAAAAAAACATTCAGCGTCACACCGATTGACATAAGCATCGTCGGAATGAGATGGCGGTTATATACCTTATCAAGGAAACTGCTGCTCTGCGTTAATGCAAATCCGTTCTCAGTACTCATAATCCTTTTACTCCAATGCTTAATCTTCTTCCGTTACTTTCATTATATGGGTTATTCTTCCACAAAACAATACTTTTTCTACAACATTCTCCACTGTTCAACTCCGCCTTATTGACTTCACAAATATAAACAGATCCTTTATAACGGTATGATTCAAGCCGCAAACAATGAACAGGAACAGAATGCCGATGCTGATACTGATCCATTCTGTTGAGCAGAACGTCGCATATGCCGCATATACAATATACAAAATCAAAGATATTGCCAACGTCTTAATCGGATAACCGACCGGATAACACTTCTCCGCAAAATATGTACCGATGAAAAAATATACGACATATGTAGCAGCAGTAGCCATCGCTGCCCCTTTTCCGCCAATAACCGGAACCAGCAGTGTGTTTCCCGCAAGATTACAAATAATCGCTATCAAAGAAGCATAGTTGATATACTTGACCTGCTTCTTGAACTTGATTCCCTGACTCACCACTTCAAAAAGAATACTGAGAATCGGCATCAATGTCAAAAACGGAATAATACCGATTGCATCCCGATATCCTTTGCCGAGGATCAATACGATCAACCCTCTGCAGATTGTCAATCCAAAGGCGGCTGCCATACACAAAAACTGCACCTTGCGAAATATATCGGCAAAAAAAGGCTTGTTAATCTCCTCTGTCTCTTTCTCATACTTCTCCATAGCCACCGGGGACCAAAACGCAACAAATGTAATCTTAAAAGTCAGCAGAACCGTCATGATCTGCATTGCTGCGGAGTAGATTCCCGTCTCCGCATAATCGCAAAAGATGCGAATCGACCATTTATCCATAGAAGATAACAGCCACTCCATCATCAGCATCATAATGAACGGAATCCCATACTTTAACAATTCACGTTCAGATACCTGCGTTACCTCGGCTGCATTTGCTGCTTCTCCATTGCTTCCATCTGGCATCTCTTCATGGTAATCCTTGCTGCGTACCTTGCAGACATAGCGAATCCCTACCAGCAAAGTTACGATTCCAAAAGAAATTGTCATTGCATACAGCACAACTCTGAAATCATTGCCAAGACGTACAGCAAACAGGATAATCAGGGATATATTAAGTACCTTGGATAAAATATTCAGATTGGAATACAGCCTGCCTCGCTGTTCCATACGAATGTTCAAAAACAGGAATCGTTCAAAGACAGAAAGAACCGTATAGCTGATGACCAGCAGCGTAATATCCATGCCGCTTCGTTCAAACAATATCCTGTTAAACGTATCGGCTCCCGCAAAATACAGCGCAGATAAAAACAGAACTATGACAGACGGCGGAATCAGACACTGCAGAAACAATTTTCGTCTGCTTGTACCCGCTTTATAGAAATAGCGAATATAAGCCTGATCCAGCCCCAATATGGCAAATATATAAATAACAGAGACTGCCGAAGTAAATAAGGCAGTCCTTCCGTATTCGTCAGTATCAAGTACTCTCGTGACCAGCGGCAAAGAGATAAATCCAAGCAGCAATACCACGAAATTACCATAGAAGTAATCTATAAAACTCTTCATCAAATTACCTTGTTTTTTCTCTTCCATGGGTAAACCTCTATTTTTCCTTTTTCTTATTCCGGCTTCTCATCATTCCCTAAATCAGATTTTTTATGAGTATCCTCTGCAATTTCGGTTTCCACGTTTCTGCAATCGGCAACACGATCCACAAGAAACGGAGGCCTGTTTCTGCTGGCATCCAGCGTACGCCACAAATACTCCCCCAGAATTCCCAGCATCAGAAGAATCAACCCCGTCGAAAAAAGAACCAAGCACATCAAAGAGGCCCATCCTGCGATTGGCGTTCCTACAATCAATCTCTCCAATATAACACCGACGATCCACAAAAAAGAAATGATTGCAAATACAACACCCATACCCGACATGAAGCGAATCGGAAAATAGGAAAAGCTCATCATGGAATCAAGCACCAGTTTGAACTTCTTGGAAAATGTCCACCGCGATTCTCCGATTTCTCTGTCTTTTCTATGGAAATAGATCTTTTCCGACTGGAAGCCTACCCACAATACCTGCAATGTCAATGCAGAGTTCTTCTCATCCAGCATCTGCAGGACTTCAATCACCTGCCTGTCCAACAGATAGCAATCAAAACCGCCGACCGGCATTGTCTTCTCAATGCATTTACGCACGATTGCATAATACAGATTTGCAAAAAATTTCTTGATTGCAGAATCATCCCGCTGAGCCCTAACAGCAAGAACCACCTTGTTGCCGCGTTTCCAGCTCTCATACATATCTAAAATCAGTTCGGAATCCTCCTGCAGATCTGCCTGCTTTGTCACCGCACAATCGCCGCTACAGTTAGATAACCCCGCAAGTATAGCCGAATGCTCGCCGAAATTTCTGGAGAGCTTTACGCACTTGACATTTTTATCTAAATCGCGAATCTGATTCATAACCTCCCATGAATTATCTCCGGAACCATCATCCACAAAAACAATTTCGTAATCTCCCAATTTATGAAGGATCTTTTCCTTCATATCTTCATATAACAGCATCAAGGTATCGGAATTAAAGTATACCGGTATAATGATGGATATCTTGCTCATATCGTATGCCTCCTACTTCTGCTTAAATGCATTCAATGCTTCAATGACCCTGGTCTGTTCCTCTGTCGTCATTCCGTTATACATCGGAATGGACAATACCTCTTTTGCACAGCACTCCGTGACAGGGAAAGAACCTTCATGATAGCCCAGATACCGATAAGCTTCTGCAAGATGAGGCGGTATCGGATAATGAATGATCGTCCCGATATCATGGTCGTTCAAATAATTCTGCAGTTCATCCCTTTGTTCAGAGCGGATGACAAACTGATGATAAATATGTGTCGCCTTATCTTGAATCTTTGGCAGACGAATCATAGGATTCTGTATCCGGTCTAGATATCTCGCGGCAATCTCCTGCTTTTCACGCAACAGTTCATCCGCATGTGCCAGGCGTACCCGCAACAGACCGGCCTGAATCTCATCAAGCCTCGAATTCGTACCGACTACTTTATTATAATAGCGCTTCTCGCTTCCATAATTACGATATATCTTCATATCCGCAGCAATCTGCTCGTCATTGGTCACGATAGCACCACCGTCACCGAAGGCTCCTATATTCTTGGACGGATAGAAAGAGAAACATCCGATATCACCAAAGGTACCCGTAACCTGCCCATTATAAGATGCACCGTGTGACTGTGCACAGTCCTCAACCAGACGCAGATGATGTTTCTTGCACAGTGCAACCACATCATCCATCTTAGATGCCTGTCCGTAGAGATGCACAACAAGAACTGCCTTTGTCTTCTCTGTAATCTTCTCTTCAATCGCAGTCGTATCTATATTGAAGTATTCATTCGGTTCAACAAATACCGGTGTAGCCCCATTCATGGTAATGCCCATGACACTTGCTATATAAGTATTTCCCTGTACAATAACCTCATCGCCCTCACCGATGCCAAGAATACGGAATGCCATCCAGAGTGCATCCAACCCACTTGCCAATCCGACACAATACTTTGCACCGACATATGCTGCATATTCCTCTTCGAAGTTCGTCACTTCATTGCCCAATACATACCAGCCCGAACGCAGAACATCCAGTGCTTTCTGTTCGAATTCCTTCTGATACTTGAAAAAACCTCTGTCAAGACGATTTGCTTGTATTTTTTCCATAAAACATCCAATCTCCTCATAAATTCTCTGCACCCTATGATGCTTCTGTTTTGATGTCTCCATCACTGATTATACTATAATAAAATTTCCTTGTACAATCGCACATGCTTCTGCAGGCAGATTTCGCGTGTATAATTGTCCATATATCTCTGATAAAAAAACTCTTTATCACGTTCAAGCTCTGCTTTATCATGATAAAGTTTATATATTCTATCTGCACATTGCTTGTATTTTTCTTTCGTATACAGATTTTCCTTCTTGCCGACCACTTCTGTCAGACCTCCGACGCTTGTAGAGACGACTGCACATCGTCTGCTCATCGCTTCTACAGCTGCCTTGCCAAAGGATTCAAACACCGAACTCATCACAAATATATCCACCAGATAATAATAGTCCGCAATTTCCTGCTGTGACAAATCCTGCATATAAATCAGGTTTTCGTCCCCAATCATACCGGAAATAGAATTCTTCAAGTCAGCTACTATTGCAAGATCCTGTTCTTCATAGACGGAAATTACCAGCGCAACCTTGAACCGAATATCCTTCTCGCAGAAAGATTCTACCAATTCTTTCACAAACGGCCAATCCTTCTCCTCAGATATCCTGCCTGCAAATCCGATGACAAAATCATTCTCCTCCAGTCCCGCCTCATCCCGCAGCTTTTTTCTTTTTTCTGCATCATAAGGAGTAAACGCAGTACTGATTGTATTAGAGATAACATCAATCCGATCAAATTTAGAATGTTCCAGCCAGAGATTCTTATTAAACTGTGTGGTGCATATCATTCTGGCTGCATGTTTCAGAACTGCCTTAATGCAAGTCATAGAATGAATCCGATAGCCAAAATACAGGCTTCTGTCAGTATACACAAAGGGAATTTTTGAAAACATGCCCAGACATCGCAAAAAGCCAAAGGTAATGAGCGATTCCGACATCTGAATATGAATGATATCCGGCTTTTCTGCCCGAATGACCTTTCTGAAGGATCCTATGCGATGTATAAAATTAGAAATACGCTTTATTTTGTTTCCTTCCCTGTTCTCATCCGAGCAAAACTCTGTCACACGAAAAGGAAGATCTTCTTGTTTTGTATGCAGCAATGCCGGGCACGCAACTACCGGTTCAAATTCCGTTCCGCTCAAGCCCTCACACAATGTCTGTGTAGACATCTGAGCACCACCCGGCAAATCTATCGGGAATTCCATCAAATATAATACTTTATATGACATCCGCACCTCCGTCATCTATCTGAATGTAATCGTTCAACAGCTCTCATCCCTTGAACCAGTGATTCTTTAGAATACCGGCCTTACTGCACGGTCCCTCTTTAATATCTGTATCTTCTCCCAAATCAAGGCAATTTGCCAGATGCAGTACACTCTCCGCCGCAACACGCGGATTCCACCATTGATGCATCTGCTCATATGCCGCACGTCCATATGTTTCCTGCAATGACCTATCCTTCAACAGCATCTCCAGATTCTGTGTCAGGCTTTTCACACTTCCGCTCCTAAAGACAAGTCCTGTCTCCTGATGCTTGACGAGCCACGGCGTTGCACCGCATGCATGGCTTGCCACAACTGCACAGCCGGCATTCAATGCCTCATATATCACAGACCCCCAACCTTCCCAAAAGTTGCTGGTCATAACATAGACATTTGCCAGCGCCATTTTCTCACGCGCTTCCATCGGTGACAGGAAATCTATAAATGTCGTAATGTCATCAAGGCCATATTGCTTTGCCATGGCTCGAATCCCTTCGCGTTCCTCTCCCTCTCCGATCATGGTAAGCGTAAAACGATAGCCACGTTCTCGCAGGTGCCTCGCAGCCTCTATGACCAGATCAGGACGTTTCAGCCTCAACATCCGACCTGCCCAGAGGATTTCTGTCACATCTCCCTGCGGCTTGCCCTTCATCAATGCATCCTCATCATATTCCAAATGCTGTGGGAAATATCCGAATTTGTAGCATTTATTAAGATAGCAGCCCATCT
Organism: uncultured Lachnospiraceae bacterium; assembly: GCA_964638005.1. GTDB lineage: Bacteria > Bacillota > Clostridia > Lachnospirales > Lachnospiraceae > JAAYYM01. The sequence continues at coordinate 24,737 of CAZWXS010000007.1, forward strand.
TGCGATAATCATATGCTGTATATGCACTGGCTGCCAAAATGTATAACTTTTTTTTACGATTCTTGATATGAAGCTTGTAATATTTCTTCGTCAGCCGTGGGATAAAAAACTTGATAAAACCTTCTTTCAGAGGTCGTTCCGAATAACGAAAGGTCAATCGATCTGCTGCAAATCGTCTTTCAACAAATTCTTCCGGTGCCGTCCCCATAACAACGATATCACTGTCATATCCAAGCTTCATTGCATGTTCATGATTGTCCTGACTCACATGTGTCTTAAGCACATATCCGGGGACTTCTTCATTCCCCCAGCCCATCCCGGCCCGAAATGATTCTATCGGCATTGTCTCTACGAAGGTAAAGCCATCACCCAGCAAACGAAACCACTCATCACATAATGCCTTCTGGTGATGGTTAAAATAATTTGAAAAAAAGGTGAGTGTCTTAATCTGCATGCTTCCATAATCCCTTCAGTACATCAAATGTTTTGTAACTATATCGTAATACAGTATTATCTCGCCACAAGCTTTACCGCTTCCATAGCAATACACTCAACTATATAAAAACGAGAATAGCCATTGTTTCGGTATATCCCATACTTTATCCGGATACGCTCCATCGCCTTTCGAATACTCTTTTCGTGGCTCGTCCCATTCATACGAAAGTTGGCCAACACCTCATTTACGACTTCAATATGTGCCCCACTCTTCTTAAGGCGCAGAATCAAGTCATAATCATCATGAATCGTATCGCATCTATATTCATATTGGTCATACATGTGCTTCGTAATAAAGGTAGTCGGATGATTCCAGTCTCTTGAAGTTGCATACTTTCTGTTTCTTGCACGCTTGACAAACGTCCTGCCGGTCGGAAAATGCATCCTAAGGTCTGCAAAAAACAAATCATAGCCCTGTTCTTCATAACATCTGACCGCACACTCCAAAGCATTAGGCTCATACCAGTCATCACTGTTGATCATGCCGATCAGCTCGCCCGAAGCAAGACGGATCCCCTTATTCATCGCATCGTATATCCCGTTATCCTTTTCCGAAATAACGCTGTATTTGACTCCTTTTTTGTCGAATCTAGCTTGATATTCCTGTATAACCTCAAGTGTACTGTCCTCAGACTGTCCGTCTACAATGATATATTCCACAGGCGCATAACTTTGATTCAAAACCGATTCAATTGTATCGCGGATCGTAGCCGCACTATTATAAGTCACGGTAATGATACTGACCGTTGTATTCATGGTGTTCATCCTCATCACTCATTCTTTGCCTGACCATCATTTGACTCTTCTGCCTGCTCCGGGTGCTCCTCCTGCAATCCTTCCGAAAATGCCGCAGTGGAATCTTCTGCATTGAACAATACCAGAACTGTCTGAAACAATAATTGTATGTCCTTAAGGATGCTGTAATTTTCAATATACATCAAATCCAACATCAGCTTATCTCTTGAAGATGTATTATATTTACCGATAATCTGTGCGTTTCCGGTCAGCCCCGCCTTCATGCGCAGACGATATCGGAACTCCGGCATCTCTTTTGTATAATCCTCTACATTCTCAAGCATCTCCGGACGTGGTCCGACGAGGCTCATATCACCTTTCAAAATATTATAGAACTGAGGCAGCTCATCAATTCTGTATTTGCGCAGAAACTTTCCGACAGATGTCACTCTGTCATCATCATCTGTGACAGAATAGTTCTCGACATGCTCCTTCATGGTACGAAACTTATAGATCAAAAAGACCTTACCGTTCACAGTTGCTCTTTTCTGTTTAAAGAGTACACTTCCACCATCATTTTTCTTGATACAGACAGCACTGATCAACAGAATCGGACTTGTAATCAGCAATGCGATTGCAGAAATAAAAATGTCCATAAGTCTCTTGATGATGCGCTGTTCATAGGTAATCGTATGAAATTGAGAAGAAAAGAACGACATATCGTCTATGACAACCTGCTTGGAATTACGCTCCAATATATCTGCAATATGCGGATTGAAGTATATATTCTTGAGATTCTGGTAACAGAAATCAACAATCCTTGTTCTGGAATCCACCGGCACATCATAGAGAAACACTGTGTTGACCTCCAGCATCCTGTTCTCCAGATGAACCTCCCTATAATCAATGATTTCTGTCACACAATATCGTTTTTGAAAATCCGCAAGTGCTCCTGCTACACGCTTCGCCTCTTGTATGTCTGAGGTTATGATGAGACATGTCTCTGCCTCTTTAATCCAAAAGTAAAACGAATTCCCCGCATACGTCATCAAGATATAGATTATAATCTGTACAATCATTACAAGAAATAGAATGCCTAGATTCTCAATTTTAAAGGTTCTGTTGTTGGCATCATTGGTTTTCATGATAATCAACTGAAAATATGTAATCAGGTCTGTAATGATTCCCGCCAGAGATAAAGAGAATATGATCTGCTTTGACTTACGGATGCCCACATCGTATTTCCCATAGATACCTGTCAGCAAAAACAGGATAATCACATAGGTGGAGAGCGTAATCGCTGCCGTTCTTGAAAGTGTAATGATCTCTCTGTTGTCAATCGCAAACAACAGAAAGAACGCTGCAAGTGCTGCAACGTACATGACAAATTCAAACAAGAGTATGATACTCTTTTCAAATCTGACGCATATCTCTTTCCATGTGTATTTCTTCTTCATATCTGAATCCTCAAAAAGCATCGTACACTTCTGAAATATATTCTGTATAACGTCTCTCTTTGCTGTATAGCATTGCACGATTGACACATTGTTCTCTCGTGAAGTTCACTCCACGTTGTGCAATGATCCTCTCAATCGCCGCCAAAACTCCCTGGATGCTGTTACGATCCACAGCGATTCCACATGTCTCGTCCAAACTCTCCGGACTGCCTCCTGCCTTAAATGTAACCACAGGCGTACCACAGGCAAGTGCTTCGATGTTCGTAGTCGGAAAGGTATCTTCAAGTGTCAAGTTCACATATACATCTGCCATGGAATACAGAGCCGCCAGCTCTTCAATGCTGTCTGTCTTTGATAATCCGATGATAGACTCCGGCAATTGCGATAACTGCTCATCATTCAATCCCAACAGAATAATTGCATACCTGTCACTCAGTGACTTGGCAAGTGCTTCAAACTGTGCAAGACCCTTACGCTCTCTCCATGGATTGGCTACTCCGAGCAATATGAACTTACCGCGCAGATTCAACTGATTCTTGAGCTGGAAGATAATGTTCTCATCCTTCCGTTCCTCCTGCATCGGATGGAACCGTTCCAATTCAATACCCGTCGGAATCACCACTGTATGATATTTCCCCAGAAAAGACTGCTGTACTCTCGCCTCCAACCAATGTGAAGGAGTTACGATCGTCATATCATCAAATCCGGTAAACAATTCCTTCTTTTGTATATAGTTCTTCTTGGAACTGTCTTTGAACCATGACCTTGGATACTCTGCAAGCTGTTCACAGCCGTCGCACTCTGACATCCACTTGTTGCAGCCGATATATTCAAAGTGTGTGCAATGTCCCGTAAAGCTCCAACAGTCATGCAGTGTCCAAATAATCCTGCGACCGGAGCCCTTCAAGTATTCAAACAATAGTTTTATATTCAAATAGTATCCGTGAACATTGTGCAGATGCACGATATCCGGATTATAGTCTTCGATTACCTTAATGAATTCTCGCGTTGCACGTGCCGAAAAGAAGCCCTGACGATCTGTCAGCCTGCTCATAGCTCCATGAAAATAAACCTCTTGATCATTTCCGATGCGGTATGCACGATATCCTTCCGGCACCGTCCCTCTGCCATAAGCAAGCATACAGGTATACCCGTGTTCTTCAAGCACATCGTACAGTCCCGTCATAATACGGCCTACGCTTCCCGTGCCGCAGACAGTATTGATCAGAAGAACTTTTCTGTTCTCCATGACATTCAGCTCACCCAGCTTTTCCTGCGTAATCACATCTACCTGTTCAATTGAATCATCTATCTCAAATCTATCCATATATACTCCCAAAAGTGGCTAATTATTGTCCTCTGTCTCACCCAAGATCAGTCTGATGACCCTCTGCTGTCCTTTATGAAACTCTCTCGCCAACTGCAGATTCCGCATTTCCTTACGAACCTTCGGTGTATCGATCAACCATCTGACCGTCTGTACAATTGTCGTTTCATCCTGTTCACTTCCGATACCCAGATTGATGAAACCATTCTGAATCCCTGCAAATACATGCTCAGCTTCGCGCTCGTTCTGTGCCAGAACAATTGCCGGAACACCCATACTGGCAAGCTCATAAACCGTTCTTCCCTGTGATGTAATCGCCAGATCCATCTTGTTCATATAAGCACTTACACGCTTCACATCCGTATGTACATAGATGTTATGCGCCTCATCATTTATCATCTTATCCTTATTTCCATAGGCAAATCCAATCAGGAAATGGAAGTTCACATGCGGATACTTGCCATGCAGCGTCTTGCAAATCTCGTAGAGACGACCCGTAAGATCCGAAGGATCCTCTCCACCGAAGATTACCATGACATTCTCAACTTCCTCCGAGAAATCCTTAGGTGTCTCCTCTAAAAACTCATCTCTGATACAGAAGTATTTTGAACCATAATATTCATTATGCAGCTTTTCTCCTTTTTCATACAATGCATTGATTACTGCATCCGCATATTTGGCTCCTGCACCTATGTCTTCAAAATTTACGACACGATCCGCATATTGAATGACCATTTTCATATATGCTTCCGTCGTATTCAATATATCATTTACCAAAATGTCCGGCTTATATTCAGCTAACACCTGCTCAAATTCTGTATCATTCTCTATAACCTTGACCGGAAAGAAGGATTCTTTCAGTTTCTTGATTCCCATTTCTGAGTCCTTATCAATGACAAACAGGAACTGATGTCCCGTCAACTTATATGCAAACGTCAGACAACGGTAGATATGTCCCATTCCAAGCTGTGGCTTGCCTACAGTACGGAAGATGATCTTCTTGCGCTTCATGATACTCTCTGCCACGATCCAGTCTGCCTCTGTATCAATGTCCACAGCCTCATCTGCCGATATTTCAAAGATATTGATCTTCTGCCCGATTCTGCCTGCCTCCGATACACACGCCCTGCGTGTAATCAAAAAGCCACCTGTCTCCACATAGTTCTTTGGAAGCTCCTGTGAATTTAGCCGCTTCTCATAATTCTTGACAATCTGCCCTTCTTCCTCGCGCCATGACAGATGCGGATTGTTCATTGCAGAAATGATGGTATCATACTCGGAATTCTCAAAGAATTCTATCGCTCTTTTCAATGTCTGAGCCTGCAATGTCGGAGAGGTTGCCTGCATTGTGATGACTGTATCATATTTCACCTTATGCTCCTTCTCCATTTCGAGAAGTGCATGATTGATAACCGGATCTAATGTGACTCTGTCGGTTGCCAGCTCCTTGGGACGATTGATTACGGTAACGCCCAGTTTGCCGACAATTCCGCCAAGCTCCTCGTCATCGGTGGACACCGCGATATCTACATCTATATATTCTCTGAGATTTTTGGCATTCTGTAATGCATAATAAATAAGCGGCCTGCCGCACATCAGTCTGACATTCTTTCGCGGTATTCTCTTTGAACCGCCGCGAGCGGGAATTACAATCAATGTTTTCATTACTTTTCCTCTTTGATCAGTCACGGGTCTTCCCGAATCTGTTCTTAACAATATTTACTCCGTACATTATATCACGTCTTTTGATAATTGCAAAAATTCCGAGAATCACAGTTGCAAAAGCGTACCGCGGCAGAATGGTATCATAAAGCATTGTCAAGGCAAGTCCGATAACAAGTGCAAGCGCCATCATAAAAAACATGAATATATTGGCATATACCTTTTCCTTTAAAACAAACCTCGTTGCTATATAATGGAACAGCATCAGAAACAAGTAACATATCAGTGTAGTGTATGCCGCCGCAATATATCCAAAACGTGATATCGCCACATAATTCAGTACTACATTCAAGACTGCCGCCATAATGGAGCTTGCTGCAATCAACGGTGTCTTTTTATAAAACAGCTCTATATTGACATAATTTGTGTAATAATACTGTGCCAATGTACCAAGCGCTACCGGCGGAATCACCATCTTTGCGACCCAATAATCCTCTGAACCCAATATCATCACGATCTCCGGCGCTACCATGATAAACCCTACTGTCAAAAAAACTCCCAAAACGAGCAGTTTTTTATTTGCAACGCGGATTTGATCCCGATTGCCTGCATCCAACTGCTCATAAAGCCACGGAAGCCATGCCTGTCCGATTGCGTTGGTAAACATAGAAAGCATTGTCGCGATACCATACCCCCACGAATACCATCCTGCTTCCTGATCAGAACATAACTCTCTGATCATAATCGTATCAATATGTGCAAGCAGTATCAGAGAAAGAGCATGTGGTATCATCGGAAGACCTATTTTCAATGCATAAATCCAATATTCCTTATTAAAGAAGGTCTTTCCTTGTTTCAGTATTTTATAGTAAAAATAGATACCGACCAAAAAAGTCATGCTCAAAGCACCCAGTATCTTGCCCACATAACGCGCATTGTTAAAAACCAACATCAGAAGAATCGACATAACGACCGTTCCGATACATATAACCGCAGAGGTTATGATACTCTTCTTGTATGCGTATTCGTATTTGTATTTTTGAAGCATATACTCAACAGATGGCGATATGATCAAGTATACAAACAATACAATAATCAGCGGCACTTCATATTTCATCAGTGCAGATAACTGTTCCCTAAAAATAGCCGCTACAATCAGCATACAAAAAGCAAAGCTGCTGGAAAGCGCCTGCAGTGATGACATGAACTCATCAAATCTATCCTTAAAATCTATCTTTGCACGCCCAATGCTGTATACGATACACAGACATGTAAATACATTGAATATCTCTATCCAAACATTAAACGTATTGGCAATTCCGTAGTCGCCCTCCGACAGCATCCTCGTATAGATTGGGGATGTGATGATTCCGACCGCCCGAATCGCAACACTGGAAATAGTATACCAAAAACCGGCCTTTACGGCGGTCTTCCCTATCGATTCTGTTCCCGACATTATTTTATCATCCCATCATGTTCGCAGTTTGCCTTGCTTGCTATGAATTCATCTGTGAGGATTGTATCTTCCTCGATCGTCGTTGTCGCTATCATGCCAATAATCTCAGACACTCTCACAGGTGAGATTCCCGTTCCCGGACGCTTATAGGTCAGCATCTCTTCCGTAATTACAGTACCCGCAGGTATCCTGACCGCAGATACAATAGAGCGTCTTGCATTCTGCCTGGCGATCTTCTCCGTTTCCAGACACTTGATTTCTCCGCTGCCGCGAATCAGATTCAAATATTCGATACCTGCAAGAATGCGTCTTGCATCCTCCGGATCCATTCCGTGATAATGATCATTGCCCGTAAGTGTCTTATCAAGCGTATAATGCTTCTCCACGCACAGCGCACCCAGATTATAAGCTGTCTTGATGACCTCACAATCTTCAGTCGGCTTCGTGTGATCCGAGTAGCCAATCACTAAATCCGGAAATTGCTTTGCCAATGAGGCAATCTTATTCAGATTCGCATCTGCAAGCGGTGTCGGATATTCCAATACACAATGCATCAATATGATCATCTGATCATTGTACTTACGAATTGCATCAAGTGCCGCTTCGATTTCGAATAGTTCCGATGCTCCGACAGAAACCATCATCGGCTTATTTTTCTTCGCCTGATGCTCTATAAAAGGCAAATTTGAAAGATCGGAGGAGGAAATCTTGTACACCTCCATCAGCTCATCCAGATAATCTGCTGATTCATAGTCAAATGCAGTAGAGAAAAATTCTATACCCAGGGAATCTGCATATTCCTTCAATTCCTTATATTCAGGATATCCAAAGGCATCAAACTTCTTGAAGAGTTCGTATTGAGAAGTTGTCGGTTCTTCCGTTGTATCCCAATAGGACGGAGAAGCCTTGGCTGCAAGTGTTTCGGCCTTATAGGTCTGAAATTTCACTGCATGAATCCCTGCGTCTGCGGCCCTCTTCACCATGAGCTTGGCCGCCTCCATAGAAGTGATTCCCTCTTTTGCCGCTATATCATAGTAATTTACCCCTATTTCCGCAATCAATACAAATTGTCCCTGTTCCAGTCTCTTACAGATTGTACTTCCCATAATCAATCTCCTTGCCCTTTATCGATGCTCATTTAACCAGGTTTCATAACCACTATTGTAGAATTCCTTTAGAACTTCCAGTTCATGTATAAACTTCTCATCTTTTTGTTCCTTACCGCCGAGAATCTTCTCTGCCTGTCCCATCAGATAAAATACATTTAATTCAAATCCGATATCTTTGATCGTCTGCAGATATGCGGCACAGGAATGCATATTGTCAATCTCTCCGAAATCCCTGACCAGTTCCGGCAAATCCTCAAAACTTCTGGCTCTTGTAATTCCGTCAATCAGCATAAACGGCACATCACCAAACAGAACTGACTTCTTTCCAAGCAAAGCCTCTTCAAACGCCGTTGTACCCACAATCGTCACAACACCCTTGGCTTTTACAAGCCACGGTTTCGGATCATCATAATAATTGACCTGTACCAGACGGACATTGTGTAATTCTTTGACCTTTTTATAGAATTCGACACTGCGTTCTCCGAGCATTGCCTGATGTTCTTTTACATACAGCTTCCAGCCGACCGGCAGTGATTTGGATACCTGTTCAATCAAATTACATTCATCCACATAATAGGAAGCTTTCACAAATACCGTTGATTCCGGAATCAGATGCAACGGCATATATACATAGTCTTCTCCTTCAATCGGATTTTCAAAGAGTTTATTCTTGCCCATATACTTTCTTCTGCGCAGCTCAACCTGCAGATAGTGGCGAATATAGGGAAGGCTCGGTGCATACAGCACTTTACTGGTACGCTTGATCTTCAGATTCTTTTTGGTGATATCCATATTCCAGAAATAATGCAGTTTGCCACGCATCACTCTGGCAATCCAAATCAAAGAGCTCTTCTTGTACTGCGCTGTTACCGTTCCTGCAAATTCCTTATTCATAATGGACGTTTCCGCACGATATTTCTCAATATAATCGTACATTTCCTGAAGCTGTTCCTTGCTCTTCTTCAAGTTCTCCTGATAAGTCCTCTCTACATATGGGTCGATTCCGACGGTATTTTGCAGAGTCGGGTATTTATAGAGTCCAAATTTTGAATATTCAATCGTGATATACGGAATGTTTCTTTTATATGCCACCTCATTGATGATGGTGCGCTGCAGCTCTGCATTATCAAAATCCAATATCATGTCCGGCTTAAATTCATCCAAGACAGAAATGATCTTCTTATAATTCAGCTCCAGCCAGTACATATTCTCATCATAATTCGTCACCGACCAGTAATATCTGAAATGATAATGCTTTGTATTCTCCTGCGAGCTCATCAGCTGCAGATTCAAATTTTTAAAATGTGTATATTCACGCTCGATCTGCTCCAGATATGCAAGATCAACCGGTGAGCTGCCTGCCTTTTTTCCTTCATTTAAACCGGCAACATATTTCTTACATATGTCTCTTACATCATAAAGCTTGACATCCTGCAGTTCTTCCTTGAATTTATAGTAAGAATTCTGGTTGTAATAGCACTTATTATAACTGCACTCTGTAGACATGATATAAAACGCAGCCACCTCATTGCTATGACGCAGTTCCTCTGCCAAAAACCAAAGAGGCATGGAATATGTCTCTCTGCATACAAATAGTATTTTCTTACCTATCAGATGGTTCTTCTGCATGAATCAGTTCCCCTTTTCCAATTTCTCAAATGTTTTCACCCAGTCTGCACCGGTCTGAAATGAAATATGTTCTTTTAAAAAGTGTTCGCGCCTTGTAATCGTAAGTCTGCCGAATAATCGTGGGCTGAATATGCACAGCAATACCTTAATCTTGATACTTCTGTCCACATGCGGGTTCGTAAGCACGCTGCCGGTATGCCTGCGTACATATTGTACATACTGTCTGTCCTGTTTTCGGTCATAGGTGCCAAACAAAATATTATTCTGAATGACGCTCATATTCTCGTATACCAAAAAATATTCAATCGCGCGTTCCAAATCCGGATATTTCGCCCGTACATAATCACACATCTCATAATCATTCTTAATAGAAAGAACTAAATTATCCGCCACTCTTGAACCACTGTCTTCACTCACCCTGAAATAGTACTTGGATGCCGAATTGTATACGATCCGGTTCGCCATGCTGAGCAGATGATAACCTACTTTTCGATCCTCCACACGTTCTCCTACCGGGAAACGTACCTGCTCAAATATCGTTCTCTTATATAACTTATCCCACAGATGCAGAAAGAAACCTTTTTGATACAATATCTGTTCAAAAGCCTCACATTCCGTAAGGACAGTCTCTGCATTCTCACTGGTGCCGTCATTACCGTTTACATATGCATTATATTTTCCGACTACCGAAATATCTGCATCATGACGTACTGCCGCACTGACCATAATCTCAAACATATCCGGATCTGCCCAGTCATCACCGTCTACGAATCCTATATAGTCTCCGGTCGCTGCTGCAATTCCATCATTTCTTGCAACTGCAACACCGTGAGGAGGTTTCTTGATCAATACGATTCTGGCATCTTTTGCCGCATATGTATCTGCAATCTTCACACAGGCCTCATCCGTATCTCCCAAAACAATAATGATTTCGAGATTTTGATAGGTCTGACCAATCACAGATTCCAGACACTGCTCCAGAAACCGCTCTACCTTATATGCAATTATAATAACACTGACTTTTGGATTTTTCGTGTCTTCCATCGGTTCACCTTGTCCATTCAATATCGCTTGCTATTGTTTGTATTCACTCACAACTTTTTGTATTGCTTCCAAATATCCATACCGCCTCACTTCATCCGGTTCAAGCATGGCACCCTCTCCCCATTCATTCCACGCATTTATATAAACATAATTTAATTTTTTGCTTTTTATCTTCTGTCCGATTATTTTTAAAGTCTTTTCAAATGCATCCGGATTGGTTCCCAAATATGCCAATCCCTTATAACTCCGTCTCGGAGTATTATCCCAGTCCGGAATCAAGCCAGGAAACTCATTTTCCTTACTATAGTCTCTTTCCTCTATTCTGTCAGTGATCCAACTGGAAGGAATGGTTCTCTCCAGCAGTTTTCTTTTCAAAATTTTGTTTAATCTTGATTTAATAAGAACACTTCCGCTATAATACATACGATGTAATAGTCCGAAGTCATGTTTTAGAGTATATCCGGGTTCAAAATAGTAGTATCCGTCTATCAGCTCTGTCCTCGTTTCCTGTTCTGCAGCAGTCTTAGCAGATACAATATAGAGTCCTGCAAAGCCTTCCTCTACAGCCCACTTTCTGAAACACGAAAGCATTTCTTCCAAGCAATCAATATCGGGTGTTCTGTAAATATGTAACACCGGCTTCTGATCGATTTTAATATAACGCACATCTTGAAAGAAAGGAAGCAGATACTCAAAGTGACGTCTCCAGTCTGCTTCTTCTCCATACTCCTGCTTCATCAGAATTTCTTCTTCGATTCCATACCATGTTCTGGTCCACGACTCATTTGCCCAACATATGCTGTAACGCAAATCAATCTCGGGATGCTGCAGCAGAATTTCCATAGGCTTTTCCATCAGTTGGCGTCCCTTGAACCAATACTGATAAACACAGAAACCATATACATCATATTTTTTTGCAAGATCAGCCTGCCACTGCCACGTTGCAACACCATCATTTAACAGATCATAGTATCTGTTGTCCAGCGGAACTCTCGGCTGCATATGTCCTTTATAGAGAGACTTACTGCGCTTCACAGCAGTCCATTCTGTGTAGCCCTCACCCCACCACTCATTATTCTCTTTAAACGTATGGTACTGTGGCAGATACATACAAATGACTTTCATCTACTCGCTTCTCCTGTTTCCTGCTTAAGTTTTCGATCACAATTCTGATTCTTGATTGCAAAAGCACATCTGCCAACCGCAAACCAGAAAATCGGTGTTGTCAACTGAAATGCTATGATATTGGAGCCTATTGAGGACAGTAACGTAATTGCAATGATACCAATCTCAATATAGTAATCCTCTAAGTTCTTACACGCTGCTCTGCAGACCAGGAACAAAATAAACAAGAAAATGGAGAATCCGATAACTCCTTCTTCACAGAAAAGCTTAACCAAACCACCGTCTGCTATGACATGTGCACCCTCATATTCAAGTGCTTTGTGTCCGTTCGCACCCAAACCGTTACCAAGCCATGTATTGTAGAGCGTATTCATTGCCACCACCCACTGTTCACTTCGCTGCCCGATAGCTCCCGGTAAAGAAGCAAATCTGCGAAACACCTTAACAATCGCTTCCATATAAAACACACATATTCCTATAAAACCAACTGCCAATATCCCTATTTCCACTCCCAGATATTTCTTCTTGATTGCTCCAAAAGTAAAGAAAAGCAGCCAATTTATATATATGATAATGACAAAAGCCACCACCATTGCAGCTCTTTGATTGCTCATCATTGCGAAGAAGAAATTTACAAAAAACAGAATAATTCCTATGATCCTCTTTGTTTTGTCTTTCATGACAAAATATGCGGAAGCAAGCATACCATATGTTGCAAGAGCGCCAAGACAAGTGCTGCCGATTACGGATGCCATGCGGATTCTCATGGTTGCCGCGTCAGCCTTGGAAATGTAGACATCAACCAGGAAATCCAGATAGAACTGTGGAGCCCAAATATAGAGAACAAGACCAATGAGGCAGACATATAAAACTGCCGCCAGGAACCAGCGGTAGAATTTCTCTGTATTTTCCTTAACAGATTTTCCGACGAAATAAAAGACGACAGTGAAGACAGAGTTAGAGAATTCCTCAACATATATTCTGATAGGGAGACCATTGACAGTCAGCCAGATAACAGATAACAGATTATAGGCCAGATAAACAATAATTAGATAATCTACTGTTGTAGTCAGTTGAATCTTCTTTTGTGCCAACAGTTGAACCGCGATACATAACATTAGAAATGCAGCAAATACACCGGGATGCACATTGAAAGCCATGGTCAAGGTGTATGCAAGCATAACAGCCAGATAATATATGTTGGAAATCTGAATCGATTTTAATTTGTTCATTATAAGGTCTCCTAAAGCCGTTGGTTTAAAACTATAGTATCTCTTTGTTTTCTAGTTTTGTATAACATTCAGCACTTCAGACCAGCTGTCACGGGGATGATTATCAACATTGACAGCTATATGCTTGTCGATAGCTGTTTGCGGACATAGGGCATTTCCAATGCTCTTTTCCATTAGATCAGCCAGTTCGGCGGGATTGAAAGGATCGAAATAGTTGACATCCTGGTAGCCTTCTAAAACTTCATGGCAGAAAGGGCAGTCGGAGGCCAGAATTGGTGATTCAAACTGACGAGCCTCGGCTAACGGGTACCCAAAGGTTTCTATATATGAGGGAAAAATCAATGTCCGCTCATTATAAGCATCCAAGACTTGCTCTTTGGTCAGACGGCCTGTTGTTGTAATATTTTCATGTTGGTTATCATACTGATAATCGGTAATCGATTTCAATGCTTCGTCATCTATGGTAAAAAGAATATTGAAGTCCGTGATTTCTTTTTGGTTCAAAAGAGTGCAGGCACGCAGGATGCACTCATGATTTTTATAAATCATGACACCGGAGGGAAAAAAGAATTGGTTAGACTTCCGAACTCCTTGGCGTCTATATTGATTCAAATTTTCTACATCGGGTAATATTTGCACTATTTTATTTGTTGATACATGTGCTTTCTTTGCTACTGCATTGCGCATCCAATCTGTTTGGACAATGACCTTGTCCGCTCTTCGAATCGATGCATTTATAATTGCTCCGATAAAATATTGATATATAGCGTATTCTCGTTCGTTTGACTTTAGAAGTGAAAATTTCTTAACCGTCTGAAAGCCCAGTGGTTGATGCACATAGACAATCTGTTTTCCTTTGTAACCAAAGGTAATCGTATTCTGCAAAGAAAAAACTACATCAGGCTTGAGGGCACGAATATAAGATGCTCCGGTAAAGAGATCAAAGCACAAACGATTGATCCAGCTCTTTTTGACTTTCTGCATAACATGGACCTTAATACGCTCAGTTTCTTCTATGTATGAACCGCCTAACAGAAAAATCCATTCATTTTCCCGATCGTGCTCTGCAATATAGTGATAAAAGTCCGTTAGGATAGATAATGCACCTGTTTTACTTGCAGCAATGTCATTGACTACGATTCTCAAATTACTTACCCCACACTGTCTTATTTACGATTTCGGTATAACTCTGTATGAGTTTTACAACTTTGACGGACACGTTCATGTCTGCATAATCTTCTGCCATCACTACTTCTTCTTTGTTTTCATACATTGCCACTGCAAGCTCTGCAGCCTGCTCAACGTCATCGCCTTTGATGCCGCCGATGACAATTGTTCCCTTATCCAACACCTCCGGACGTTCCGTTGATGTCCGGATCAAGACTCCCGGGAAATTCAGCATTGCCGATTCTTCGGACAATGTACCGCTGTCGGAAAGAACGCAATAAGCATTCATCTGCAATTTGTTATAGTCTAAAAAGCCAAAAGGCTTCATGTTGGATACAAGCGGATGAAACTTGAATTTTCTCTGTTCTATGAACTTCATGGAACGAGGATGCGTCGAATAAATAATTGGCATCTGATATTTCTCAGCCATACGATTGATGGCATTCATGAGATCCATGAAATTGTCTTCCAAATCTATGTTTTCTTCTCTGTGCGCCGAGACCAAGATATATTTTCCTCTTTCAAGGTTCAGTCTTGTGAGAACATCACTCTGCTCAATCTTCTCCATATGATCACGCAGAACCTCACGCATGGGAGATCCGGTCACAAATATGGTCTTGCCGTCGATTCCCTCTGACAGCAGATACCTTCTGGAATGCTCCGTATAGGGCAGATTGATGTCGGATATATGATCTACGATCTTGCGGTTGATCATCTCAGACACATTCCAATCCCAACAGCGATTGCCCGCCTCCATATGAAAAATGGGAATCTTCAAGCGCTTAGCGGATATCGCGGAAAGCGCGGAGTTGGTGTCTCCCAACAGCAATACTGCATCCGGCTTTATCTGCTGCATGAGTTCATAGGACTTGGCAATGATATTGCCCATCGTCTCACCCAGATTCTTACCTACACTCTCCAGATAGTGATCGGGTGCACGCAGGTTCAGATCCTCAAAAAAAATCTGATTCAATGTATAATCATAGTTCTGTCCTGTGTGAACCAATATGTGGTTAAAGTACTTGTCCGCACATTTAATGACTGCTGACAATCTGATGATTTCCGGTCTGGTTCCTACGATTGTCATTACCTTAAGCTTGCTCATTTGCCTCTCCTCTCCACATCCAGATAAAATGTGTCCGGCTTTCCCGGGTCATATGCTTCATTTGCCCACATGACAGTTACCATGTCCTCTGTGCCTTCATTGGTAATCTCATGTGTATATCCGGTCGGAATATCGACTACCGTCAGCTCATCTCCGTTTACGTGATACTCTATGATTTCGTCTTCATCGATCTGGCGAAATCTGATACATCCGCGTCCCTTAACGACCAGAAATTTCTCATTTTTGGTATGATGCCAATGCTTGCCTTTTGTAATTCCGGGTTTCGAGATATTGACGGATACCTGCCCTCTGTCGGCGGTTCTGATAAATTCTGTAAAAGAGCCTCTGTCGTCTGCATTCATCTTGAGCGGATAAGCAAATCCATCCTTTGGCAGGTAACTCAGATAAGTACTGTAAAGCTTTTTCTCAAATTCATTTTCCATATAAGGAACCGATAATGTATTTCGGCTCTCTTTAAAGGTATAGAGCGTCTCTACGATCTTGCCAAGCGATACTGTATGCACAGTCGGAACCACGCAGAAATTACCGATTCTGTTTTCACGTCCCTCGAGCGCTGCAATAAATTCATCCACCACATCATCGATATAGACCAGATTCATGACCGTATTCGGGTCATTGACCTTAATTTCAAGATCATTGGCAATGTTATTGCAGAATGTCGCAACCCCGCTGTTGTAATTCGGTCTGCACCATTTGCCGAACACATTCGGCAGACGATATATGATTGCCGGTGCACCGGTCTCCTCTTCATAGGCAAAGAGCAGATCCTCACCTGCTTTTTTGCTCTTTCCGTAGGGATTATCGAGCTCAGCCTGAATGGAAGACGTAATCAATATCGGGGCATGATTTGAATGCTGCTTAAGTTTTGACAAAAGCACCGAAGTAAAACCGAAGTTCCCCTCCATGAACTCCTTCTCATCCTTGGGACGATTCACACCTGCCAAATGAAAAACGAATTCACAATCTCTCGTATAGCGATCGAGATCTGCTTCATCGGAATCAATGTCATATGCAAAAATATGCTCATAGCCTCTGTTTCTAAGCTCCCATATTAAATTTTTCCCTACAAAGCCTTTGGCTCCTGTGACAAGTATATTCATTGATTTTCCCATTCTCTCAGTTCTTCTCTGATGTGTTCCAACTGTAACAGCTTCTCTTTGACCTGTTCCACATTCAAAATCTCCGTATTGTTGGAATTGAACTCTGTCAGCCTGTTTCTTTCCTGATTACCGACATTGAAATACTGGTCGTAGTTCAGATCTCGCTGGTCGGCAGGCACGCGATAAAACCCGCCCATATCAGTCGTTCTTGCACACTCTTCGTTGGTGAGCAACGTCTCATACATCTTCTCACCATGTCTGATGCCGATGACCTTAATCGGATTATCTGCATGAAACAACTCTTTCACTGCCTGTGCAAGTACCTCAATGGTACATGCCGGGGCCTTCTGCACCATGATATCACCTGCTGCCGCATGTTCAAACGCAAAAATAACCAATTCTACAGCTTCCTCCAAACTCATGATAAAACGGGTCATCGTGGGTTCTGTTACCGTCAATGGATTTCCCGCCTTGATCTGCTCAATGAAAAGCGGAATGACCGAACCTCTGGAACACATGACATTTCCGTAACGTGTACCACAGATCAGCGTCTGATCGCTGTCAACGGTTCTGGATTTTGCAACAAATACCTTCTCCATCATTGCCTTGCTCGTGCCCATTGCATTCACCGGATAAGCCGCTTTATCGGTCGACAGACAAATGACTTTCTTGACGCCTGCCTGAATGGCTGCCGTCAGGACATTATCCGTACCAAATACATTGGTCTTGACCGCTTCTAACGGGAAGAACTCACAGCTCGGCACCTGTTTGAGTGCTGCAGCGTGAAAGATATAATCCACACCATGCATTGCATCCTTAACGCTCTGCAGATCACGTACATTTCCAATGTAATATTTAATCTTGTCATTCTGATATTCATGGCGCATATCGTCCTGCTTCTTTTCATCTCTGCTGAAAATTCGAATCTCCTTGATGCTCGTATTCAAAAATCTCTTTAATACCGCATTTCCGAACGACCCCGTACCTCCGGTGATGAGTAATGTCTTTCCTTCAAATATATCCATTGTCTTGTCCTTTCTTTTTCACACGCAGTTCAGTTATCTATGTCTATCGTGGATTATATGAAATGTGATTCCAGCAGTTTCACAGAACGGCTGACATCAAAATTTTCTTCCAAATATTTTCTTCCGTTTTTTCCATATTGCAGTCTCAATGCTTCATCCTCACACAACACTTTTATCCTGCCTGCAAAAGCTTCTATATCGTCCGATGCATTCCACAGCCCGCATGCCGCATCGCTTTCCACCAATCTGCGGATGTCGGTATTTCTGTCCGTACAGGCAAGAATCGGTTTGCTCATTGCCATGTAAGACAACGTACGTGAAGGATAATTCGGAATGGTAAATCTCACATCCAGCGAGATGATTCCGACATCACACGCCTGCATCAATGTATGATACTCATCTACCGGAATAAAATCAATAAAGCCTATATTTTCATACTTCTTTGCAGCTTCCTGTACCTTACTTTTCTCTGAGCCGTTTCCGACAAAGAGAAAATATGCCTTTTGGTAGCTTTCCAGTTGTTTGATAGCGTCAATCAAATAATCTATCGCCTGTGGCTTTCCTAAGTTGCCGCCGAACACGAATACTGTCCGCTCTTTTGGAATCTGATAACGCTCCCGAATCTCATCCACACTTACTCCTGAGCTGTCTCTCAATGCTTTATCTAACTTTGCTATGCTCACAGTGTTCGGAAATAATTCTATTTTATCCTGTACAAGTTCCTGTTCATGTGTCCTCAGATAATCAATATTGGCCCGGGACATACACCCGATGGTGTCAGAAAGTGCATATAGTTTTCTCTCTTTTTGTTGAAAGAAACGATGCAGCAGTCCACCATTAGAAAAAAGTCCGATATCAACTGCATTTTGCGGAAAAATATCCTTGAGCATCAGATAAGATTGGCAACCCAGATGCTTCTTACAATATGCCACCACACTGGCAAAGGTCACCGGAGGTGTTGCATAAAGCACCAGATCAAATTGTTCTGTTCTCAGGTGTTGTCTGATTGCTTTCTTAAAGCAAGGTTCTACCTTTAATGTATTTATTCCCTTTTTAATGAAATTAACTCTGAATAATTCTCCTACCAACACACGAAGCACACGGATTCCATGCTCTGTGGATAATCCGGTTGCGGAAATATGGCCTGCATGATCAGCAACAACCACTGTCACCTCATGACCAAGAGCAGTCAATTCGTTGATCAGATCCGAATAAATGCCCTCTTCTGTCAGGTCGATTTCAGATAAAGTTAAGTAGAGTATCTTCTTCTGCATTCCGCTCTCCCATTGTGTCTGTCTTACTATCGTATCATGATCTCGTTATATTTCATCATGTATTTTCCAAGCTCGTACCGGCCGATCTCAACTTCATTTTCCTGACCTGACAGATTCTTAAGAATCAGCTTCGGCACATTCATCCCACACGCATACGCATGCGGATAACCGCCGCCAAACCTGGGATTGACTTCTGAGATATAATAAGTGCCGTCAATCTTGAAAATATCGATATCAATGATTCCCCGCAGTCCCAGTCGTTCTACAAAGTCTGCAATCAGTTTAAATAATGCTTCATCCTTAACCGAAACAGATTTATCTGTCTCACCGGCACGCATTACGATCTTCTCTTTCACAAAGATTGCTTTTGTCTTCCCGGAAATCAGATCCACATAGACATCTGCACCATATTCCGTGCCATTCATGTATTCCTGCACCATCAGATCATCATACAGCGCGAATAGGACATCAATCTCTTTCTGTCCCTGTACACGGTTGATATTGATGCTTGCACTGCCTTTGACCGGCTTTACAAACACCGGAAACGAAATCTCACCGGCTTCGGCTGCTGCCACAAAACTGTCTCTGTCCACATAACATTTTCCTGTCGGAATTCCGAACTCCAATAGTTTCTGATACATTCTGTATTTATCAAAGCAGATTTCCGTTGCCTCATAGGGCGAGATGATCGGTGTACATCCGACTGCCAGAAACTCTTCCCTGTGTTCTGCAAGCATAGAAAGTTCCGGATCGATCAATGAAAATGCTCCGTCAATATGCTCTTTTTTACAAATATCCAAAATCACATCTATATAGCCCGGTTCTGTAATTCTCGGAACAATATAATAGGCATCTGCTTCATAAATAGCCGGTGCCAGATCACTGCAATCTGTAGCGATGATCTTTCCTGTGTTACCGACTTCCTTCTTAAAATACTGTACAACTTTATTTCTGGTTCCTGCGCTTAAAATCAATAGATTCATGTAAACGATTCTTCCTTTTCTCAGAATTTACTGCTGCACCCGATCGAAAAACAGGGGCGTGCCGCCTGTGTGGATAAAGAGAACATTACTGTCCTTGATTCCGTTGTCCCTGATATAAGTCTGCATTCCGCAAAATGCCTTGCCGACATAAGTTGTATCCATCGGGATTCCCTCTTGCCGTAACACCTGATTGATCGTATCTGTTACCTGTGTATCATAATTTCCATATCCTTCTTTTCGATAGGCATCGGTAAAAATCAAATGTTCTTCAAAATCCATCGGCATATTGGCTTCATACTGCTCAAAGTATTCCCGGATACTGTCACTGATCACTTCATATCCGCGTTCCTTTGTTCTTGCAATGCTGATGCCGACAATCTGCTGATCCTCCCTGCGGGCTAAAAGCTGTCCGCACACAAGTCCTGCCTGTGTCGTACCCGTTCCTGAGGCAAAGAAAATATAATCAAATTTCGTTCCTGTTTTCTGCTCATAATTCAGGATTTCCTCATATGCTTCCACATATGCGGCCGTGCCAAGATTTCCGTGACCGCCACCCTGAATGAAATAGGGATTCTTTCCTTCCCCTCTCAGTCGTTCCAGGCAGGCATCAATCGTCTGGCTGACCTGTTCTACCGGACAGATTTCAATCGTTGCCCCGAAGAGCTCTGTCATTCTGGAATTCATCGTCTCCTCATAATGATCCTTCGGAGAAATGATATGACATGAAATCCCCATCGCCGATGCCATATTTGCAATGATGCGGCAGTGGTTAGAACTGCCGGAACCATATGTAACAACCACATCCGGCTTCTCTTGAAGCATATCCGCATAGAAAAACTTTGCTTTTCTCGCTTTATTTCCACCAAAACTAAAAGGAATGAGGTCTTCCCGCTTCATGTAGAAACGATTTCCCTGTAGTGTCTCATGAAGTTCATGAATGGGTGTTGCCTGCTGTTGATTCGATAATACCGGTATGAAATTCATGATACGCCTTCCCTTTTCTGTCTGTAGACATCAAAATCCTCAACCGTCTGTGCCGAACCGGATAACGCTCCTGATCTCTTCAATACTTTGAAGACCGTTGTCCATAAAATCTTGATATCCATGGCAAATGTACAGTGATCTACATATTCGATGTCATATCTGAAACGATCTTCCCAGCCAAGTGCATTCCGTCCGTTGACCTGTGCCAGTCCTGTGAGTCCCGGTCTGACATCGTGACGTCTCTTTTCTTCTTCTGTATAATAAGGCAGATACTTAATGAGCAACGGTCTCGGACCGACAATGCTCATGTCTCCCTTGAAAATATTAAATAATTCCGGCAATTCATCCAGACTCGTAGAACGCAGCTTCTTTCCAAAAGAATTCAAGCGAACTTCATCCGGCAGATATTCGCCGTTTGCATCCTTTTCATCTGTCATGGAACGAAACTTATACATATCAAAGATCTTTTCATTTCTTCCCGGGCGCTTTTGTCTGAACAGGACCGGACTTCCAAGTTTTACACGTACCAAAAGCGCAAGCACCAGATATACCGGTGACAGCACTATGATGAAGAGTCCTGATATGATGATGTCAAATAAGCGTTTTACGTAGTTTTGATATATCATTTTCCAAATAATCCTCTGATGATCGTGATGATCTTATCCATGTCTTCCTGTGTGTTCTTGATATCTGACGGCAGACAGATTCCTCTGTTGAAGATATCTTCACCGACACTCATACCATCCTTTACCTGTATAAAATCATTCTTGGCAAATACAGGCTGCAGGTTCATCGGCTTCCAAATCGGACGCGTCTCGATATTTTCCTTCTCAAGTGCTTCTCCAATCTGCGCCGGAGTGACTTTCGAATCTTTTGCAAGTGTCATACAGGATAACCAGAAGTTCGGCTCACTGTCTGCAAGATAAGGATTCATCGTAATTTCTGAAATATCAGCAAAACGTTTCTGATACTCGAAATAGATAGCTTTCTTCAGTGCAACATGCTCATCCAGATGTTTCATCTGTCCGCGTCCGATTCCCGCTACAATATTGGACATTCTATAATTGTATCCAATTTCCTTATGCTCATAATGCTTTGCCGGTTCTCTTGCCTGTGTGGATAAAAAAAGTGTTTTCTTCGTATAGGCTTCGTTATTAGATGCTAACATTCCTCCGCCGGAAGTTGTAATGATCTTATTTCCGTTAAAGGAAAAGATACCGATCTCGCCAAAGCTTCCTGTCTGTTTTCCCTGATAAGTTGAGCCCAATGACTCTGCTGCATCCTCTACAAACGGTACTCCGTGCTTCTTGCAGATTGCTGCGATCTGATCCAGTTTTGCAGGTGTTCCATAGAGGTTCGCCGAAATGACTGCCTTTGCATTCGGATATTTCTCAAATGCCTTTTCCAGTGCCTTTGGATCCATATTCCATGTCTCTTCTTCACTATCGATAAAAACCGGAACCGCACCTACATAAGTGATCGGATTCGCTGTCGCCGAAAATGTCAGGGAAGAACAAAATACAATGTCACCCGCTCCGACTCCCAGCACCTTAAATGCCATATGAATTGCTGCTGTTCCTGCACTCAATGCTGTTGCATGCTTGATTCCTGTGTAGGCACATATATCTTCTTCCAATCCTGTTACATTCGCCCCGAGTGGTGCCACCCAGTTTGTATCAAATGCTAACTGGATATACTCCATTTCTTCCTGATGCATCGTAGGACATGATAAAAATATTTTCTTATTCTCCATCTTGACCGCCAGCTTTCTGTTCTGTTTTTCTTCTCTGATAGGTTGGTACGATTTTCTGTATCCATCCTCTAATCTCTTCATTATCCGCCTCAATCTTGGAGTCGCTCTTTAAATCCTCCAGTTGGGCAAAGAATTTTCCCTCATCAAAATCAATCGGTTTTCCGATGTGAATGAGCTTATTTGCCGTTTCCTGCATGCCCTCTTCCTTCATTAGGAGCTCTTCATAGAGCTTCTCTCCGGGACGCAGGCCCGTGAATTGTATCTGAATGTCCTCTCCCGGTACGTATCCGGACAGACGAATCAGATTCATCGCCAGATCCAGTATCCTAACCGGCTCTCCCATATCCAGCACAAAAATCTCTCCGCCCTTTGCATAGGCACCTGCCTGCAATACGAGAGATACCGCCTCCGGAATGGTCATAAAATATCGAATGATATCAGGATGTGTAACCGTAACAGGTCCACCCGATGCAATCTGCTTTCTAAAAAGAGGTATGACACTGCCGTTGCTGCCGAGTACATTACCGAAACGCACCGCCACAAATTCTGTTGCTCCACGATTATTATATGCCTGCACGATCATCTCACAGATTCTCTTGCTGGCACCCATGATGTTGGTTGGATTCACTGCTTTGTCTGTAGAAATCATGACGAATTTCTTCGCACCATAGTGAAGTGCCGCATCCGCAGTCTTCCATGTCCCGAGAACATTGTTCTTAATGGCCTCGTTCGGGCTCTCCTCCATAAGCGGCACATGCTTATGTGCTGCTGCATGATATACGATATCAGGTCTGTATTTTTCAAAGATTGCATTGATACGATTGGTATTTCTGACAGAACCGATCAATACAAGCAGATTCATCTCCGGATACTTCTTGACAAGCTCCTGTTGTATGTCATATGCGCTGTTCTCATAAATGTCAAATATGATCAGCTGTTTCGGCTGTGAATCGGCTATCTGACGACATAACTCACTGCCGATGGAACCGCCGCCGCCCGTCACAAGAACGATCTTATCCCGCACATATCCCATGATGGAATCCAGATCGACTGCAATCGGATCTCTGCCCAGCAAATCAATGACATCTACCTTTCTAAGCTGACTGACGTTCACCTCGCCGTTTACCAACTGATAGATACCGGGTAAGGTCTTCAACTCACATTTCGTCTCTTTGCATATTTCAAGAATTTCTTTAACAACAAGTCTCGGAGCCGCAGGCATTGCGATAATGATTTCATCGATATCATACTTTGCCGCATATTCGAGAATATCATTTCTGTCACCGACAACCTTTACGCCATGAATATAATTACCGATTTTGGATTTGTCATCATCAATCACACACAATGCACTTTTCTGAATGAATTTGCTTGTGTTCATTTCCCTGATAAGGGAATTTCCGGCATCACCGGCACCGATTACCATGACATTAACGTTTTTGGCCTTATCAGTCCTTTTCTCTACAAATGTACGGAACGCCCTGTAAGAAAACCTTCCGATCGCTGCAAACGCCAATAAGAAACCACCAAACGCAACAAAACAGGTTCTGGGATAAACCCATTTCAAAATCATATTTACAATCACCATCTGTGAAATGGCAGATACCATACAGGCAATGATGACATTTGCCACCTCGGTCGCGCCTGCATACTCCCACAAACTTTGATACAGGTGCAAAACCCAAAAAGCCAAAAGCGTAATTACGATGCTGTAGGGCAGATAATTCCATGCCGATTCAATGTAAGCTCCTGCATCCGGTTGCGCAAGTACCTCTGCATAACTGAAATCAAACCGGGTAATCAAACCCAGATAGGTAGCTGCCATAACCGATAAAATATCATATGCGATCAACATCATTCTTCTTGCGAATAGTTGTCTGTTCTTTATCATTATATTTGCCATTCTTTCTCTTTGTCATAAAAATCAATAACGCTTATACGCGTATCGAATTATTATACCAAATTTTCTGCATCAATTCAAGATTTCCGACTTCTTTCCGTACATATATCATGACGACTCTGCAGTTTCACGCCGCCTCTTGTTCACAAGCGTAAATAACAGCATGAATAACAGCATGAACGGCGGCACAATAAAATAATTCTCAAAGAAGGAAGTCATCAGCATTGCAAAGATTCCGGCTGCTGCAAATCTTGAAACGGCATCCGATGCCATCTGTTCCCGCAGTTTCAGCAAAAGCGGAAGCAAAAAGCAAAGCACTATGACAAATACAATCGGTCCATGCACGAACAAAATATCCAAAAGCCCGTTATGCACCTCAAATGTACCCTCCAGATTCGTAACGTGCAGTGTATAGGAGGAACCCATTCCCGTAATCGGATGTCTGAGATACTCTCCCCAAAGTTCTCCCCATACCTCTTCGCGGCCGGAAAAGATATCCTTATACAAAATCTTGATATTCAATGTTTCCCGCATCCCTCCGAGCCATACCAGAAGAACAGAAAACAGAACCGTTCCGATGGTCAGTCCAAAACTGATGACTGCAAAGCATACCTTTCCCACCGTATTCATCCAAAACTTCCCCGGAATCAAGATCAACACGACAAAAGCCAGTGCACCGATCAATGCGCAACGCGATAAATAATAAGAAATAATCTCAAACCCGAGAATCAATAGCGTTGCCTGAAGTATCCAAAAATATTTCTGCTGTTCCTTCCGCTTCAGTATCATGAACAGAGTCGCTGCGGCATACACCAGATAGAACAGAAACAAATCTCTGTAAGCCACATAGGTGACTCTGCACCCTATGCACATCAGCACAATCTGCCCAATCCAGACATAATCATATCTATGCTCCTGTTTCAGCATTTCCAGAAGAATCATGCCAAACAGCAGCCCTGTCAAAAGCACCAGTCCGCCATAATTGATATTAAATCCCTGATAGTAACCCTTAGGTGTCAATGTCCAATAGAAAAAGAAGGCCAGTTCGACAGCACATACCACCAATATCTGCACTCTTCCTACCACTACCTTATCGATCAAAAACAAAACCAGCAGCAGATCGACCACTGTCAGCAGTGCACCCTTCCCGGAATCGACCACAAAAAGATTGACCAATGTCAGTACATCCGCAAACAACATCAGATAAAAAGCCGGTTCACGAAATGCTTTCTTCAAATCCACATAACATAAAAAAGCGATACCGAGTGCCAATGCAGTTATCAGCGTTGCATAGACCGCCGTTATTTCCTGCAAGGGTTTGTAAAACCATGATCCTGCAATGATGATAAATAGAGCAGTTAATATGCTTATCGTCCCTATTTGTTCACGTTTTTCTGTGCTCATTGTCCATTCAACCTCTCATTTCTATGCACAATCTATTGTTCTGTGTCCCGTCTTCCGTATTTTTGAATCAGTTTGGCTGCTATCTGTCGAGTTTCTCCTAAATATAGCAACACCAAGGTCAAAAACAGCAAGCCCGTAATCAGATATACATACGGCACTTCGCGTATGACCAGAACCGCCTGTATGATTACAATCAAATAGGCAAAGTAATCCTTTTTCAGATTAATGTGCAGCGTTACGTGTTTCCTCACAATCAGGAATGCCATCAGATACATCGTATAGTAGGAAATTGCGGTTGCAACCGCCGCACCCATGGCTCCTATATAAGGAATACTGACCAAGTTCAGCAGGATATTCAGCAGCGCACCGATTCCGGTCGCAACCCCCATACTCTTAGAATCCTTATGCGCCAGGCATATAGAACCGAGAAACCCTGTCAATGCACCAAAAATGATAGATATGAGCAATGGCGGAACGAATTCCCATGCCGCATAAAAATCTTTTCTGAACAAAAACTGCGCAAGCAGCTTCACAATCACAATCAAAAAGGAACATCCAAGCACCATAAAGGCATTGTATACTTTATACATGGTTGAGAAAAAATCCGATGAGTCTTCTTCCTGATAATTCTTGGTTGCCGACATCTGCCATGCTTGGGCAAAAATACGCTGAAATACCGTCAGCATCGCAGGTATCTTATATGCGGCACCATAGATACCATTCACTGCGGTTCCGCAGATTGCCGCAACAATATAGCGGTCACTTGCATTATTGATCCAACTGCCTGTTGAATAAAGAATCATCGGCTTTCCATAGCCGAGCATCTCCTGCTCCAGTTCCTTATCCTTCTGCCATGCTCGGATATATCTTCTTCCGCCCGACAACAGGAGCATGACTACAGAAGCCGCAAGATAGGATATGATCTGTGCCAGCAGATAGCCATTTAGACCTATCTTTAACACCAACAGCAGAAACAGATTAGAACACAACATAATAATTGTGCACGTAATTGAACCGATGACTACCACAGGAACCATCTCCGAACCCTGAAAGAACAGGATCAAATATTCATATAAGGCGTTCGTTGCAAACAGAACAATGAAAAAGAACAGATATCTCCTGACTTCAGCAGGCACAAAAAAGGCTGAAACTCCGGCAACAGCTGCCACGAACAGCATGGCAATTCCCGTATATTTCAGTCCTATTCTTAATATATCCGCTCTCTTATCTTCTCTTTCAATGGCAAACCGCAGCGCCGCCTCGCCCATATTCATCGTCAGCGCAGGGACCAGCAACAGCAGCGTCACCTGCATGATATCGGCTATTCCGTATTCCTTTGTTGTCAATACACTTGTATAAAACGGTACGAGTAAAAAGACCAGTATCTTGGAAACAAAATTACTGATGGAAAAGAGGGCAATGTTATTTGCTAAATATTTGTATCTTCCCATATCATCACCACATTACTGTGTTTCTCCTGTCGCCCCTGAAGTTCCCGAGCGAATCATTGCCAACAGAAACAGCATATTGGGCGCATAATCAGCCCAGATTAAATCAACGTCAAAGAAGGATTCCAAAAATACCGCGAGCACTGCACATAATGCACAGAGTACCATTGCATTCTTATTCGAAATGCGTCTGAATCCGTCAAATCTTTTATATACAATATAGAGTATTCCCACAAATACCAAAATCCCATGAACCGCAATGAGATCATACATCGCATTGTGCAGATTGTATTCGATAAATGTATCCAGATCATAACCGGAGCCGATACCCGTAATCGGCTGCTTGATAAACATCTTGCCAACCTCCAGCCATATCTTCTGTCGTCCCGAAAAGACATTTTTATAGAAAAAAGGGAGTTTAAAATTCACACCCAATTGTCCGATTGCCGTATATAAAATCACAAAAGCCAGCGACCCCACTGTCAACAACCAATAAAACGCTCTGCATATCTTTTTGGAATCCCACCACTTACGAGGAATGAAATAATAGAAAAACAAAAACGCCAAAAACATAATAAAAGCGCCACGTGCTCGATGCCACACCACTAAGTGTGCCGTTCTGACGAGTACCATGACCAGAATCAATCCTGCAATTTCCTTCTTATGATACCATTCCTTCATTAGTCCGTATGCACACAACAGAGTAAATACCGTAAAGGTTGCCGCCGTATTTGTGTTATATGCCATCTGCTCATAATCGCTGAAGAAAATAGGATATGCGACAAAGAACCAAACCATCAAAAGAACAAAATAGAAAATCTGCATTCCCTTGATCTGCCTGCCCGTCAATACAATCTTGTCACTCAGATACCAGACTAACACAAAATCTGCCGCCACAAAAAAACATCCCTTATTTGAACCAATGATGAACAAATTAACACCTGTCAGAATAACTACCGCTGCCAGGATCCATATTTCCTTATCCTTATTCTTAATCAGTGAAATCCAGTCGACATTGTTCAGAAACAATCCTACACAGATACAGAAGATGAACAGACTCGCATAACGGTCCGTTGCGCCATAGAACTTCGGAACCAAAAAAGTAAGTGCATAACATGCAAACATCACTGAAAAGAGAATTGTATTGACTAATACTTTTCTTTTATTTTCTGCAGTAATTCCACTAATTGCATTGTCCTTGCTTCCCATGAAGTAGACTCCTTATCAATACTCTGCTGCAGCCGCTCATGATTCCCCTGCTGCATCAGCCTCATTATCTTATCCGCAATCTCATCCCTGTCACTGTAGTCATGTATGAGATCTCCGTCTTCCAACCCTTTCAAAATAAATCTTGCTCCGATTTTGTCAGACAAGAGCAAATCACAGCCACATGCAAGCGCTTCCAAAGGAGCAAGCCCAAATGTCTCAAAACAGCTGTTCTGAATAAACAATCCGGATTGATGCAAAAGCTTTACAGTCTCATCAAATGACACAAGCCCTTTGTTCTCCACAAAAGGATATGCATTGATTTCCTTCGTATCATAGCCGACATCTCCGATTACCGTCAACCTCAGGTTCATCTGTTCTGTTCTGTTCAACCGGTCAATCGCCTCGCATATATAGCGAATCATCTTTCTTGGCATTCCGCCGCCAATGGACATAATTTGATCAGGTTCACGTTTTTCATCTGCATTCAGTTCCGCTAACTCATCCCAACTGACACCGTTTGTCACAAAATCAATCTTATCCATATACTCCGGATAATGTTCCCACAACCATGCTGCAAACTGTGCAGAAACTGCTATAATTGCATCTGTCAGTTTCAAAGACTCCCTCTCGATCTTATTCATCTTCAGATCGGGAACTCCGTTGATTGCATTTTCATGCTCGACACAACCGTGCATCAGATAAGCAACAGGTTTTCTTAAAATATGTGCCCATTTCATTGTTAGGATATTCTGTGCGGAATATCCTGAACATAATATAATATCCGCAAATAATACCTTGCTCAGTATCTCCGGCACCCGCATACATTTTCCCGTATACTTCAGCCTCATCGTATCTGCCGGCAGATGCTCCAGATAACTCCGTGTCACATTCGCAGGACCTGTGCCCGTACGATAGTCCCCCACCATCAGAATTCTCATGCACTCATTTCCTTTACACAAAACCTTTGATATCATTCAAATATTCACGACGCCCACGAAGCATCAGCTTGATTGCCTGTGACACGCTCTGATCCTGCCGATACAATCTTCGCTTTCTAATTGCAAACTGCAGCATCAGAAAAATACAGTACTTCTTCGTCATTGCACAATAATTGGCTCCGCGAGATATAAAAAAACGATCCTCATAACCCTGAAACCACGTTGACTCTGTCTCGCGCAAAGTTGCTATCTGCACCGGCATGTATATGATTTCAAGACCGGCACGCAGGCAGTCATACAGGAACAGATTCTCTTCTCCCATATAGTACTTTGCACCCGCTCCGAAGCTTTCATCAAACTGAATTCCTCTGCTGCAGATGCTCTCTCTGCGAAACGCAACCTCCGGAGAGAATATCTTCAGCACCGACAGATAATCCATACGCCTTTCGGCCGGATAGTTCGGCTGTGGTTTCTCTTTCCTCTGTATATAAAAAACAATGATGTCAGCCGTCGGATGAGTCTCGAAAGCATTGCAAATAAGCGCTTCGTAGCCTTCCTCATATTCTACATCATTATCACATAGAATGCAAACGTCCGCATCCGCATTCTTAATCGCCATATTTCGACTCTTACTGAGTCCGCGCTCTGTTGTTTCTATATATCTGACTGTCCGTGTCTTCTCCATAATCGTATCCACGGAATCTCTTTCACACTGGTTCACAACCAGACAATCACCGTTTATGTGCAGCGAATTGATATACTCATATCCGTCCAAAAACATCGCTGACAGCAGGACCTGCAATTTCATGACCGCTCACATCCCTTCGCATACTGATCTACAGGCGTCTGATGACCGCACGAACCGCATAGAAGCAAAAACAATATGCGCTCTTAAAGACAGATAGCTTCTCTACATTTCGATACAAATTCCAAATTCGCTTGACGGCAGTCAACTTATTCGCCGACAACGTACCGGAACTGCGCCTATACAAAGTCAGCGCCTCATCAAAGCCATAGGCTGTGTAGCCCTTCTTAAGTATCTTCCACCATGTCGCTGTGTCTTCACTCGCTACATTCGGCATTGTCAACAGATTCTTTGATATTTTGGTCATATCGAACATAACCGTGCTGGTAAAGATCGTTGTATTCTTCAGTGCGGCACGATAGTTCATTTTTGACGGCACATGTACAATCTTTTCGACACCGACTCCGTTTTCATCTGCAAATTCATATCCGGTAAAGGAAAATGCACATTCATTCTCCTCCATAAATGCAAGCTGTCGTTCCAATTTATCAGGCGACCACAAATCATCTGCATCTATGTAGGCAAGGTATCTGCCCTGCGCAGCACGCAATCCTTTGTTTCTCGCACCCGCAGCACCGACTCCCTTACCTGACTTAATGATATGGATATTATCACACACATAGCGTTCCATGATTTCCACGCTGCTGTCAGTAGAACCATCATCTACCAGTATCATTTCCCAGTCCTGCATCGTCTGGCTTCTGACTGACTGAATCGTATCCTCTATGCATTTTGCCGCATTGTGCACAGGCACGACAATGCTCACTTTTATCTCATTCATCTTCATCAATTCCCCGTTCCAACGGTGTAAGGTTGCCCTCTGCAATTCCCTCTGTACTGTCAAATGTCAATAAAATCTTTAAGGTCAGTATAATCAGTCTCAAATCCAGCCATACCGAAAAATGTTCAATATAATACAGATCCAGCTTCAGCTTATCGTACGGCAGTGAATTATACTTTCCATAGATCTGTGCATATCCCGTAAGACCTGCCTTGACCTTCATGCGGTATACGAACTCCGGCATGACCTGTGTATATTTCTCAATAATCTCCGGACGTTCCGGACGTGGCCCTACAAAGGACATCGACCCGTTGATTACATTAAATAACTGCGGCAGTTCATCAATCCTTACCTTGCGAATGATCCTTCCGATCGGCGTGATCCGATTATCATTTTGCGTGGCCAGTCTCGCCACTCCGTCCTTCTCGGCCGACTCGATCATGGATCGGAACTTATACATCTTAAATCTTTTGCCGCCAAGCGTGCACCTTACCTGTGTATACAATACAGGGCCTCTGTCATACAATTTAATCGCAATTGCGGTAATCAACATAATCGGAGAGGTGACGATCAGGATTAACAGTGCAAAAACTACATCGAAAACCCGCTTTGCAATGACCTGCTCCGGCTCCATCGGCGTACTCTTAGTCAAAAGCAGCGGTGTGTCAAACAAATGCAGTGTCTGCGAGCCGTTCAATATGATGTCGGAAATCTTTGGCATGACATAGACATCGACTGATTTCTCATAACAGAACTTGAACAGCCTGTTGCGGAGCGTTGTGGGGATATCCCACATCATAACTGCCTCGTGACGCTCTATTGCTTCGTAGATCTGATCAATCTCAACATCCGTCTTAATCTCTTCGGAAATATGGAACTGATGCTTTCTTGTCTTTACTTTATTCACAAATACTTCGGTGTGATCGCCCGCATGGATGAGTAGTATGTCAAGCGGCGGAAACAGGAACCGATAGATATATGTAGCCCCCATAATCCACAATCCGATGCAGATGCATTGAACTCCCAGCGCCAGTATATAGGGTATCGGTGACGGAAAGTGGTATGCAAGCATACATGCAATCGCATAAAACAAAATATCTGCACATGCCGTAGCAAACACCTGAGAAAACAGTAATTCCAACATACGAAAAGATCCAATCTTTAATCCTCCGTACATACCGGAGAAAAAGAACAGAATCACCAGATAAATCACCAATATGAATACATTTCCCCAGAAGAAATACTCCTTAGGAAGCTGCTTATTATAGAAATACACCCATGCAACACCGACAATCGCTGTTTCAACCGCAACTATGATAAATGCCGCAAAGAAGGTATATAACCTTTTCTGCAAATCTCTTTTTTCCAAAGTAAAGCACCCCTATTTCTTCCGCCTAAGCATAAGCAGCAGATATCCCGGCAGAGCAAGTAACAGCCAGCCTGTGGAAATCACTCTTTCATTGCCCCATATCGGTTTCTTCAGACATCTTGCAAACCGCATATAGTGACTGACATATTTCATTTTAAGAATCGACGCAGATGCATCCTGTGCTCTTTGCTCATAATATAAAAGCCATGCCCTCGGATTCTCATCTCTGAGCCGTTCCACGCTGTCCGTATACCCTGACTGTACAATTTCACAGATCATGATAATGCGTGGTAACACCTTAAGGACATATTCCTTATCTATTTTATCATATATATAGTCTTCCGGCACATATTTTTCTCCATCAATTTCAGGAAAAGGAAATTTACGCAGCACCTCTGTCCGAAAAACCAGTGCCGTCTCTCCGCAGAACCCCTGGCAATAAAGTCCCTGCAGTGTAGAATATTCTACATCCGCAAACTCCCCGCCGGTTAATATCTCTGTTGCACTCTTTCCTTTATGCGCAACGATACCCGCAACCTTTTCAGCGTCCCGAGACCGATCGCTCAACACGATATTCCAGGTATCAATCAGTTGTGACACGGCATCCTCCGGCAGATAATCATCCGAATCCAGACACATAAATAAATCCGTGGTACATTTTTCCACACCTGTATTATGAGCACGCATCTTCCCGCCATTTTCTCGAAATACATAAATAATCTGTATCTTGGCTTCTGTCACCCATGCCTGCACCATCTTTTCGGTATCGTCCGTAGAACCATCATCCACGATCAGCCAGCAAAAATCCCTGCAGGTCTGAGAAAGCAGACTCTGATACACACGCCCAAGCAGTTCTCTTCTGTTATATGTCGGTGTAAATACCGTCAGCAGCATACTTTCTCCTTATCGACACCCTTACAAGCTATTTCTCAGTTCTGTATAGTCAATCAGTTCAAATTCATCGCGTTCCTTTAGTTCATAATGAAATATCATATGGCTTTCCGTCTGTGCCACCAGCCGGTATCCGTTCTCCCCAAAGTACGGAATATTGGCATTACCGCCAGATACCACGATATATTCTGTATTGGTTGCATCCAGCGCCTGCTTGAATGCCTCATCCGAAATATCCTGATAACGAATCAGCTTTGCCAGAAGCTTATATTGCGGCATCGTCTCATCCTCCAGCATTTCCTCTGTATAGACACTGCTGACCGCATACAGATAATCTTCCCGGTCAATCGTCAATAGAATAGACGGATCGTACTGGCGCATCTCCATATTATAATTGTATTCCATCAGCACTCGCGGATAGTTAACCTCTGAATCCTCATGGATCAGGCGCGATATTGTCATCAATTCTTCCGGCATCTTATACTCATTTTCTGCTTTAACATATCCGTCAGCATAGATAAAGCGCCCTGACAAGCATAGAATTGTAACAAATGCTATTCCGACAACAATCTGCTTTGTCCTCTCCTTCTGCTGCAGGAAAATCTTCGTACATACATAAGGAATCACAATGACTACCGGTGCAATCCAAAAGAAGCGGTAATACTCCTTGTTGACATCAAATATTCTGGAAAGGATAACCGGAAAAATCGGATTGTAAACGCTCAGTATCAGCAGCAAAGCACTCGGCAGAAAAATCTGCTTCTCCCGTTTTGTCCCCTTTACCAAAAAGTAGAGTAGCGCAATCAGATACAGCAGGAAATAGGAACAGCCATCCACATAATAGTTAAGGCACGCCTGTAAATATGCAATTCCGGTATCAACCACATTCAACGTCTGCAATCTCTGTTCCTCCAAATATCCAAAATCAATCCTTTAAGCCAATCCGCCAAATCTCAAAAAGCGTCCTGATATTTCAGAAACTACCTTTAGATCAATAAGTGTGGAATACAAAGTATCCCTTCACATATGCCACATACATGAGTGCCATCATAAGGCACGGCAACATGCATAAAATATACTTCGGCAGGATCTTCCAGTCCTTTTTTATTAAAGCAAGCGGTACCAGCAGAACTGACAGGGTTGCCGGCACCAACATATTGGCTGATGAGGAAATCGTCATCGAACCAAAGCAGACTATGAAAAGCATCCACCACAAGCTTGCTTTCCTATGCTCCTTCAATAATAATATATAAAGATATACAATCATGACTAACGCAACATTTCCGACAACTGCCTTGCCCTCAAACGTACGCGTCAGCATAAAATTCGATGATGTATAAATTGAAATAAACGTAAAATTGACCACTGCCATAAGCACCTGCATCAACAGCACAGCCTTGCGATCATTTTCGAAAAGTTCTTCTGCGATCTTATAGTAAAGCAATTGTGTCAATATCGTCACCGTCACTGTCATAACGGTCTTGGTCTGAATCAAAGCATGCAGACCGGTCAGCTTGCACATCACTGCATCATTCATGGAATACGTCGCAAAAAAATACCGCATCTCAAAATGATCCTGCCATAAACCCGTATATGGATCATATATATTCATGGTATCAGTCATGACGGAAGCTGCCACATTTCCGACATAATAGGTTGCATCCAAAGTGAAATTATAGGCACCCGTAATCACAATGACCTGAGTCAAGCACAGTATTGCCAGTCCGGCAAAGAAAAGCGGTGTCTGTCTGAGTTTCTTCCACAGTTCCTTTATCTTTTCATACCATGCTGCTCCATTGAGGATGGCAGATAAGACCACAATTATGCAGACTACCACCAGCCATAGATGTGCAAGCGAAGTCAAAGTCTGAAATCGCAGCATCATCGGCACACAGAAAAAGAAGAACAGGCTGTAGTACAGAAAGAAACCCATTAATAGAGTGAATGGCAAAGACCACTCTTTATGCCTCTTCCTGCCTGTAATCAGCGAGCCAAATGCCAAATAGATTATGAAGTTGGCAATGATACATAACAAACTACTTAAGTTCATCAATACTCTCCTGCATATGTTCCATATAAAGAGACATATTATTGATCTTCGTATTCAGGGTAAATACCGAGAACACAGTCAACAATGCAAATATAATCAATGCCAGGGTCAGTGTCTTCACATTGATCAACTTTGAGACTTTCTTCGATTTCTGATTTTCTTCCATCTTCTGATTTTCCTCCATCTCATCATCCCCCTCTATATCCGATAGTTCCTCTCGTAAAGGCCTGTCCGTTCCTTTTGTCAATAAAATCAGCAGTATCAGCGGTATGGCAACCTGCCTCATGATCAATATATCCAGCGATTCTGTTCCCAACAGGAACTGCTCTGACAATTCTCCAAATCGATAACCACATATATTCATCAAACATACAAAAAGCAGAAATACCGCTATATCAACACGATTCCCATCACATAACTTCCGTGCAAGAAGCATATAAACAATCATGGAAATCAAAATTACCACAGCAAAGATAGCTTTCTGAAGATCCATAGAACCAAAGAACCGCTGTATCTGTGTAAACCACTCTCCAATACTCCTGCTGCCGCCCAGAACAAGAACCAGCATAAACAGGAGCACCGCACAAACCTTTTTCCATTTATCCCGAGTTCCTTTGGAGCCTTGCATGCATCGGCTGCTGAGCAGAACCCCCGCATACGCAATAACTCCGATTACAGGACACAACAAAAGAGACGGATATAAAAACAACTTTCTGTTTCTGTATTCCTTCTCTGCCAGATAAATGATTAATAGTGCTGTAAAAAATAGGACTACTGCTTTCATTTCGGTTCTCCCCTATATAACATACCCATTATACTAAAGAATCATCTGTTCAACAAGTGAGAAAATTGTCGAACACTTTTTGTTTATTTCTGAATGCCGACACGATATAATGGTATTGTATCGGCGCATGTTTCAGTGCGCATCCTGTGTAAACTTGATATAAGGAGGAAATCTCATGTTATGCGGTTGGTTGTCGCCAAACGGCGACTTTTACCCTTGCGGTCCATATGAACACGTTCACCTGGCAGACAAATTGACAAGCTCTCATTATCCGAATACCGAAGATACCGTCAATGCTGCATGTGATGATTTTCTATTGGACGAAAAATGGATTAAATTATTCTGCGATGGACTGGTTGTCGGCAACATCCTACACCCTGCCCTATTTCAAAAAAACAGCAGATTCATCACAGAACAGCAGATGAATTGGATTATCACACAACAGCATGAACTTTCTACGAAGCAAGAGCGCTGCCTCGGTATGTATCTGGAGCTCGAAGGAAATTAGCAAGAGACCGGCTTATCTGCCGGTCTCTTGCTTTTGAAATATAATTATAACTTTGCGTTTTCGATATTATCTCTGAACCACTCATAGGCCATCTTCACGCCCTCTTCGAGTTCTACTTTATGCGTCCAGCCAAGACCGTGAAGCTTATCGACATTTGTGAGCTTTCGCGGGGTTCCGTCCGGCATATCCTTGTTCCAATAAATCTCGCCATCATATCCGACAATTCTCTTAACTGTTTCTGCAAGTTCCCTAATGGTAACTTCCTTACCTGTTCCGATGTTCACGTGCTGCTCTCCACTGTAATTTTCAAGGAGAAATACGCAGGCATCTGCCATATCATCTACATACAGAAACTCACGAAGAGGTGTTCCCGTCCCCCAGAGTTCGACCTGTGGAGCATTGCTCACCTTGGCTTCATGAAACTTTCTGATCATTGCCGGCATAACGTGTGAGTTGCTCAGATCATAATTATCATAGGGACCGTATAAATTGGTCGGCATACAACTAATGTAATCATCTCCATACTGGCGTTTATAGAATTTGCACATCTCCAGACCGGAAATCTTAGCAATTGCATATGCCTCATTGGTCTCTTCCAATGGACCCGTCAGCAGAGCATCTTCCGGGATCGGCTGCGGAGCCATCTTCGGATAGATACAGGTGCTTCCAAGAAATAATAATTTTTTTACTCCATGTGTGTGTGCACTCTGGATGACATTACACTGGATCTGCATATTCACATAAGCAAATTCCGCAGGCATTGTATTGTTTGCATTGATACCGCCTACTTTGGCAGCTGCAAGTACCACATATTCCGGCTGTTCCTGATCGAAGAAAGCAGAAACTGCCGCTTGATCAGTCAAATCCAGTTCACTGTGTGTCCTTCTAATGATATTATGATAACCCTTTGCTTCAAGATTTCTAACAATTGCTGCTCCCACAAGTCCTCTGTGTCCGGCAACAAATATCTTTGCATTCTGATCCATTTCCTTACCCTCGGTTCTAAATAACTGCATTTGTACTATATGATAATCTTATTTCATTACTTTCCTGCCTGATTGCGGTACTCTTCTGAACTCATTCCTGCAATTGCCTTCATATCGGAATCCACCATCATCGATACCAGGCTCTTGAAATCTACCTTACGCTTCCAGCCAAGTTCCTTCTCCGCCTTGGAGCAGTCACCCCACAAAAACTCTACCTCTGCAGGTCTGAAGTATCTTGGATTCACATCTACAAGCATCTTGCCGTTAGATTTGTCATAACCCTTCTCACTGACACCGGTTCCCTTCCATTCAATCTCTATGCCAACTTCCGCAAATGCGAGCTCGACAAACTCACGAACCGTATGAGTCTCATTGGTTGCCAGCACGTAATCTCCTGGCTTGTCCTGCTGCAGGATTCTCCACATGCCTTCCACATAGTCACCTGCAAATCCCCAGTCACGTTTTGCATCCAGATTACCAAGCGAAAGCTTCTCTCTCTCATCCGCCATAATCATTGCAACCGCTCTTGTAATCTTACGTGTAACAAAGGTCTCACCTCTACGAGGCGATTCGTGATTGAAAAGGATTCCGTTACATGCGAACAGATTATACGCCTCTCTGTAATTGACCGTAATCCAGTATGAGTATAACTTTGCCGCACCGTATGGACTCTTTGGATAAAACGGAGTCTTCTCGCTCTGTGGTGCCGTCTCGGGAAGTCCTCCGAACAATTCTGATGTGGATGCCTGATAAAATCTGCACTTAACACCTGTCTTCTTGATTGCATCCAACAGTCTGAGCGTTCCGATACCTGTCGTCTCTGCCGTATACTCCGGCACTTCAAATGAAACCGCTACATGAGACTGTGCCGCAAGATTATAGATTTCCGTAGGCTGTATCTGCTCGATCAATCGATTCAGATTACTGGAATCCGTCAAATCTCCATGGTGTAAAAATAAAGTCTTATCTCTTACTTCCCTGTCATAATATAAATGGTCGATTCTGTCCGTCGCAATAGAACTATGGCGGCGAATGATACCATGTACTTCATATCCCTTTTCAAGCAACAGCTCCGCAAGATAAGAACCGTCTTGTCCTGTAATGCCTGTAATCAATGCAACATTTCTCATGATCAATAATCT
This sequence comes from uncultured Lachnospiraceae bacterium, assembly GCA_964638005.1. GTDB lineage: Bacteria > Bacillota > Clostridia > Lachnospirales > Lachnospiraceae > JAAYYM01. The sequence goes on from CAZWXS010000007.1 coordinate 63,635, forward strand.
CCTTAAATGGTCTTTAACTGCCATGTGTAACAGAAATTAGTATACCCTAAAAGTGCGGATTTGTCCATATTCCTTGTAAAAGATAAAAATATTCGTTATACTGTATAAGATGTTTTAATTTATTGAAAGAGGGATGGATCATGAAGAAAATCATAGTAACAGGCTGTAACGGCCAGTTGGGACGCGCAATTAACAGACAATATGCAGACAGCAGTGAATTCACCTTATTGAATACTGATGTCGGAAGTCCTGATGTAAAAGAACTCGATATCACAAATGTAGATACTGTTTTAAAATATGTCCGCGATGAAAAGCCATATGCCATCATCAACTGTGCCGCCTATACAGCCGTCGATGCTTGCGAAACAAATGTTGATGCTGCATACAAGATCAATGCAATCGGCCCGAGAAATCTAAGCATCGCAGCAGCCGAAACAGGTGCAAAACTGATGCACATCTCTACCGACTATGTATTTGCGGGAGATGCATCAAAGCCATATATTGAATTTGACGGAACCGATCCACAAGGCATGTATGGTGCGACCAAACTCGCCGGAGAAAACTTCGTTAAGGATTTTGCCAAGGATTACTTCATCATCAGAACTGCCTGGCTATATGGAGAAGGGAAGAACTTTGCAAAGACCATGCTGAGACTGTCTGAGACCAATGATATGGTCAAGGTCGTAAAGGATCAGATCGGATCTCCTACAAGTGCTACTGAGCTTGCAGGAATGATTGCCCACCTCCTGCCGACAGACAATTATGGTCTGTTCCACGGAACATGTGAGGGGCAATGCTCTTGGGCTGATTTCACAAAAGAAATCTTCCGCCTTGCCGGCAAGTCTACAACAGTAGAAGCTGTTACTACCGAGCAGTATATGGCAGAACACCCAACCTCGGCAAAGCGTCCGGCTTACTCTGTTCTTGAGAATTATATGTTAAAATTGACAACAAACTATATGATGAGCGACTGGGAAAGCGCAATTGCTGCTTATATCAAAGATTTTGTATAGTCTCTGCCGTTACACTTGAGATTGCAAAAGCCTCACAACATTCCGTTGTGAGGCTTTTATATGTCAAATCCGACTCTCTTTTAAGATTCATCTCTTACCAGAATACATGATTTCCGATGACTATACCCGGATATCCCGATCTGATATTTCTAAAATGTGTTGCTGTTCCGATATAAGATGTTCCCGCCATTGCTTCCTGTGCCGCCTGAATACAGATTGCACGCGGTCCCTGTGCATAGACCTTCGCTACCTTGCCGGTTCCCGCCGGTCCGAACTGATTCTTGGCATAGATAACGGAATACAATGTATTGCCGTAATTGCCCATCTTCAATCTGTTCATAACAACTGTTCCGACAGATACCTGACCTGCATATGTTTCATATCCTGCTTCACACTGTATTAATGCTGCAAGCAGCAGAACATCATTGACATCTCCTGTAATCGCTCCGTTATTTGTAAGTGTAGTCTCTGTCGTTCTGGAGGCCTCTACCTTAGCCTTTTCTTCAGCTTCCTTAGCTTTTAGTGCTGCCTCAGCTTCTTCTATGGCTTTGATTTCCTCCACCGTCTGACCCGAACCAAGTTCTCTTACTACCGTTACATATTTTGCCGCTACATAGCCTACTGTATCATCACTGTATTGAATGGATACCCAGTCACCCTGTTCCTCTACTACCAGAGCCTCATCGTCTACCGCAAGCAGTCCGTACACACCTGCTTCTTCACTGGCTTCCTTACGCACTCTGAGAGAATCCGTCTTTACAACTGCAGTGACCTCTACCACACTGTCTGCAAGTGCAACTGCATCTTCGCCAAAAAGGAGAAAATCATTCTTCGCCCAACCTACCAGATTACCGCTTTTAAACTTTGTCCATCCTGAACTCTGTTCAATCATCTGACCACCGGTATTTTTATATAACTTACCTACCAATTCGGAATCCTCAGACGCTTCTGCCCTGACATTCAGAGATTCCTCAACATTTGCCATCACAAGATTGCCCCATGTCGAAGAAGTCATTGCATTCTTTGTATCCTTGGCAACCGCTTCCTTCTTGGATTTTGCGGCCTCCGCACTAATCTGAGGGACTTCAATGACAATCGCTTCTGTTTCACTGACTGAAGAAGCTTTACTGCTATTGTCGCTGACAGTTGTATCATCATTGTCCACAGAAACCGCAACAGCCTTGGATGCACCTGCTTCTACGCCTATTGACGCAAACGCATCATATGTCATAACATTGCCGGTCACAAATGCCGTGATCAATGTCATCACGATTGCTCTCAGCACATACTTGCTCTGTTTGAATTTCATTATAACCTCCACCAATAAATCCGTATCACCTATATTATATATATTAAGATTATTACAAATTTATTACATTGGTATTCTAGCAGAGAAGTATCTCTTTGTCAACTTCTATCATTCCTGCAAATCTGCATTTTGTGGCTTCTTTGAGCTTCCCACAATATTTTGTATCCAGACACCTTTTTTGACAAGAACGTATCCTATCATACACTTTATTATGTCAGAAAATTGACAAATGAAATAAATCGGTAATATATGATAGTTTGTAAATCGTGTCAGACAATATGCCAGCGGTATGCTGAGAACCCACATATAAACTCCGTCGAACAGAAAAGTAATGAGCGTCTTTCCTCCCGATCGAATCGTAAAATAGCTGGCATGTAAAAATGCCTGCATCGGCATCAGACATGCCGAAATAATGATAAACCAAGTCGCAAGATATCTTACTTCATCATTTGTATTGTATATCTCAGGGAAAAGCGGAGCCATAACCGCCATCACCACTCCCAGCAAAATACAACTGACAGTCGAAAAAAAGATCAACTTGTCTGCCGTATCCTTTGCTTCTTCCATTTTCCCCGCTCCGAGCAGCTGTCCGACTATGATAGCCACAGAACTGCCCAAAGCAATAAATGCAATATTGAATACATTTGATATCGTAGATGCGATATTCAATCCCGCTATAACCGCAAGACCTCGCATCGAATAACTCTGCATCATCATTGCCGTTCCAAATCCCCAGAGAGTCTCATTCACCAACAGCGGAAGCCCCTTGAATGTAATCTTCTTTGCCAGATTTGCAGGCATCCTCAAAGTCTCATATGCTCCTACCACAAACGGATTCTGTTCCGCATGTCTGTGTGTCCATATCATAACAATCGCACATTCCACAAATCTTGATGCAATCGTTGCAATTGCCGCCCCGGATACTCCCAGTACAGGCGCGCCAAGCTTACCGAATATCAGGATATAGTTCAACACGAGATTCACAAGCACAGCAACAATACCTGCCCGCATCGGAACCATAGTCTCTCCGGTCTCGCGCAGGGTACTCGCATAAGCCTGTACCAATGTAAACGGAATAAGGCCGATTAACATGATCCACAAATAACTCTTTCCATACTGAAGCGTTGCCTCCATATTCCCGCTCTGACTGCCGTCATGCAGATACAGATAGATCAACTCTTCACCAAAAAAGACAAACACCGCAATTGCAATCACCGTTGCGATTCCACATACCAACACTTTGAAACGAAATGTATCCCTAACGCCCTTATGGTTTTTTTGTCCCGCAAACTGTGCAGTGAAAATCCCCGCTCCGGAAACCGCACCAAAAATACACAAATTGTATACAAAGAGCAATTGGTTCACAATCGCCACGCCTGACATCTGTTCCGTGCCCACGCGTCCGACCATTATATTGTCCAGCAAGCTCACAAAGTTCGTGATTCCGTTTTGAATCATAATCGGTATGGCAACTGCCAGCACCATTTTATAGAATTTCTTATCCCCTATCAATCTTTTCATTATAAACTTCTAGATTTATCAGCACATGCTTTCATGGCATCCATGATGCCTGCCCGAAAACCTTTTTCCTCCAGTATTTTAACCGCTTCTATCGTCGTTCCTCCCGGTGAACATACCATATCCTTGAGTTCACCCGGATGTTTTCCCGTTTCAAGTACCATTTTGGCACTTCCGAGTACTGCCTGTGCCGCAAATTCGTATGCCAGATTTCGAGGCATTCCTTCCAGCACTGCTTCATCCGCCATGGCCTCGATCATCATAAATACATATGCCGGCGAACTGCCGCTGACTGCCACCACTGCGTCCATCATGTGCTCTGTGACCACATAAGCCTTTCCAAAGCTGTTCAAGAGCGTCAATACGTACTTCATTTCCTCGTCACTCACTGCATCGCTCGGACATACTCCCGTGCATCCCTCTCCAACCAACGCCGGCGTATTCGGCATGCATCTGACCAGCTTAAGTTCTTTGCCAAACTGCCCCTGCAGCCATTCAATAGTCTTACCGGGGGCAATCGTGATTACGATCTGACCCTCTCTTACACAATCCTTGATTCCCTCAATCACTGTTCCATAAAATTGAGGCTTCACGGAAAGAACTATGATTTCAGCATGTCTGACAACTTCCGTGTTGTCTGCGGCTGTTATGATTCCAAACCTTTCTTTTGCCTTCATCACTGCAGACTCATATGCATCCGCACCGATGATTTCTTCTTTTCCGATGATATCCTTCTCAATAATTCCGCCTATCATGGCACTTGCCATATTTCCCAATCCAATAAATCCCAGTTTCATATCTTGCTCCTCCATACTCTTTTCTTTTTGTGTACAATCACTTAACTTAAATTTCTCTGTCTCATCGCCTCATACATCAGAATGCCTGCAGAAACAGCTGCATTCAACGATTCAACCTGTCCGCACATCGGTATCCTGATTCGTATATCCGCCATGTCCGTCAATGCATTGCTCAGTCCGTTCCCTTCATTTCCAATCATAAATGCACTGCCGTCACGATAATCCTCTTCATAATAACAGTTCTTTCCCTGCAAATGAGCCGCATACAATTTGATTTGCCGATCCTTCATCTTTCTGACCGCATCAACCAGATTGTCTACATACAAAAACGGGACTCTGTATATAGCTCCCATAGTAGCACGGATAACCTTTGGATTATAGATATCCGCCGTATTTCTATCCATAATAACTCCGCTCACTCCCGCTCCCTCACCTGTTCGAATAATCGTTCCAAGGTTACCGGGATCCTGCAGCCCTTCCAGTATCATAAAAAGAGGCTCGTCTGCTGCCATAATCTCTTCCGGTGCATATTGCTTTTGTTCTACGATGCAAAGTACTCCCTGCGGTGCCATGGTGTCAGATCCCTTTCTGAATACATCATCTTCCACAATCTCATACGGATATGTCTCTATCCGTGCGCGATGCTCACACTGATGATAATAACTCTCTGACACAAAGACCTGACGTATGCCGTCATCCGGTGCCTCTAAGAACATCTTTGTTCCTTCTGCTACAAATACACCTTGCTCACGCCTTGCCTTGCTGCTTGTATTTAAATGTACGATATTTTTGATCTTTGCATTTGTGCTGCTTGTAATCATCACTTTTGCTCCATTCAGTCGTATAAGAATTCTCTTGTCATATCATAAAAGACCGTCCGCAAAGTAGGAACAGGTGCACAATCCTGCGCACCTGTTTATCTCAAATCATCCTATTCGCAGTGTTTCTTAAATAACTACGAATTCATCTGTAATCCCGCCTTGCCGCCGGTTCCGCTGCAGAACCTGTGCTTAGATTGACAGAAGTCTGCTGACTTCATACTGGTATTCCGGAATCTCCTTCTGCATGGCCAAAGCTTCATCAATATCATAATCCTGATATACGCCGCCTTTCCAACCCACAACTCGATTCGACTTTCCCTGACACAGCAGATCTGCTGCATATGCTCCCATCATGGAAGCATGGAATCTGTCCGTACATGTAGGAGAACCGCCTCTTTGCATATAACCAAGAATAGTTGCTCTCGTCTCAACTCCCGTAGCCGCCTCTATCCTGCGCGCCATAGAGGTAGAATGTCCTATACCTTCTGCATTGATGATAATATGGTGTGTCTTACCCTTTTTTCTGTTGTTAATAATATTATTGATGATATCCTGTTCGTTGAACTCATACTTTTCAGGCAGCAATATGTCCTCTGCGCCATTTGCTACGCCACACCACAATGCTATATAGCCTGCATTTCTGCCCATAACCTCGATGATGGAGCAACGCTCATGGGAAGAGGATGTATCTCTGACCTTATCAATGGCCTGCATCGCTGTATTAACAGCTGTATCGAATCCTATTGTATAATCGGTACATGCAATGTCCAGATCAATCGTTCCGGGAAGTCCGATCGTATTGACTCCGTTTGCTGCCAGCGCCTGTGCTCCTCTGTAGGAACCGTCTCCGCCGATGACTACCAATCCATCGATTCCATGTTTCCGGCAGATCTCAGCACCCTTTTTCTGACCTTCCTCTGTCTTGAATTCTTCACATCTGGCTGTACGGAGTATGGTTCCTCCGCGCTGTATCGTATCAGATACATCTCTGGGAGACATATCAAATATCTCTTCATTCAGGAGTCCCTGATATCCCTTCATGATTCCTTTGACCTTCTTGCCATTCGCGATTGACTTTCTGACTACTGCCCTGATGGCTGCATTCATTCCCGGTGCATCTCCACCGCTTGTCAAAACACCGATTGTATTCACTTCTTTTGCCATATCACGACC
>CAZWXS010000008.1:0-18235 GCA_964638005.1 uncultured Lachnospiraceae bacterium
AGCGGACTACCTACTTATGAAAAGAAAATCGTATAACAGTAGGTAAAATTTGCAGCGGACTACCTACCTATGAAGAGAAAATCGTATAACAGTAGGTAAAATTCGCAGCGGACTACCTGCCTATGAAGAGAAAATCGTACAACGGTAGGTAAATTATACAGTGGACTACCTACCTGGAAGCAAAAAAAATTACAGCGATAGGTAATGTGTGAAGAGAATTACCTGCCTGCGAGCAAAAAAACATGCAACGGTAGGTAAAAAGCAAGAAGGACTCCCTACTGAGAACAGGATTTGTCAGCAGTAGGGCTCTAAATTGTAAGATGTAATGTAGTCCGCCATGCACCTCGATTTCGCTGGCGCTGCATCTCGGTCACGGGCTTTGCCCTATGAACTGTTACTATTTATATAATGACCAATCGTCCAGTTTCTGTGCATCAAAGACAAATTGGCACTCAGCATCACCTGATATCGAGATGTCTTTATGCAGTTGATGGAATGTGCCAAATTCAGTTTATAGCAAATCTTTGTGCCGAATCTATTTTTCCCTCACCACTCACTCTGTTCTTCCCGTCGATAGCACATACCCATACCGATCAGTATGAATATGAACGGCGTGCACATCACCTGCTGATAACAGAACAGATTGTGGAATATATATGAGAAAATGCAGACAGCCACAGCCGGAAGCAGGATATGCCTGCTGCGATCCTTCAGAAAAGCCACTGCCGCAGACAGGAAAAATCCCAAATAAGCGATCAGCCCCAGAATCCCTTCGTTAATCAGGATATTCAGCCACTCATTGTGTGCATTCGCCAGTACACTGCTGCCAAAGGTCTGACGCACTTCCTCCGCATAATATGCGTATATATGTGCAGCATAGCAGTCAGGACCTATGCCGATAATCTTTTCCCGCAAAGGATACTCTGCAAACATCCTGGCGGAAAGAGACCATGTGAAGCCTCTCTGATTGCCCCAGCCGCGATCAAATATCAGATACGGCACATCGTAGAAAAAGCGTAATGCCTCCGGAAGTCTTCCCTGAGTCGCCGCCACCATCAAAAAAAGTATCGCAAGCAACCCTGCCAACAACAGAATGATCACTGCCAAACGCAGCCAACCAAGTGAAGCGATCTCAAATCCCCGCTTCTGCTCTGCCCATATCAGCAGGATATACACGACAATCAATGCAATCAACAGCCCCCATAGACTCCCATCCTGTGACCAAAACAAAGACACGGTATCCAACACAATCATCCGCTCTGCAAAGACCACCTGGAGCAACCCAACGAGGCGCATGGATGCAATCCCCAGGATGACCACCTCCAAAAAGCGTTTGAACGCATGGTTTGAATCAAAAGACATAAACAACAAGACCGTCCACATCGCTGCAAGCGCCATAAATGCACTGTCACTGTTTTGTGTAACAAGCGATGCATACCCCAGAAAGCAATAGACTCCCAGACAGATACGCTGCCACCGCTGATTGCAATACCAGAACAGCAACATACCGACCGGAAATACCGTACATAAGAAGCTCGAATACCATGTTGCCTGCCCGATCGTCGACAGGAACTGCTGTCGGTTGTATTCCGTCATATCCTCGTACAGTGCCAGCGGATCTATCCGAAAGCGATGCAGCACCGCCAACAGAAATACCAGTGCCGAAACCACACACAGCACCCACAGAAAATCCTGCAACCATTTCCGATTCCAGAATCTCGAAACAAGAAAATATAACAACACAAAGGACAGCTGACTGAGAAGCCCCATGCTCCATCCCTCATATCCGTTCAGCGCACTCGTCCGATACGCACTCAAACAATAGCACAGCAGCACTGTCACCGCATATCCGCCCGCGAACCAGTCTACAACAGACAGATTCTCCGGCAGCATCCTGAAATATTCCCCAAGATCTCCGGACTGATATTCTCTCACACAAAAGAACACAAAATGTAAAACGCCGACCGCAGCCGCCGCTATCATCAGAATCCAAGTCAGCTTCTCATACAGGAGAAACTTGAACTCCCCCATGTCATAATATCGATTTCTATAAAACAGCGGCAATGCAATGAACAACGCCAACACATAACCGGATACCAGCACTCTCATAATGTATCCCGTCACATCCATCGGCCGAATCGCTGCCGCCCTTGCCTTCTTTTTTGCCATACATCCACCTGTTTCCAATGAATATCTGCCCTATTATAGCACCATGAAAAACATTTTACAATTCCTTCGGAAATCAATTTCCGACTGCCGCCAATGTACCTTGAATGATCAGTCTATGGCTGCCTACAAACAGCGGTGTACACGTAATCAGCGTGATGTCTTTCGTTTCCGTATCCTGACTCAGCACCGACACCTCCTCAGGCTCCACAATGAAACTGTCTGTCACCGTGTAGACATAGACCCCGTCCAGTGTCTCTATCTCAACCGTATCTCCCGCCTCTATCTCATCCAGACGATTGAAGAAACGTCCGAACACATAATTCCTGTGTCCGGCAATCGCACAATTTCCAACCGTCCCAGGCATTGCCGTCCCTTCCATATGTCCCAATGCACTGCTGATAACAATTGAGGAGGATCCTTCCTTCACTGCTTCCTCCAAATCGATCTTCGGGATACGCAGTATGCCCAGCACATCTCCGGACAACAATTCTTCCGGCGCTGTCTCTGCCTCCGCCGGTTCGACCGCCGCCTCAGTCATCGTCTCTCCGGTATTGACTACAATAACCTGTTCCTTTTCCGACTTAAATGCCGACACCGCCGTACGGCTCCGCACATAATCGATCACATTCACAAGAAGGACCACACCCATCAGGCATGATCCGCATATAATCAGCAGGCGGCTGATCAGCCGCCTGTAAAAGTCTCGTTCTCTCTGTCCTTTATTCGCCATCGCGCTTTCTCTTTCTCCTGCCTCCGATGCGAGTCGACCTTCCTGTCTTCTTCATCATCTTCCCCGCAGAGTCCTTCGGTACATGTATATTCCCGTTTCCCACATAGATGCCGCATCCCACAAGCGCGCCACCTAGCAGGAACAACAATGCAGAACCGACAAATCCACCTGTCTTCGGCAGTTTCTGTGTCTTCAGCAATGCCTGCTGCGCCGCATTCCACGCTGCAATCGCCTCCGGACTGTACTGCGTCACAGCAGGTGTCACAGGCCATGCAGGATCTTCCGGCTTCTTCGGGCTTGGGGAATCCGGGGTGCCTCCACCGTGTCCACCGCCCGGTGAATGATTGGTAGTCGGTGTTATCGGAGGCGGATTCGTTGTTATATTCTCTATCGTTGTAATAACCGTTCCCGCTATGCTTCCCACGTGAAGACCGTCACTATTTCCATGCACATCCAACGTAAAGTAATATTCCGGTACAGTCGAGAGGTCAATCGTAATCTCCGGAGGTGCTGCTGTTTCCTTGCAGTTATAAGCTCCGACTCCCAGAGTGCTCAAATCAAACGAAACAATTCCGCTTGAAGTACTGGTTGCTGTCATCAAAGAAGTGGCACTCGTTGTATCATTTGCCCTATATACCGTAAATTCCACACCGGCAACTGCTCTCGAATACTGATCCAACTTCTTAAAATTGATTGTAAATGGTGATGGATGATTACGCACAATAAATGTATACTTCTGAGCATCGGTAATGGCAGTGGGTGATAATGTTCCGCTCAAATTATCAGCGGAAGGATCATAAGTATATGTCCCATCTCCCGAACCGACAACCTTAACACCTGTCGCAATCACACGAGGCAGGCCAACATCTGAAAAACCGTTCGGAGATGCAGTCTCACGAATCGTAAACACACTGTTTAACGGCAATAGCACAAATGCCGCTACACCATTGCTTGCTGTTGTCGCTGTGCGGACAAAACCGTTTTGATCCGTAATTGTAAATGTCGCACCGCCAAAAGCCGCATGCCCGCTTGCGGATGTTTGTTTTCTGATCTCAATCCGTCCATAACTGTTTGCTATTCCATCGATTTCGGATTGATTAAACGTATAGCTGACAGTTGCAGTTGCACCCTGTAACGAATATCCGGTGTTTGATGAACTTACTGAATTGACCAGTCCCGTATTAGAGACCGGGCTTGTGATGAGTACATCATAACGCAGCACATAGATTTTCTTCGCTGCATCGGTTCCCCACTTGCCATTGTCAAATTGAAACCGGTACTGAAAAGTCGAATTTCCGGCAGACGTTGTTCCTACTGTCAATACACCATTGTCAATCAGATTGGGGGCCGTGGTGACACATCATCGACCTTGCTTCTGTCATTTACATTCGACGTAGAATTAGTATTACTCGTTGTTGACTCATATACCCCTATAGACGACGGATCCAGAGCAAGCCCTGCGCCCAGCGTATCTACAATGGTAAAGTCATTCGGCATGGTCATCTTCATTGGATTGATCCCCACCAGATAGGTGACCTTAGGAATAGCATCATTAGCTCGTGAAATAGACCGCTTTTCAAACATCGTGTTATAAATCTTCCAACTTGCCTGATCTTCTACAGGCGGATTGATGCTGTGTAGTATTGCACCTTTTCCATCACTTGCTGTTTCGCCGTTATATGCGGTCTTTTCCTTCAATACTGTTCCGTCAGTCATCGCATCACTGGTTGCAGTGAATGTCTTCCCTGCACTTGTCCATGATGTGGAAGCCGCTGATACAGAATCCGTCGTGACCGTCACCGGAGTACCTGGCCCGATCACCAATTCCTGACTTTCATCGATCAGGTCTGTAATATATGTATCATGATTGCTGCTTGACATCACCATTTTATTCTGATTGACCTTCACCTGCCATTTGATGGTTGCCGCCGTTGCAGATGTTGACGAATAGTCATATCCCAAACACGTCTTATCGATCACTTGACTGGTCAATTGATCTGTTGCATCATCGGTCGCCTTTTTGGGACTTCCCGATACAAAATAATCCAGGTTCACCTCGTTTTTATAATTTATCGCCGAAGTTGCCGGAATATTACCGGCATATTTTGATGCATCAGTCGCCTTTGTCTTGTATTGAAGCGTTGTGGTAGTTCCATTCACAGCATCGGGATTGATTGTCGCTGTAAAGGAATATGCTCCACTTACACACTTATAAGCCAAAGCAGTCACAACCGCATTTGTCCCACTTCCAAAGATTGCTTGAATCCCAGCATCATCTATTGTTGACTCAAAATCCCCGATAGGTGTATCGCATCCTACCAGTTTCATCCCCGTACCAAGTGTATCCGTCAAGGTCACAGGTGCTGTTCCGCTTGGTGCCGAACTCGGTACTGTTATATCCATCGGAATTTTATGAGGATTTAATTCCACTGACCACTGAAAGGTTCCTGTGGCCGGATCATATCCGGTTGTCTTTCCATCCAGAGTGCGTTTACTTTTAGCAACCGCAGCACTATTGATTGGAAAATCTGTGAGGCTTGGACCCGTTGGTGTCTGTCTCTCTACGGGACCCTTACCTGATTTCCACGAATATCTCATCCATGCTGCGTTGGATGTCTTCACATCTTTTGCATCATTTGTCTTCCAATAATCACTGTCTACCGGTTTTGTCACATATGTAATATAATAATTATTTGCTCTGGAACCATCAGTACCATCAAACAACGTTAATTTGAAACCGCTTGTTATTTCTGTTATAGAAGTATTCTCTGTTGGCGTAATCTTAGTACTCGAATCACCCGGTTTTGCTATCTTAGTATCTTTTACAGTTAACTCAGTTCCACTTGCATCTGTTGCCTTGACTGTGATACTCCCATCCAGCATCCAGTCATCGGCAACATTATCATAAATAACCAAATCTTCCAGCCATGCGGTATTCACATCCGTCACTTTAATGACCCATGTAATCGTTCCGTTCGTCGTATCAAACACACCGGTCTTACTGTTAGTTGAAAGATTCGCTCCTGTAGGAATCGTTACGGTTCCGTCAGCAGTCTGCGTTGTAGTTGACAATACTGTATTCGTCAAAGTTGCAGTGTTTTTCACATCTGTACTGGTTCCCGTGGTTGTCGCGGTTCCCGCTGCCAAAAACGCCGCTCCGTCCGTAATTTTCGTTGTCACTGTAAAAACCTTGGTATCTTCTGTGTCTTCAAAGTGAATGTTCATCGTCAAAGAACGGCTGGTTGTATTATAGTATGCCTGGTTTGCCGACAGAGTACCGGTAGTAGGATCAGTAGTTCCCGAACTATACGCAAATGCTGCTGCAAGTGCAGCATCGTTTTTAACCGATATCCCGCCTGTCTCCAGCAATGCAGAGCCGGCAGGTAATATATCTGTCAATATATAATCAGCCGGCGAATTATCACGATCAATCGTAATCGTCCAAATCGCTTGATCTCCATCCGCACTCATTGCTCCCGTTTTGGTAAATGTAGGGGCTTTCAGTGGGTTCGGATCCGTAAATTTAACATAGTCAGGCCCTCCGCTTGCCTTGGTTAATTCCAGCTCCGTATCATACGCATTACTACCTTTACTTAACTCTGCAGTATATTCCAAATGACCGCTGTACTTCAACTCAGCATATGTCGAATAGTTTGAATCCAAATCATTCGCGGACACCGAGGTCTGTTTCTCAAATAATCCAAGCAAACCTGTACTATCACCGACATTAGCACCAACTGTTCCAATGTCATATGTAATATACAAACCTGCTCCGTCCGCCCCGTCGGATTTATATTCCAACTTTCCAACCTCAACTGTATAATTCGGGGGATTAGCGCCATCTGAAACACTGATTGGTACTGACACAAAACTTGATGCTACCGTTGTCAAATCGCTCATTGGTATTTTGAAACTTTTACTTGTGTATTGAGGAACCGCAACATTACCGGTTCCCATCATCTCTTTGATGATTTTGACATAATCAGCAGTATAGGACGTCTTATAGTAAACAGTTGTAGGATCCTCCAATGCAACAGGATTACCATGTGTTCCGCCGATATCTGATCCGCCATATGTGGTACTGACGGTTTCTCCCGTGTATGTGATCAAGTCAGCTGCATGTGCAACGCGCACATTTCCCGGTAGCTGCACGCTTCCCACAAGTATTGCCAGCACAACGACTGCCATCCATATTCTCTTTCCCGTAATCGTTTTCGTACCAAATCTCATCTAAATACAATTCCCCTCTGTGTCATTTTCTGCATACCTTGATCTGTAACAAACTCCTGCATACATTTTACTAGATTTTCCCCATAAAATCTACTCTTTTTGACACATTTTGTACCTTTTCTTTCGCAAACACTATATGTGGGATATTTCTGCATCGCCCAAAGAGCTCAGAACCCTGTCTTTGTCCGTTGCAAAACGTACCGCGTACCCGTTTGAAATCTTTCCTTCACGGCACAGTTCGATCAGGGAATCGTCCATCAGGCACATGCCTGTTTCCTTGCTCTCCATCATCAACGCGGGCAGTTGTGATAGCCTGTCCTCGCGGATGGCTTCGCGTATCCTGCCGTCTGCGATCATGACCTCAAATGCAGGGGTACGTCCCTGCCCTTCCGTAACGGGTACCAGCTGCTGTGAAACCACTGCCGTCAGGATGTTTGCCAGCTGCAACCGCACCTGCTCCTGTTCCTGTGTCGGAAATGTATGGATCAGCTGCAGCAGGGTCTGATAAGCTCCGATCACATGCATACTCGATATGACCAGGCATCCGGCCTCTGCCGCCGACAGAGCAATCCGGATCGTCTCTGCATCCAGGATTGTTCCGATATAGATCACATCCGGATCCTCACGGAGCACCGACTGCAGTGCCGTTGCATAATCCTTCGTGTCCAGTCCGATCTCCCTTTGGTTCACCATACTCTTCTTATGATGGTGCATATATTCAATTGGATCCTCCAGCGTAATGATCAGGGACTCTTCCATGCTGTTGATGCGGTCAATCAGTGCCGCAACCGTTGTTGACAGACCGCTTCCCGCCGGTCCGGTTACGAGGATCAGGCCGCGTCTCTTATGATGTAACTCAAGAAAAGCCTTGGGGATACCAAGGTGTTCCGCAACCGACAGATCATTTCCCATGATGCGGATTGCCAGCGCCACTGTCCCACGCTGCCTGTACGCACTCAGGCGATATCTGCCGAGATTCGGAACGGAGAAGGACATGTCCATCTCCCCTCGTACCTCAAAGCGTTCTCTCTGCTCCACCGACATGACGTCCACCAGGATCTCCAGTGTATCACTCGCTGTCAGTTTCCCATACTGCATATTCTTTAACTTACCGTCCACGCGCATCTTCGGCTGTACACCTACCGACAGATGTAGATCCGAAGCCCCGTGTTCGCCTGCTTCTCTTAACAATTCCCGCAAAGCAACCATGCTATTATGCCTCCGGCTCTTCCGTACTCTGACCCATCATGCCAAACTGTTTCGCAACATCCATATTCATGACATGCCTGTTGTCTAACGTCTTCATGATGTCCTTGATCTCCAGATCCGCATAGATCAACTGCTGCCGCAGATCAATGATGGAATTATCCTTGAACAACAGGATCATCGGCTTCAGGATATCCTGATCATTCGCCGCCAATACCAGCCCTTTTTCGCCATTTGACAGTTCGATGCAGCAACCCTCGCTCAGGAAATTGACACTGTTGATCAGTGCTTCCACGACCTGTTCGTCAAACACCTCCGGATATTCCATCAGATAACGAAGTGCTGCGATCTCCGAAGTTGGCTCATATCCGTAACTCATCGCCGTCATCGTGTCAAACACCTCCGCCACCATCAGCACCTTGGAGCTCTTCATTGTCTTGACCATATCCACCGACTTGCCGCTTCTGAAGTTCTCGAGCTGGGTATAAGCCTGCTGCGCGATCCGCTTGACGTTCGGAGACAGGGAACGACACGCCTGCTCTATGATATCCAGACCCGCTACCTCACAATGCCGCACCTTGGCACGTTCACCGTCATCCAGATTGCCGCCCTTTTTCAACAGCTCGTCTTCGATGTTCAGTTTTCCGATGTCATGTACGATCGCCGCATCTATGGTTTCTTTTAATTCTTCATAATACATATTCAGCTTATGTGTCATCAGCGCACACAGAATCGCTACATTCAGAGAATGCTTGAACACATAATCCTCATTACTTCTCAGGTTCTGCACAAAATTGATCTTGCGCTCCAGATGGCCGTAATCCTTGATGATCGTATCGGCAATCGTCGGAAGCTTCTGGTATTTCTGTTTCTCACGTATCGCAAGCAGTTCCTCCTGAACGGAAAATACACACATCGTCTGAAACCGCTCGAAATTGATATCATCTTGTGTCATAGGCGGCAGCGGCTCAGCCGGCTCCAATATATAGATGCCGATCAATCCGAAATTCTTCACCGACTCGATACCCTGCGCGGTCAGCTTGGAATTTCTCTCGTAGAGCAATACCCCCTTCTTGTTATAGATCGGCTTCGCCAGTCTCATGCCGATCTTCAGATCCTCCTGCTGGATAAATAACATCTTTCCCCCTCCTTAGTGTTTTGACCACTATTCCGTCATTTTCCCCTTAAGTACTTCCAGTGCCTTCTGTAACTGATTGTCTTCCTCATGTGTCACCGTCGGCTGTTCCGCCAGCTTCTCATCTAACGGCTCCTCAATATCCGGTTCCACACCTTCACCGTGTATACATACCCCGCTCGGCAGATAGTACTCCGCAACCGTCATCTTGATTGCTTCTCCGTCTCCGATGTCTATGATATTCTGAACGATGCCTTTGCCGAACGTCTTCTCACCGATTAAGGTGCCGACACCGTAATCTCTGATGCCTCCGGCAAATATCTCTGAGGATGAGGCTGAGTGCCCATTCACCAGCACTACCATCGGAATGTCCACATCCTGTCTGTCCTGTGCTATGTAATCTCTCTCATTTCCGTTTTTATCGACGGTATAGACCAGCTTGCCGCCGTCCTTCACAAATATATCCACCACATCGCATGCTGCCTGTACCAGTCCGCCCGGATTGTTCCGGACATCTACGACCAGTCCCTGCATCCCCTGTGCACCCAGTTCGTTAAAGGTCTCGGCAAACTGTGCGGCGGTCAGCATATCCCATGACTCTATCATAACATAACCGATGCCGTCCTCCAGCATCTCGCCTGCAACAGACGGAATCTCTACTCTGCGACGCTCCATATCAAATGTGACATAATCATCAATGCTCTCTCTCAGCACCTTGATCTGCACCGGCGTTCCTTCTTCGCCCTTGATCTTCGTCACGATGGTGGACAGATCCATGCCGGATACATCTTCCCCATTGACTTCCACTATATAATCTCCGGGCAGCATCCCTGCTTCTGCACTCGGGCTGCCTTCATAGGTCTTGACGACCGTACCGATGCCATACTCGGCATCTATGGTCAATACCGCCCCGATACCGGAATACTCTGCTGTGGTATCCTGGTTGATGGCTTCCATCTCCTCTGCCGTGTAATAAGTGGAATAAACATCATCCAGTCCCCACAGCATGCCCTTGAGCAGTCTTTCCCGAATCAGGTTTTCATCAATATCATCATAGAGATAATATTGATCCATCAACTGACGGATTCCGTTGATCTTGTTCGTTAACGGCGTTTCCTCGACCTCACTCTCCAGTGTCGTCAGCTGCTTTGCCGTTGCTACCGCCTCATTCCTGTAATCCATCAAGACAACTGTCTCACAAACAAGTGCCACCGCCAATAAGCCGATGGCCGACCCCATGATCCAACTTTTCTTATCCTTCATTCTGAAAACGCCTCTTTCAATTTCCATAAAGCCTTTTTTTCGATTCTTGATACATAGCTTCTGGAAATTCCAAGCTTCGCACCAATCTCTCTCTGCGTACTTTCCTCCCCTTGGAAAAGGCCGTATCTGAGCTTTATTATTTCCTGTTCTCTTTTGGTCAGTTTTTTCTCTACACAATCATACAACTTTTCTATATTGCTCGCAAGTTCCATTCGCTCTACAATGTCTTCGGGCGGGCTCTCGATGATATCGAGAAGACTGATCTCATTTCCCTCTTTGTCAGTACCGATAGGCTCATGTATGGAGATGTCACGATTGGACTTCTTCTTGGTACGGAACATCATCAGCAGTTCATTGTCGATGCAGCGCGCCGCATAGGTTGCCAGCCTGCTGCCCTTATCGGCATTGAAGGTCGTCACTGCCTTGATCAGTCCGATGGTTCCGATGGAAATCAAATCCTCTGTATCTTCACCGACATATTGGTACTTCTTTACGATATGTGCAACGAGTCTCAGATTCCGTTCTATTAAAATGTCCTTCGCCTGTTCATCACCCCGGCGGTAACATTCCACATAATAGCGCTCTTCCTCCGCAGACAACGGTTTCTTAAAAGCTTTCAAAAAAAGCACCTCAAAGCTACGGTTTATTACATTGTATGAATCCTCACGCTTCAAAGTGCCTTTCCATAAAACTTTTACTTAATGTTCCCACGGCTCCTCTTTTGCAACAAGCAGTGCAAATTCCTCCTTCGGAATCGGCTTTGAGAAATAGAAGCCCTGTGCGACATCACAATGTATATTGCGCAGGAAATCCAATTGCTCCTTGGTCTCTACGCCCTCTGCCACCACGACCAGATCCAGCTGCTTTGCCATTCTGACCGAAGTCTCCACGATGATGCGTCCACGCTCCGTTGACATGATCTCATCCAAGAAGAATCTGTCTATCTTCAGTACATCCACAGGTGCCCTGCGCAGCATATTCAGCGAAGAATATCCCGAACCGAAATCATCCATCTGAATGATGAAGCCTGCCTCCTTTAACTTGTTCATCTGTTCAAAGAGTTCCGTTACATCATCAATGAACAGGTTCTCCGTAATCTCCAGTTCCAGCATGTCGGGTGAAATATCGTATTTATGTACCAGATCCAACAGCATCGGAGTCAGATCCGTATTGTTGATGTGTACACGTGAAATATTAACGGAAATAGGCACCGCAATGCCGTCCTTTCGCATTTCCACCATATACTTGCATGCTTCCTCCCACATATAAGCATCCAGTTTCGTAATGAACCCGTTGCTTTCAAACAGATCCAAGAAGGTCGCCGGTACACGGATGCCACGGATCGGATGTCTCCAGCGAACCAGTGCCTCGGCACCGCATATCCTCTCGGTCTTCACATCGACCTTCGGCTGCAGGAACATCTCAAACTCACCGTTGGCAAGAGCGGCATTCATCTCGCTCTCGATCTCTGCCTGTTCACGCTGCTGCAGACGTATCTTGTCATCATAAACCGCGTAATTTGCCAGAGAATTGCCCTTGATCTGCTTCTTTACAAGTCTTGCCCTGTCACACATCAGTCTGACCGGCAGATTGTTATCCACGACCTTGTAGATACCGAACGCAAGCGATACGCCCCATTGCTTGTCAAAGTATTCGGCGGCCTTGTCCGACAGTTTGGTCATATAATTAAGGATGCTTTGATCCCCTTCATACTGCATCAGGATACTGAATGTATCCGCCTGATATCGCTTTGCGATGCTGTCCTTCGGTGCTACCTCCTTGATGGCACGTCCGAGACATTCCAGACTCTTATTTCCCGCATCTATACCGAATCTGTCGTTAATGATACGGAATCTGTCGATGTCAACCGACAACATGACAAAACTGCTGTCCGTATTCAGATGGATCAGCTCGGAGGCCTTGCGGTAAAATGCTTCGCTGTTATACAATCCCGTCATGGAATCATAGTCTGCACGATATTCCATCTCTACCTTGACTTCCATCTCGGCATTGACGTTCTGCAGAGTACCCAGATATCGGATCGGCTCATTGTTGAGCCCTCGCAGCACCTGCAGGATAACGGTGAACCAAATTGCCGTACCGTATTTATTGTAGAGACGTACTGTAATCTTCTGTGTCTGATGCTCACTCTTGCAGCGCTCCTTGAAGGCATCAAAGGATTCCTGATCATCCGCATGACACTTGAGACAGTCAATCAGAGACCATTCATTCTCCAACTGCTTCTTATCCACCCGGAACACCTCATCAAACATGGAACACAGATAATACCTCTCATTCAGCATATTATATTCAAATACGAGTACACCCGTCATTTCATTGACATTCTCATAACGCTCATTGTTCAGCGCCATCTCCTTCTGGAAGGAGCTCTGATGTGTCATCAGCTCATATTTGATATTTGTCTCGATCATCTCAAGATAACGTCTCTTGGAATCGTCTACATTCAGCGCAATGATAAAGACACGCGTATCCTCATTCTTGTCTGCCGTACCGAGTGTCGTATAAAACGCATACCAGGAATAGTCTTCCTCGCTCGTACGCAGACGGACTTCCTTACATATGATTTCTTTGCCCTGCTTGATTGCTTCACGCAGATATCCCGGATCCGTAGCCTGATTGAACTCCTCCAGATCCTCAGGATATACGACTCTGTCCTTATAAAATTCCCGAATCTTCTCATAGTTCTCAATGCGTGATTCCACAACAGACATCACATTATCTTCTTTGATTCGGACACATGCATTTTTAGATATGTTGACATCCCAGATAATATCCTGTATCGCATAGATTGCTTCCTGAAAACGTTCCGTGCTCTCATTAAGGGTTGCAATCTGTGTATCGATGTCTTCCTTGACAGAGGCCAGCAGATAAACCGGCTTTCCGTTACGCATGATGATCTTGGTCGTCCGCATCGGAAGCATCGTCCGAAGTGACGGTGAATACACCTCGCTGTCTATGGAGGTATCCTTTGCCTGCATCTTCTTCATCGGACAATCCGGACACGGCTCATCATATCCCTTGTTCTGCACATAGCAGATCCCACAGCCTTCATTTCCGATACGATCCTGCAGCAGGTCATTGCGGTATAGCAGCTGATAATTCTCATCAACGGCATATGCCCATGCGCACATTGGATTCAAAATATTACGTACAAGCTCCATTTCCTTGCTGCTGAGCACCGGATTGATGGTCGCATCCATACGTTCCATGTCATTTGCATACAGTATGTAGGTATCCTTACCGCTGTTCTTGGCATCGTGCAGCGCCAGAAGCGCTTTCTCATACAGTCCCGCAAAATCAGCCTCTCCTGCATGCATGGATGCAATGCCGACACTGACTGACAGTGCACAGCTGCTCGCATAATCACTCCATACTTCCTTAACAGTCTGACAGATATATGCCGCACGCTCCAGAAGGATATGCGGTGTACGCACACCCTTCATAAACACAACAAAGCGGTCGCCTTCCAGACGGCCTACAATATCTGCCGCACGAAATGCCCGCTTTAATATATTGGCGACCTCACTCAGTACGCCATCTCCGACAAGCTCGCCGTGCATCTCCACAAGCGACTTGTAATCATCAATATCCACTACCATCAGGTTCGGTACGACACCTTCCGGTATATTCTGCATATATTCCTGCACTGCCTTAATAAACGCATCCGTATTGAGCAGTTGTGTCAGAGGATCTCTGCTCACACGCTGGCTCTCGATCTGCTGTCTTGTATCGTCATCCACATAGGTGAATGTACCATAGAGCAGCTCCGGCTCTCCGGCTGCACCGCCCATAACACGTCCCTTCAGCTGATACCACAGATATTCACCGTTAAAATCCAGAAAACGGATATATTCCATATGAACCTTATTGGTATCTTCACGCAATCCGAAGAATGCGATTGCCTTGGGAATATCGTCCTCAAATATCTTGCCGCGAACGTTCATCTTCTCTAAGAATCCCGGCACGCGCATCGGCAACGGTATATGATTTTTAACATTTTCCGAGAAACTGATGACATCCTCTTTGATATGATATTCGAATACAATCGTCTCGTTTAAGTCGATTGCATTTTGAAACAGGTCTTCGCTGATTTTATGCATAATTTCGTTCTGCTCCTCTCGGGTTCGTAACAAAATATACTCTATTTACAATTATACAAATTTTCCTATAAAATAACAAGAGTTTTCGTTGAATTTGAGACATTTTATAGGTCTTTTTCTCGAAATTTACAGAAAAAACGTAAAAACATAGTTGCTAAGATCAACTCCGCGCTGCGTCAGCCGAATATGCTCCTCCTGTCCGATGCGGGTCCTTTCAATCAAGGCTTCCCGCTCCAGCGTATCCAATGCCTTTCCATATACAGCTTCCAAGCTTCTTCCAAAGGTCTCTGCAAATGCACTCATGCTGATTCCCTCTGTCATGCGCAGTCCAAGGAACATGTACTCCTCCATCTGCATTTGTGTCGTCAGTACCTGTTCCTCATATCGTTCGGGAGATATTCCTGACTGCCACTTTCTAATGTAAACATCGAGGTCTTCTTCATTTTTCCATCTGGTATTTTCAAAGAACGAGGCCGCTCCCAGTCCCAGACCAAGATAAGGGATACGTTTCCAGTAGCTCATATTGTGCCGGCTCTCATAACCGGGGCGTGCATAATTTGATATTTCATACCGATGATATCCCGCCGCAGACAGCATACGTCCTGTCATCGCATACATCTCACGATCTTCCTCCTCCGAGGGTAGATTGTCCTCGTTGTAGAGTTTGGCAAACGGAGTCCCTTCCTCCAGAATCAGGCTGTAGGCGGATATGTGCTCCGGATTCAGCTCGATCACACGCTCCAGCGTCCTGCACAGATCGTCTTGATTCTGTCCGGGGAGTGCGGTCATGAGATCAATGTTCAGATTATCAAAGCCTGCCTCCCTAGCCATATGATAGCTTTCCAGAAACTCCTCATAGGTATGGATCCTGCCCAGCTGTTTCAGTTCATTATTATCCGTAGACTGCAGTCCGATGCTCAGCCGATTGATACCTGCACTTCTATAGGCATGCAGCTTGGACATGGTCAGGGTTCCGGGATTGGCTTCAATTGTAATTTCTGCACTTTGTGAAATCAAAAAATGGGCTTTAAGTTTACATAAAATATCACTTATGTAAATCTCATTAAGAAGACTTGGCGTACCACCGCCAATGAAGATGGTTTGAATTTCATGATTCGATGTTATGTCAACCAAGTTTGGTATGTTCTCTATTTCCTGCAGCAGCGCATCCACATATGCACGAAGTACCGGAGCTTCTCTCTTTTCCGGGCAGACCTCTCCTGCCGGAAAGGACAGGAAGTCACAATACAGGCATTTGCGGACGCAAAATGGAATATGCACATAGATTCCCAACGGCTGCTTATGATTCATCCAGTTTCAAGACACTCATAAATGCCTTCTGCGGAATCTCCACGTTGCCGATCTGGCGCATACGCTTCTTTCCTTCTTTTTGCTTTTCAAGCAGCTTGCGCTTACGTGTAATGTCACCGCCGTAGCACTTGGCAAGTACATCCTTTCGCATCGCCTTGACTGTCTCTCTCGCAATGATCTTGGAACCGACAGCCGCCTGTATCGGGATTTCAAAGAGATGTCTCGGAATCTCTTCCTTGAGCTTCTCGCACATCTTCCTGCCACGCTCATAGGCGGTTGCACTGTGTACAATAAAGGACAGGGCATCCACTTCTTCATGGTTGATCAGGATGTCCAGCTTCACGAGATCAGACTTTTCATAGCCCTTCATATCATAGTCAAAGGATGCATAACCGCGTGAACGCGACTTCAGTGCATCAAAGAAATCATAGATAATCTCATTAAGCGGCAGTTCATACTTGAGCAACGCTCTTGTTTCTTCCATATATTCCATGCCAAGATATCTTCCGCGGCGTTCCTGACAGAGTTCCATAATGGAACCAATGAATTCTGTCGTCACCATGATCTCCGCGCTGACGATAGGTTCCTCCATATGCTCAATTTCCGACGGATCCGGCAGATTGGAGGGGTTGGTCAACTCAATCATATCTCCGTTTGTCTTATATACCTTATAGATAACGCCCGGTGCCGTCGTCACAAGATCCAGGTTGTATTCCCGTTCCAGACGCTCCTGGATGATCTCCAGATGCAGCAATCCCAAAAAGCCGCAACGGAAACCAAACCCAAGTGCAATCGATGTCTCGGGTTCATAATTTAAGGAAGCATCATTTAACTGCAGCTTCTCCAACGCATCACGCAGATCCGGATACTTTGCACCGTCCGCAGGATACAGTCCGCAATAAACCATGGACAATACCTTTTTGTACCCCGGCAATGCTTCTGCACAAGGACACATGGCATCCGTGACCGTATCACCGACATTGGTGTCGTGTACATTTTTCAGGCTCGCTGTGACATAGCCAACCATGCCTGCAGATAATTCCTCGCAAGGAATGAACTGGCCTGCACCGAAGTAGCCGATTTCCACGACATCCGCCTGTGCACCCGTAGCCATCATGCGTATAGTCATGCCCTTACGCAGAGTGCCCTCCCGCAGTCTGCAGAATATGATAACGCCCTTATATGGATCATATACCGAATCAAAGATCAATGCCTTGAGCGGTGCGCTCGCATCTCCCTGCGGAGCCGGTATCTTCTTGACGATCTGTTCCAATACTTCTTCTATTCCGATGCCGTTCTTGGCCGAAACCAAAGGGGCATCCTTCGCCTCGATGCCGATGACATCTTCGATTTCCTCTATGACGCGTTCCGGCTCTGCACTCGGCAAGTCGATCTTGTTGATGACCGGAAATACATCCAGATCATGATCCAGTGCCAGATAGACATTTGCAAGCGTCTGTGCCTCGATGCCCTGTGCGGCATCCACCACCAGGATTGCACCGTCACATGCCGCAAGACTCCTGCTGACCTCATAATTAAAGTCAACATGTCCCGGTGTATCGATCAGGTTGAAAATATACTCTTCTCCGTCATTTGCCTTGTATACAGTACGTACAGCCTGTGCCTTGATCGTGATGCCTCTCTCCCGCTCGAGATCCATATTGTCAAGTACCTGTGCCTGCATTTCCCGACTCGTAAGGAGTCCTGTCTTCTCTATAATACGATCTGCAAGTGTTGATTTGCCGTGGTCGATATGGGCAATGATGCAGAAATTTCTGATTTTTGTCTGGTCTGTTGGCATGTGTTCCTCCGTTTTGTGGTTTCTTTGCACCGACGGCATGATGCTTTTCGGCTTCGGCCAGCAGAGACTCGAAAATCCTTCAGATTTCCTCGTTCGCGTTGCTCCCCAAAAAAATAGCCAGACATCTACACAAGTAAACTTGTTACGATGTCTTGCAATTTTCTTGGCTCTGCTTATACGCAGTATAGCATCTTTTCATTCCCCAGACAAGACCATATCCAGAATATTCGCCAGGGGTTCCATGGCGTTTAGGGCTTCTTCCAGGGTGT
>CAZWXS010000008.1:18335-37426 GCA_964638005.1 uncultured Lachnospiraceae bacterium
ATATCCAGAATATTCGCCAGGGGTTCCATGGCGTTTAGGGCTTCTTCCAGGGTGTAGCCTTTGAGGTAGACCTTGCGCAGGAGATTGGGGTAGTATTGTGCTCCTTTTAACTGGAGCTGAAATGCGAATGCCAGATTGTCTTCTATGTAGGGATTGGGCAGATACTCTATGTCTCCAAGGCGTGTCGTCCTTGACAATCCGTTGAAGAACATGAACTGGGCTGTCTGCTTGCCGTCTACCTCAGTTACAAGATGTCTGTCGGCTGCCACGCCGTCCCGATGGATGTCGATTACAATCTCTATGGTTGGGTTTTCTTCCAGAATTGTCTTGATTGCAGGCTCTGCATTCGCGTATGCGTAGTCCCTGTTCTCTATATCATATCGACCTCTGTGGTGAAGTACCTCATAGCCTGCTTCTGTCAGAAGTTCAGTCAATCTTGCACCCACACCTACCACCGTCATCATCTCATCGCCCGGGATGCTGTCCGCATAGCCCTCCTGTGAGTGCGTATGGTAAATCAGAATCTCTGGTTCTTCGCTCTTGCCCTGTGGGTCAAGCCTCATATCCTTCTCCAGCATCTTGACTGCTGACAATCGATTTTCATCTATATTTGTTGCCTTATCTACAGTATAAAAGGTTCCAAGCAGATACTGAAAATCCTGCAAATCCTCCATAGCAAATTCTATCAAGGGTTCACGCTCTCCTGTCTCTTCCGCATTCTCTTTCAGCATATGATCGACTACCTCCTGCTCCGGCATGATAATCATCGGCGTATCCTCGGTCTGCTCCGCATCTTCGTCGGCTCCCTCATTTTGCAGGATAGCTTCATATGCATTTGCATCCTCAATCTGTGTCTCATACTCCTGTTCGTCATCCACATATGCAATTACAGGAACAGAATGCAGGACTACATCCAAAATCAGTTCTGCCGCCGTCTTTTCCTTTGATGTTCCTGCTGCAGGAGCAGTATCCCCTTCGAGCATATACAGAAATGACGGCAAATGTGTCCTGAGTATTTCCTTTTGTAAGGTTTCTTCTATATAGACTGCAGGCCTGATCTCCTGTTCAAAGATTCCTGACAGGCGGAATCCCGAAATCCCGCGCACCGCATAAAAGCACCCTGACAGTATCAGGATGCTGAGCAAAATAATGCCGATTTTCTTTTCGCGTCTATTTTGTCCCATAAATCATTATATGCATCAAGCGAGCGCAATATTCAAAGCTTCTGAAATTGTGTACCCCAGACGCTTGACGGTTTCATCAATATTCTTTGGCGTCATATAAAAATTTCCAAGCTCACGATTCCCCTGAAAAGGCTGTGCAGTGGCATCACTGATGATCGTGGCTGCATCCACGACCGTCGGAACACCGATTGCAATGACCGGTACTCCGAGGCTCTCCTGCGTAATCGCATTCCGGTGGTTTCCCACTCCCGAACCCGGATGAATCCCCGTATCCGTCACCTGGATGGTGCGGTTCAGTCTCTTGGTACTGCGTGCAGCCAGTGCATCAATCGCAATTACGACATCCGGACTCGTCTGCTCGATGACACCCTTTACGATTTCGGATGCTTCCATACCGGTCTGTGCCATGACACCCGGCACGATGGCACTGATCTGATTGATCTGTTCCTTGCCGTATGCCGCCTTACCGTACTCTTTAATGATATGACGTGTGATCATCATATTATTCACAACATTTGGTCCAAGTGCATCCGGTGTCACATCCCAATTACCGAGTCCGACTACGAGCATTGACAGTTCCTCCGGTGTATCCGGCAGAAGCTCATGTACATGCTTCGCCAGCTCTTCGGATATCTCACTGTGATATTCTTCATCCGGCTCCGCCATGTTAGGTGCCTCAAGTGTAATATAGGTACCCATCGGCTTGCCAAGCTCTTTGGCACCGTTTTTGCTCTCAATGATTACCTTTGTAATCTTGATATCCGTTTTCTCCTCGTAGGTTTCCTCCACCCGAACTCCCCGTACCTCGGCATTCTTTTCTTCTACACTTTCCTTGGCTTCCAGCGCCAAATCGGTTCTCACATGAAAATCTGTCATCTCATTTCCTCCGTAACCATATCGTATTGGGGCTATTGTCTGCAAATTCTTCACGATTTATACTTGACAGATTTCGAAAACTCTACTAAACTATACTAGTGTCCGCGTAGATACGTCCGTGTCCGGAATTCTACGTTGTTCTGATTAGGGACATACAGTATCAGTTATTTTTGCGTAATAGGAGGTGTGGGTCTTGGCTAATATTAAATCAGCAAAGAAGAGAATTCTGGTCAACGAAGCAAAGGCTGCCAGAAATAAAGCAGTGAAATCAAAAGTAAAGACATATGTAAAGAAAGTTTACACTGCAATCGAAGCAAACGATAAAGAGGCTGCAAATGCTGCATTACTTGAAGCAATTTCAGTAATCGACAAAGCGACTTCCAAGGGTGTATATCACAAAAGCACATCCTCAAGAAAAGTATCTCGTTTGACTTTAGCAGTTAACAAAATGGCTTAATATATAAAAGAAACTACACCGTCATGTAGTTTCTTTTTTTGTACCCTTCTATTCTGTTATCATCTCAATATCGCCAAAATCATATCACTGAAAGTGCAAGCAGGATTGCTGAATTCCAATAGATCGTAACCTCGTTGGTTGAATAACTGTCCAGATTGTCTATATAGACTTTCGCCGGAGGCGCATCCTTCATTTTCTCCTGTACACAGACATCATGGAAGCCCTCATCCGGTCCGCCGACCAGCATCCCCTTCATTGCCTTGCGTTTAGCCGCCGACGGTCTGTGGTGCGGATACTTCGGTGACACCGTACCATACCCTGTTACAAAGCAGACTGCATTGGCATTTTTACCAAACAGATAATGAACCTGTTCTTTTGCCGCCACAAGATACTCGGTATTTCCGTTGATGCGGTATGCGTCATATAAGTGATATGCATTATTTGCCACATACATGTTGGAGCCCCACTCATATTCCGGAAGGGAAAATCCATAGCTGTCACTCTTTGCACGTTCCAGCAGCATATTTGCATAATTGACCATGGCCTGTTCCAAATCTTTTTGATATGCTTCATCTGTCGGATACTGACGCGTAGACAGGTATGCAATGTTACCGAAAGAGCCGACCTCTGTCCATCCATAACCGTGCATGAAGCCCTTCTTTAAATGATTTTTGATATCCGCATGATACCTGTCCTCACCTGTTGTTTTATATAACTCTGCAGCCGCCCAATACCGCTCATCCACATCAGATGTATTTCCGTATTCGCCTGTTACGATATCCTTCGGATTCTTAAATCCGCCCGGCAGGAACATCGCCTGCATCGCATCATATGCCTTAATCGCAGCACGCAGACAGCGCTTTGCAAATATCTCATCATAGTCCATATAGAACCGCATCGCCATTGCCATGACCGCTGCAAAGTCGGCCGTAGCTGTAATGGAAGGCGGACATACGATCAACTCATCCCTCTCCTCCTCCGGCATGACCGGAAGATCCGGAAATCCGGCACAGGTGACCTTATGATATACCTCTCCCGTTTCGGGATCCTGCATCTTCAACATCCACTCAAGCTCAAAACGAACTTCACTTAATACATCAGGAACTGCGATTGAACTTTCAGGAATGTTCAGATTCTGCTCCATAAGCGTCGGATTGTTTTCAAAGGCAAGCAGCAGATCGGCCACAGCTACCGCCGCTGCAACGATATATCTTCCGTAGTCTCCTGCATCATGCCAACCGCCTCTTACATCAATTACCTTGTCTGTTCCATAGATGCGTGCTGGTGTATCATGACACCCCGGATGTGCAAAATCACCTGCATGCTTCGGCGATGTCTCGACGCCGCACCTCTGCAGGTAAAAGAAGCGAAGCAGATCCAACGTCACCGCATCGTATACTTCTTCGCCGATTGTAAACGGCATGGATGGCTTGCATCCCTCTGCTGTAATATAGTATTTGCCCGGCTCCCTTACTTCTGTAAAGTCAGCAATATAATCCGTCTCGTCCGCACGTTCATTCTGTACGGCATCAGAAAGGCTTCCTTTGAAAACCGGCTTACCGCTCTTTGACTCCACTACAGAAAATTCCTTTGGTACATCTCCGCGAAAAACCGCTCTCTTCTCATCAGCCGGCCGATAACCGATCTGATCCGCTATGATCTGTATCATCCGTATCTCCTCCCTATACATGCAATTCAATCTTCGAGTTGATCACTCTATGAATCTCTTCACACTTCAAATCCTTCACCCCTCGAAGGGATAGGTAATGCCAAACTTTGCTCTGATTCCGTCCATGATCTTCATCACCTTGATCGTCTCACTGTGAGGCATCTCACTACACTCAAGCTTCTTTTCACGAACCGCCTTGATAGCGGCACGTACTTCGTACTCGTAGCCCGTGATCTGTTCCGGTGCCTGATAGGTCGCTATAATCTTACGATCCAGATCATAAACATTGATCACCTCATAATTATTGATGTTCTCTATCTGGATAAATCCCCTGTCACCATTGATGATGCCGCGACGATCCGTCTGTGCATATATCGTCGTATACAGATTCGCCATCCTGCCGTCTGCATAGGTGAAGACCACTGTATCCTGTCCGTCCACCCCTGTAGGAGTCTTAACACACATCGCATCTGTCGCTGTAATCTGATCTCCGAATACCATCAATGCAAAATTGATCGGATAAACCGTCAGATCCAACAATGCCCCGCCCGCAAGCGCCGGATCCATGATCCGCTCAACCTGATGGATGACATAACCGAGATTGGCCGACAGGGAAGTGATCTTTCCGATCACACCACTTGCAGCCACCTCATCTATCGTCCTGCGCATCGGCATATAGCGTGTCCAGATAGCCTCTGTCAAAAGCAGTTTCTTCTCCTCCGCCATCTTGATCATTTCTTCCGCCTGTGCAGTATTTGCCGCAAATGCCTTTTCACACAATACATGTTTGCCGTGTGTAAGACATAATTTCGTATGTTCACAATGATGAGAATGCGGTGTTGCTATATATACCAGCTCCAGCTGCGGATCTGCCACCAGTTCTTCATAAGAACCGTATGACTTTTCAAATCCATATTCATTTGCAAGCTTCGACGCACGTCCGGCATCTCTGGCTCCGACTGCATATAATTCCACATCATCGCCTGCCTGCTTCATACCTTTTAGGGTCTCTGCCATCGTCGCTGCGATTCCGCCTGCTCCCAAGATTCCTATTTTCATCCTGTTATCTCCTCTCCATAAACCAACTTTGCCTTCTGTAACTGCTGAATCGGCTGTTATTTCTCGATTGGCTGTTCTGTCGATACAACATGATTTTCCTTGACTGTGACAGAACTCATGTCCTCAATGAACTGTGAGAACTTGCTGTACTTGTAGTCACGGACGTTAAAGCCCTTGTATTTCTTCTCCAGCTGACGTTTCATCTCGCTCATGTTGACCTTGCCCTCTTTGCTGGCAAGCACCAGTTCCCATACGGTAGCCTCGATCTCGCTGATCGTGATCTGACTGGTAACCGGGCGTACATTGAGAGACTTGCCCTGCTGCTTCACCTCGATGGATTTGCAGCTGCGCAGGAATTGTGACAGCTGGGAATAGCCGTAATTTCTGACATCGAAGTCCGGATAGCGGCTGTTCAGCTTGCTTCCTACTTCGCCTGCTGTTGTCACCTTATCCTTAGAATCATTGTCTGCAATGATTTTCAATATCGTCGCTTCAATGACATCCTTGGATGCAAAGTTCACCTTTGCCGTCTTGGCTGTCTTTCTTTCCTGATCTGTTCCTGTCTTGGCGGAATCATCGCTGTCATTGTCATCATCATCCGTGTCTTCAGCTGCCAGAATCTCCAGGTATTTAAAGAGCGTACAGGATGCAATAAATGCTTCCTTTGTCTTCTGCTCACCCATACCGATCACAAGCATACCCGACTCTCTGAGTCTGGATGCCAGCCTCGTAAAATCGCTGTCGCTCGACACCAGACAGAATCCGTCCACATTGCCGGAATATAAAATATCCATGGCATCGATGATCATTGCCGAGTCCGTTGCATTCTTTCCTTTCGTATATACATACTGCTGTATCGGGGTCAGTGAATTCTCAAGTGCCACCTTTTCCCAACGCGGAGCAGTCTTATTCGTCCAGTCACCGTAGATTCTCTTATAGGTCGCAACACCGTAATTCGATATTTCATCCAATATGTACTTGATATACTTGGAAGAAACATTCTCCGAATCAATCAATACTGCCAGTCTTTTCTCGTTATTTTCCATCTTTTAACCTCATTTTCTTTGTTTCATGTCCTACTTTCTAATAATAGCATTTATCTGTCCATTGGGCAAGCACAGAACTCTTGCAGCTTATTTGCTGCGACTTTTTTTAAGTCATTTTTATTTCATTTTTTTGTTTGGTACTTTTGTACCAATTCCTTCACAATTTCGTCACAAAATATTCACTGGACTTTTCTATAATTTCATATTATAGTGTTCCTTGGAGTGAATTTTTGCTCTCACATATATCAGCATCTAAGAATAGAGGAGCCTATTTTGAGAAAGAAATCACATATATCTTTGGCAATGTATATCGCAGATTCATTGAATACTGCAGAGTTATCCAGACACCGCAAGGCCTTTTGCATCGGCAGCATCTTACCCGACTGCAAGCCATCCTTTCTGACAACAAAGCATGAATTTACCGGAACGATTTCCATGGTGGAGAATAAGATCAGGGAAATGACTACGGAATATGATCCCAATGGACAGAGCGAACGCAAATATGTTATCGATCTCGGACAGGTGCTCCATTATATCGCAGACTATTTCACATTTCCGCATAATGCAACTTATGATGGAAATCTCAAGGACCATTGTGCATACGAAAAGGAACTGAAATTCTCCCTTCGCTCTTATATCCGAAGCGGAGAAGCTATGAAGGTTCAGAGTGAACCAATTGAGTGCACGACCTGCGATGCCATTTTCAAGTTTCTTGAAAAAGCGCATCAGGAATACCTGAGCATGAAACGAAATGTTGAAGAAGACTGTGCCTACATTGTCCGCATCTGCCATCAAGTGGCTGAGGCAATTTTAAATCTTCTGAATATACAAAAATCCAGATTATATTCATTTTCATATGCTACGATATAAGTTCAAAAATGAAAACAGCGTGAAATCTCAAATGATAGATTTCACGCTGTTTCTTCGTTGATTGCTCCTTTTAGAATTCCCTCTACATCTGTAATTTCACTTATAGCTCACGCCTCAAGTTCGTTCAGATACTCTGCAATCATATATAAAGGCACATTTGTCATCCATTCCTCTTTCCGAAAACGAGACATGGAGGAACGTATTGCAACTTCAGGTTCAAATTTTCTACAATATGCCCTTAGACTTTGTGCCTTCAGGTTTTCTTCTGCTTTTACTTCAATCGGTATCACATACTCTTCCAATTGAATCAAAAAATCAATCTCCGCAGAAGAATTCTCTGTAGAATAATAATATAACTCAGCTCCTACTGATACCAGTTGTTGTGCAACAAACTGCTCGGTAAGTGCTCCTTTAAACTCTTCAAAAATTTGATTTCCCTCTAATAAGGTTTTTGCAGAAAGATTTCCTTTTGCAGCTAATAGACCTACATCCAGCATAAACATTTTGAAAGCAGACTGTTCCATATGGGAAATTAAGGGTAAACCAGGTTTTTTCACTCGAAAGTTTTTGTGAATCAGTCCATAGTCCATTAACCATTGCATGGCGATCTCATAATCCTTAGCCCTCGCCCCTTCTCTTACAATACCATAAATAAATTTTCTATTTTCTTTTGCTAACTGAGCGGGTATTGAATTCCAAACCATCTGTATCCTGGGGATCTGCTCAACCGGTGCATGCTTTGAAAAATCATTTTCATAATATAACAACAACCTTTTTTGAATCTCTCTAACTTCCTTAGTATCATCTGTATCTACAAATGTCTGTACTGCTTCCGGCATACCACCAACATAATAGTATTTTCGCAGTAAATCAGTGTATTTCCCATGAAATACATTTAACAATTCATAATCTCTTTGTATGAGCAACTCTGCCAGTTTTTCTTCTCCAACTGCCATTAAAAATTCCCTAAAATTCAAAGGATATAAATTCAGAAAATCCACCTTCCCTACCGGAAAGGAAGTTCCCTTGTGTAATGCCATACCCAGTAATGACCCTGCTGCAACAATTGAATACTCTGGTGCATTTTCATAAAAATACTTAAGTGCCGTCATCGCCTTTGGTACTTCCTGTATCTCATCAAAAATCAACAATGTATTTTCTGCCTTAAAATTACATGTACTTTCAATTTTTAATGCCGAAATAATTCGTTCAATATCATAATCCAAATCGAATACACTTGCCATTCTAGCATTATTATCAAAACTGATATAAACGCAGTTTTCATAATATTGCTTTCCAAATTCCTTCATAATCCAGGTCTTACCCACCTGACGAGCACCATG
This sequence comes from uncultured Lachnospiraceae bacterium, assembly GCA_964638005.1. GTDB lineage: Bacteria > Bacillota > Clostridia > Lachnospirales > Lachnospiraceae > JAAYYM01. The sequence continues at coordinate 26,840 of CAZWXS010000008.1, forward strand.
AATAATAAGCGGTTTTCGATTTCTTTTATTTTTCCATTTAATTAAATCCTGCATAAGCAATCGTTCCATTCCATCAACCTCGCAATCATACTAATATATAATTATTATATACGTGTTTATGCAATATGGCAACATTTTTCATGACCATTATTTTGTAATATCTATATTTTTTATAACCATTTCCAAGTAAATCTCACATTTATCTTGACCATTCGCATTTACTATAGCATCACTGCTACCAATTTTGATTTTGCCATCTTTGTTTCCTCCTTGTTACACGATTGCAAATTTCAGTTCAGAATTATTAAAGTTTTCACCTTTCAAAACCAAGAACGAGCACAGGCAACTGTATATGCCTGTGCTCATTCTGTCCGCTCATTAACTCACTATTTTATTATTTCGTTATTTAGTCCCTAATTTAATCATGCAACGGAACCAATTTCTCCTTATTTCCCATATATGGACGCAGAACTTCCGGAATATTAACACTTCCGTCCGCATTCAAGTTATTCTCAAGGAAAGCGATCAACATACGAGGCGGTGCCACAACCGTATTATTAAGCGTATGCGCAAAATATTTTCCGTCTTCTCCGTTGACACGGATCTTCAGGCGGCGTGCCTGTGCATCTCCGAGGTTGGAACAGCTGCCGACTTCGAAATATTTCTTCTGTCTCGGTGACCATGCTTCCACATCAAAGGATTTTACCTTCAAGTCTGCGAGGTCTCCGGAACAGCATTCCAGTGTTCTCACCGGAACATCCAATGAACGGAATAAGTCTACTGTATTCTGCCACAACTTATCGAACCACATCGGGCTCTCTTCCGGCTTGCAGACTACGATCATCTCCTGCTTCTCAAACTGATGGATTCTGTAGACACCACGTTCCTCGATACCGTGTGCACCCTTCTCTTTTCTGAAACAAGGTGAATAACTGGTCAATGTTCTCGGAAGCGTATCCTCTGGAAGGATGGTGTCAATAAATTTACCGATCATGGAGTGCTCGCTTGTACCGATCAGATAGAGGTCTTCACCTTCGATCTTGTACATCATCGCATCCATCTCTGCAAAGCTCATAACACCGGTCACAACATTGCTTCTGATCATAAACGGAGGCACACAATATGTGAAGCCACGGTCGATCATGAAATCTCTTGCATAGGAAATCACTGCGGAATGAAGTCTCGCGATATCACCCATCAGATAATAGAATCCGTTGCCTGCAACCTTGCCTGCGGCATCAATATCAATGCCGTCGAAACGATCCATGATCTCTGTATGATATGGTATCTCGAAATCCGGTACAACCGGTTCTCCGTATTTAGTAACTTCAACGTTCTCACTGTCATCCTTGCCTATCGGTACGCTCGGGTCGATGATGTTCGGGAGGGTCATCATGATCTTCATAACCTTCTCCTGAAGTTCTGTTTCCTGTGTCTCCAACTCTGCAAGCCTTGCTGCATTTGCAGTTACCTGACGTTTGATTTCTTCTGCTTCTTCCTTCTTCCCCTGAGCCATCAATGCTCCGATCTGCTTGGAAAGAAGATTACGCTTGGAGCGCAGATCATCTGCCTCCTGCTTGGCTGCACGGCTCTTGGCATCTAAGTCGATGACCTCATCTACCATGGGGAGCTTGGCATCCTGAAATTTCTTTTTGATATTTTCTTTTACAGCGTCAGGGTTCTCTCTGACAAATTTCATATCTAACATGGTGGTTGCCTCCTGATTCAATAACTTAAAATGAATTCACTTCGTAATTTTATCTGATTTCCTCATGAAATTTCTGCAGCGACTTTACATCGCCCAGAGACTTCTGCATGGACTTGATTCCCTGAATGGATGCCTTGGCTGCTGCCATCGTGGTCACGTACGGAATACGTCCTTTGATGACTCCCTTACGGATATAGCTGTCATCCATCGCACCCTTCTTATCATCGGGTGTATTGATTACGATGTCTACTTCGTTGTTCGTGATGGCATCCAGAATATTAGGTCTGCCCTGCTGCAATTTGAACACCTTTGTTGCCGGGATTCCGTTCTCTGTGATGAGGTCGGCCGTACCGCGCGTTGCAAGGATTTTGAAACCACATTCATGGAAGCCTCTTGCAACCTCTACAAGCTCCGATTTATCTCTGTCATTAACACTGATGAGGACGGTTCCCTTCAGCGGCAGTTTGGTCTGTGTTGCTTCCTGTGCCTTGAAATATGCCTCTCCGAAATCTGCTGCCATTCCGAGCACTTCACCGGTAGAACGCATCTCCGGCCCGAGCAGCGGATCTACTTCCTGGAACATATTGAACGGGAAGACCGCTTCCTTCACACCATAATGTGAGAACTTCTTTTCTTTCAGATCAGCAACCGGTGATTTTCTGCCGGTCAGCTCCGCTGTAATAATCTCCGTTGCAAGCGGTACCATGCGGATGTTACATACCTTTGATACCAAAGGAACGGTACGGGATGCTCTCGGATTGGCTTCGAGCACATATACCTTGCCGTCTTCGATTGCATACTGCATATTCATCAGACCGCGGACATTCATTTCCTTGGCGATCTTCATCGTATATTCTTTGATGATCTTAACATTCTCTTCTGATATGTTGATGGACGGAATCACGCATGCAGAATCTCCTGAATGAATACCTGCAAGCTCAATATGCTCCATAACTGCCGGAACATATGCATCCTTGCCGTCGCTGATGGCATCTGCTTCGCATTCCAGTGCGTTGTGCAGAAATCTGTCAATCAGGATCGGTCTGTCAGGTGTAACGCCGACTGCTGCCGACATATAGACACGCAGTGCCTCATCATCATGCACTACCTCCATACCGCGTCCACCGAGTACATATGAAGGACGTACCATAACCGGATATCCGATTCTCTTTGCAATGGCGAGTGCCTCGTCTACATTCACCGCCATACCTGATTCAGGCATCGGAATCTCCAGCTTGTCCATCATTGCACGGAACAGATCTCTGTCCTCTGCAAGGTCAATGGTCTCCGGAGTCGTTCCGAGGATGTTGACGCCATATTTCTTAAGGTCGGCTGCCAGATTCAGCGGTGTCTGTCCGCCGAACTGCGCAATGACACCAACCGGCTTCTCTTTATCATGGATACTGAGTACATCTTCTAATGTCAACGGCTCAAAATACAATTTGTCTGATGTATCATAATCCGTAGATACCGTCTCAGGATTGCAGTTAACAATGATCGTTTCAAATCCCAGCTTCTTAAGAGCCATGGCTGCGTGTACACAACAGTAATCAAATTCGATACCTTGTCCGATTCTGTTCGGACCGCCGCCAAGGATCATGATCTTCGGTCTGTCTGTATTTACCTTGCTCTCATCCTTGATGTTATAGGAGGAGTAATAATAAGCGCTGTCTTCGGTTCCGCTGACATGAACACCTTCCCATGCTTCCGTGATACCTGCTGCGATCCTTGCATTTCTGATAGCCTCCTCGGATACCTTGAGCAGACCGCTCAGATATCTGTCGGAGAAACCGTTCTTCTTTGCCGAACGAAGTACATCCGTAGGCGGAACTTCGCCCTCATGCAGCTTGATTGCCTCTTCCTCTAATACGAGTTCTTCCATCTGTTCGATGAAATAAGGTTTGATCTTCGTCAGGTCATATAATTCTTCAACTGTTGCACCCTTTCTGAGTGCTTCATACATAATGAACTGGCGCTCGCTGGTCGGTATATGCAGCATATCCAACAAATCCTTCTTAGAAAGGTCTTTGAACTTGGCAATGCAGCCGAGTCCGTAGCGTCCGGTCTCCAAACTTCTGATTGCCTTCTGGAATGCTTCTTTGTAGGTCTTGCCGATACTCATAACTTCACCTACCGCACGCATCTGTGTACCAAGCTTGTCCTCTGCACCCTTAAACTTCTCAAATGCCCAGCGCGCAAACTTGATAACCACATAGTCACCATCCGGCTTATATTTGTCAAGTGTTCCGTATTTGCCGCAGGGAATGTCCGACAGATCCAGTCCGGTCGCAAGCATTGCTGATACAAGTGCGATCGGGAAGCCTGTAGCCTTACTTGCCAATGCCGATGATCGTGAGGTTCTCGGATTGATTTCGATGACAATGATCCTGCCTGTCTCGGTATTGCGTGCAAACTGCACATTGGTTCCGCCGATAACCTGAATCGCATCTACAATTTTATAGGCCTGTCTCTGTAATTCTGCCTGTGCTTCTTCTGATATGGTGAGCATCGGAGCGCTGCAGAATGAATCGCCGGTATGAACTCCGAGCGGATCGATATTTTCGATGAAGCATACCGTAATCATATTGCCGGATGCATCACGTACAACCTCTAACTCAAGCTCTTCCCAGCCCAGTACGGACTCCTCTACCAGAACCTGTCCCACAAGACTTGCCTGCAAGCCACGCTCACAGACTGTCTTTAATTCTTCTATATTATATACAAGGCCGCCGCCGGCTCCACCCATGGTATATGCAGGGCGCAAAACCACCGGATAGCCAAGTTCTTCTGCAATTGCAAGAGCTTCATCCACGGTATATGCTACTTCACTTCTCGCCATCTCGATGCCAAGGGAGTTCATTGTCTTCTTGAATTCAATTCTGTCCTCGCCGCGCTCAATCGCATCTACCTGTACACCGATGACCTTGACACCGTATTTATCAAGGATACCCGCCTTGGCAAGCTCTGAGCAAAGATTAAGACCTGACTGTCCGCCCAAATTCGGCAATAATCCATCCGGTCTTTCTTTCGCAATGATCTGTTCCAATCTGTCTACATTCAACGGCTCAATATAGGTCACATCAGCCGTATCCGGGTCTGTCATGATCGTCGCAGGATTGGAATTTACGAGTACGATCTCGTACCCTAACTTACGCAATGCCTTGCATGCCTGTGTGCCTGAATAATCGAACTCACAAGCCTGCCCGATGATGATCGGACCTGAACCGATGATCAGAATTTTGTGGATGTCGTCTCTTTTTTTCATTTTCTATATTCTCCCTTCGTGTGTAAATACTAATGTAATTGGAACTCTGCAATTTCCACTCTGCTTATCTCGCAAAGAGTTCCGTACTGAAGTAGCGTTCTCCGGTGTCGGGTAGGATCGTGACTACGGTCTTTCCTTTGCCGAGCATCTTGGCCATTTTGATTGCCGCTGCCACATTGGAACCGCTCGAGATACCGCACATGAGTCCTTCTTCTTTCATAAGCCTCCTGGAGGTATTCAGTGCTTCATCGTCTGTGACAATGCAGATATTTTCATAAATCTTTGTATTGAGATTCTGGGGAATCAATCCATCTCCAATTCCCATCTGTAGATGTGTTCCGATGCTGCCTCCCGATAGGATGGCTGCATTTTCCGGTTCTACCGCCCATATCTTGATGTCGGGATTCTGACTCTTTAAGACTTCTCCGATTCCCGAAATCGTGCCGCCCGTTCCGACGCCTGAGCAGAAGCCGTCGATCGGTCCCTCGACCTGCTCGAGTATCTCTACGCCTGTATGATATTTGTGTACTTTGGGATTATTCGGATTTGTAAACTGCTGTGGTACGAATACATTTGGATCCTCACGTTCCATACGAAGTGCTGTTTCCAAGCATTCCTCGATACAAGCCCCTATATCTCCGGCATCATGAATCCTAATGACCTCTGCACCATATGCTTCTACTAACTTCGTTCTCTCTTCACTGACGGAATCCGGCATGATGATGCGAACCCGATAGCCCCTTACCGCACCTACAAGTGCAAGCCCGATTCCCTGATTGCCGCTGGTCGGTTCCACAATGATCGTATTTTCGTGTATCAAACCCTGCTTCTCAGCCTGCTTCAACATATTGTAAGCAGTTCTTGTCTTGATGGAACCACCGACATTGAGTCCTTCGTACTTGACCAGTACCTCTGCCGAGCCCGGCTCTGTCATCTTGTTTAACCTGATGATCGGCGTATGTCCGATTGCCTCCAACACATCATTATATACCATGATTCAATTCTCTCCAATCATATCGCCTGTTGATAGGCGTACATCTAATAGATTATAGCAGAATTGTATCTAATATGCCATTCCTTTTTCACTAAATTTTCGTCTGTTATCCAAAAAAAAATTAATCGGACATTCAACCTGCCCGATTAATTTGCTGTTCTGTATGTAATCTGCTGTTTCTTAATTGTTAAGAGAAATACCGAAACGCACTCTGCGGTATATCTTCCATATAAGAACTGCCGGAAAACTGAGCACCAGATACAATGTAGCCAACAGCCCTGTTAATCCACCCACAATGGTAATGATAAGTACACCGATATTCATGTAAAACCCTCCCTGTCTCATGTGCAATATACGTGCATTTTAGCAGTTTCTCAACACAAGAAAAAGAATTCGGAAGGTTTCTTAGCATCATCTTAGCAATGTCTTCTCTATCCGTCTATCATACGATAGCCCACACCGATTTCCGTAAATATGTATTGCGGGTCTCCCGGATTGGTCTCGAGCTTCCGACGTATATTGGCCATGTTGACCCTGAGGATTTTCGTATCTTCTTCAATATACGGTCCCCATACAGCCTGCATGATGGAAGAATAGGTCAATACCTTGCCGGAATTCTTGGCAAGATAAGTCACGATCTTGTACTCCACCGGAGTCAGATGTATCGGCTGGTCTCCCAGTGAAATCAGGCGCCGTTCAAAATCTATGAACAGATCCAATGCATGATACGGGCGTATATTAACAGAAGTATCTGAGTTGATACGGTTGCTGTGTCGCAGAGAAGTTCTGATACGTGCCAACAGTTCCGACGTTCCGAACGGCTTGGTAATATAGTCATCCGCTCCTGCATCCAATGCCAGCACCTTATCATTTTCATGTGTGCGCGCAGAAACAACGATAATCGGACTGCTGCTCCATTCCCGCACTTTTTCGATGATGTCTGCACCATCTATATCCGGCAAACCCAGATCCAGAATAATCAGGTCGGGACATAGCGATGAAATGGCAGAAAGGCCGTCTCTCCCGTTATATGCAATATACACCTTGTAGTTTTGTGCCGTTAATACACGTTTCATAAATTCACATATATTTTCCTCATCCTCAATAATCAGAATTTGAAACATTGGCTTCATCTGTCGTTCCCTCCTGTGATAATGGTAATGTAAATATAAATTCTGCTCCGTTTTCATGATTTTCTGCAATAATTGTGCCACCATGTGCCAATACGATCGTGCGGCATATCGTCAATCCGATTCCCATGCCCCTATAACTGTCAGAACTGGGAGTATTACCCTGTGGTATACCGTCAAAGATCGTATGCGGATTAGAAATACCGATTCCGTAATCCCTGACACGAAAGATAACATCCTGTCCATTTTGGGCAACAGACAGCCGGACAGGTTCCGTACTTTTTGCATGCACAAGTGCATTCTCCAACAAATTGATAATGACCTGCTCGATCAGTATTGCATCCATGGGAATACAGAGCGGCTCATTTGGTATATCCACCAGAATCGAGGCACCCGGAAATCTCTTCTTAAGCCGTGTGATAGATTCCTCAATGACCTCTTCCATGATTTCATCCGTTTTGCGAACCGAAGCTGTATCCTCCTGAATTCGAGTCACGGTCAAAAGGTTATTGACCATATTCAGCAGCCAGTCAGAATCCTCCCTGATATGTCCCAACATCTGAAGCCGTTCCTCATGTGAAAGAATCGCATCATCGTCTATGCATGCCGACGCCGTCCCGATAATCCCCGTCAACGGAGTCCGAAGGTCATGCGAAATCGCCCGCAGAAGATTGGCCCGCATTTTTTCTTTTTCAGCTTCCATCAGCTGCCGCTCACGCTCTGCCAGCACCTCTGCCTGTTTCTTCATATGAGAAGTCATCGTACTGGTGATCAATGAAATGGAAAGGATCTCAATGAACGTAATCGGATATCCGGTCAATGTAAAATTCAACGCAAAATATGGATATGTAAAACAATAATTGATGAATACAACACAAAAAAGCGAGGCTACCACACCATACCAATAGCCTGTCGTATTTCGGGCAATCATAATCAGTGCGAGAATATAGATCAATACGACATTTGCCATATTCTCCGGCACCAGTTTGAACAGCAGAAAAGCAACTCCCGTTGCCGCCATCAATAAAATAACCGTAAACATAAAATCATTCTTCTTCATATTTTTATTATGCAACGTGCGTTTCCAAACTGCAATCAATTTGTTGCTAAGAAAATGCTAAAGAATCGCTAAGGTGTTGTTAAGATTGCGTAAAAATTCTTGTAAATACGAAGCTTTTCTACTATTTTTTTTCATAGATAGTATTCCTGTGAATCAGGAAGGACTACTGATACGGAGGATTAAGATGGAATTAGACATTTGGGGCATAATGGGCATTCTCATATGTGTCGTCGGCATCATCGGCGGTATTGTGTATGAGCATAAAAAGTGACATTCCGAAAGGAGGGGGAACATGGGAATCGACGGATATGCATTATTGATTTTTACAGGATTGGCGTTGGTTGTCTGCATGATCGTAGGCATCTCAGATGATAAGAAAAAAGCCAATAACAAATAATTGAACACTGACTATTCGACCGTCGGAATCCATAATATTCCGGCGGTTTTATTTACTTGTATTCGACCTTGTTATTTTCTTCACAATTTGCTATAATGGTTAAGGTTTTGTGCACATGCGAAGGTGCACACATTTTACGCATAGAAGAAAGGAAGTATTTCAAATGGGAAAATTCAGTAACAAATGGACCAGAGCAGCCATTCCCGCACTTCTGCTGCATTGCAGCATCGGTACCGTGTACTGCTGGTCAATCTTTAGTCAGGAAATCGCAGACTACATCGGATTTTCAAAAGGTGCAACTGAATGGGCATTCAGTTTTGCAATCTTCTTTCTCGGTATGTCCGCTGCATTTCTCGGCGGTATCGTGGAAAAGGACATCCACAAATCTTCTTTGATTGCTACCATCTGCTTTACCGTAGGTATGGCAGGTACCGGTTTCTTCATCTGGTACGGCGGTGCACATCAGGGAAGTCTGGTATCACTGATCGGTATTTATGTATGCTATGGTTTCATCATGGGCATCGGTCTCGGAACCGGATATTTATCTCCCGTCAAGACATTGATGCTTTGGTTTGAAGACCGTAAGGGTCTGGCTACAGGTCTTGCAGTTGCAGGCTTCGGTGCCGCTAAGGCAATCGCAAGTCCCATCATGCAGTCATTGCTTGACTCTCTTGGTAAAGAAGGCATCTTCAAAATGTTCTACATACTTGCAATCGTATATTTTGTCATGATGTTTGCCGGTCATTTATTGTTGAGAAAACCCGAAGGCTGGCATGAGCCTGCCAAAGCAGAAAAGGGCTCACGTCCTATTGATGTTATCAAATCAAAGCCGATTACTTTCATCGGAATCTGGCTCATGTTTTATATCAATATCACCTGCGGTCTTGCTCTGATCTCTCAGGAAAAAATGATTATCAAATGCATCGGTTTGGTCGGCATCGTCGGTATTCTCTCCTCCGTAACTGCCATCTTCAATGCAGCAGGACGTCTCGGCTTCTCTGCATGGGCTGATTACTACAAGGACAGAAACAGCATTTATAAGATTATTTTCATACTTTCCATCGTAGCTACCGGACTTGTTATCCTGACACAGGGTATCACTGACATGGGACAGAATACACTCTTTATGGTACTCGTACTGATCCTGCTCTTTGTGGTAAATGCAGGATACGGCGGCGGCTTCAGCAACGTTCCGACATTGCTCTCCGATCACTACGGCATGCAGAATATCAGCGCCATCCACGGTATTACGCTCTCTGCATGGGCTTTTGCGGGTCTGAGCGGCAATCAGCTGGCTGCATGGATTGTTCGAAGATTCGGTACAGAAGTAGACCTGGTTCATACGCTTGCTGACGGTACGGAAGAGATCATCAAGGTCAATCCCACAGGATACCAGATGGTTCTCTATGTAACGATTGCCCTGTATGTTGTAGCAGCCATCATCTGCTTTACGATGGTCGGCAAAAAGACACAGGAAGCAAAGTAAAGTAAAATATAACATTTTTGTTCTATAAAAGAAAAGGCATCCTGCAGAAAACCTGCATGACGCCTTTTCTTTTAATTCTAGTTTCCGGTCTCTGTGCGATTGCTGCACTGTGTAGCATATTACGACAATTTTATAACAACTCTAATTAAGTATTTTACGAAAAACTTTACGAAAACCGACAGAAAGGTCTTGTCGTATGACAGAGGTATCCCTTATAATAGAGCATAATACATATCTTGAATAGGGAGGACACACGTGAGAAAGAGATTTGAGGAAAGCCTGCTGCATGTTGCCAACTGGCTGGAGTTATTCATCTCCATATTGATGATCATCATGCTAATTATTTTATCACTTAAGTTTTTCGTAATCATCATTGATTCCGGCAGTTATGTCAACGGACAGGACAATCTTACCACATTTCTGACAATGGCATTGAATCTTGCAGTCGGCGTCGAATTTGTAAAGATGCTCTGTAAGCATACTCCGGAAACAATCATCGAGGTGCTGCTGTTTGCAACCGCAAGACAGATGATCGTATTTCATTTGT
>CAZWXS010000008.1:37526-62956 GCA_964638005.1 uncultured Lachnospiraceae bacterium
ATCATCGAGGTGCTGCTGTTTGCAACCGCAAGACAGATGATCGTATTTCATTTGTCTGCTGTCGATACCTTGATTGGTGTTGCCGCCATTGCCGGACTCTTTGCCACCAGAAAATATCTGTTCTGTGCATTCGACGGAACATCTACTGCAATCTTCCGTGCAACGCAACGCTCCAAGGCGATCAACTGGCTGTTCCGCATCCAAATCCCAGAGGAAGACGGCGCCACGCTCGGTGAAGTCGTCATCAATAAGCTGAATGAGGAAGAAAAAGAAATCGCTACGGGCTCCTGCGTCTACTACAGTAACTTTGCCCTCAGAATTGCCAAGATGCACGGTGATGTGATCACGCGTGTCGAAGTGATTAAATCTATTTGATGCATTTTGACCACATTTTTTGAAATGCAATATAAAGCGGCTTAGCCAGCACAAGTGCCGTCACGAAATTGCCGGCTCCGTGCAGGAGATCAAACGGAATTCCGTTTAAGATATAAGTAATTGCCATATGCACTCCCCCGATAAAGAAATACGGAACGGAACTGAGTGTTCCGAAGCATAATCCATAGATACAGGACAGGATCGTCCAGAACCAGACAGACTCGATCTTGCGAAATACCAAAACAAGAAAGACCAGAATCGCCCACAGATATAAATAATTGATCCACCAGATTCCGAAGCCGTAAATCAATCCCTCCGCCAGTACAAATACATACAGCGGAATAAATGCTTTCTTGCCCAGCACTCTCGTATACACGATCAGCAGCAGAGAGACAAGCTCAATATTCGGCAGAAAAGCAAGTGCCACCTGCACCACCAATAAGAGGGATGCAAGCAAAGCATACAGGACAATCTCCTGTACAGAAATGCCTATCTGCCTTTTGGTCTGTATTTCTATCTCATTTCTCAGATTACCATCCGGTCGTAAATGTGAATTCATATTGTTCTCCGTCTGCAATCGGTGTCTCACCGACACCTAACATATGCGTCTCACCGCCTTTGGTCAGGCACCACCACTCTTCGTTTGCCTCATCCACAGTTTCTCCGTCAACAGTCAGCACATACATACCAAACTCGCCTTCGGTTCCCTCAATCAACTGCTCCTGCTCCAACGCTGCCTGCAGATATTCTTCATCCGTCTGTATCCCATACGTATGATTTGTCTGATCACCATGTACGACAACGAGTGTAATCTCTTTGCCGCCGCCCTGTGTCTGTGGTCTTGTGTTCATGTATAAAATGCTCATGACCGCAATCAATATGACCAGCAGCACCGCTCCGATGATGACCGGCAGTTTTTTACTGCTCTTTTTCTGATTCTCTGTTTTCTCTTGTAATTCGGCTTCTTTATTTTCTTTCATTTTCTTAACTCCTTTTCAATGATAAGTCTCCATTTGATTACTGCACATAAGTTTTCATTTCTCTCACAAAAATACCCTCTTTCTTTACAGCGAAAAGACACGTAAAGAAAGAGGGTATAAATCACTCCTGCTATGTACGAACACCAATTCCGCGTGGCTTTTTGTACTCTCATCCTGGCTGGTTTTCTGACTATACAGTGACGGGTTCGTGAGGGAATTACACCCTGCTTCCCATATCGATTTTCACCGATATTTGCGCCAAGATTCAAATCCAATATTATGTTAACTAACTAATCATTTACTGTTTATCATGATCATCAAATACATCGCCGCATTCAGGGCAGAACTTCGGAGGATTAGACTTGTCTTCCGGCTCCCATCCGCACTTGCTGCATTTGTATACAGGCGCTCCTGCCGGCTTCGGCTTGCCGCACTCTGCACAGAACTTTCCTTTATTGACTACACCGCAAGTACATGTCCAGCCATTTTCATCCGGCTTCGGTGCACCACACTCTGCACAGAACTTACCTGTATTGCCTGTCTTACCGCATGCACATGCCCAACCGCCTGCTGTCTGAGCTGCTGTCGGTGCCGCCTGTGGTGCTGCTGCCTGCTGCTGTGCACCCATCGCATACAAATTGTTGGCATTCATACCGCCTGCCATATTTGCCATATTCATGCCTGCAAATGCCATCATGGGACCTGTGCTCTCGTTGGCTGCCGCACTCTGCATAGCCTGTGCCTGTGCTGCCGTCAACGTAGCCGCTGCCATTGTCGGATCCTTCATAACTGCATTACGCTGCAGTTCCTTGATCATCTTCTCGTCTTCCTCGGAAGCAGTCACTGAACTTACACCGAAGGATACGATTGCAAGACCGCGAAGCTCTGTCCATTTTTTAGACAATACTTCGTTTAACGCGTCTGCCATCTCCATCGTATGTCCGGGAAGTGCACTGTATCTGATGCCCATATCCGAAATCTTCGCAAATGCCGGCTGTAATGCCGTCATAAGCTCTGTCTTCAACTGGCTGTCAATCTCTTCTCTGTCGTACTCATCCTCAACATTTCCCGTTACATTTGTATAGAACAGCAACGGATCCACAATCTTATAGGAATATTCACCATGACAACGAATCGCGATGTCAATATCAAGCCCTATGTTCTTATCAACCACTCTAAAGGGAACCGGATTCGGTGTACCGTATTTGTTACCCGGCAGTTCCTTTGTATTGATATAGTATATTCTCTGATCTTTCGCGGTATCTCCGCCAAATGTGAAACGCTTTCCGATTGTAGAAAAAGTATTCTTAAGGCTGTCGCCCAGATTACCATAGAACAAACTCGGTTCCGTAGATGCGTCATATATAAATTCACCCGGCTCTGCAGAAAACTCGACTACCTTGCCCTGTTCCACGATCAGCATACACTGTCCGTCATTGACTGCAACAATAGAACCATTGCTGATGATATTATCATTTGCCTTTGTGTTCGAACTTTTCTTAGGATCCACCCGCTTAACGCCCTTGGTCACCAACACGTCTGCTTCCATGGACTCACAGTAGAAATACTCCCGCCATTGGTCGGCAAAATCTCCGCTGACGGCACCCTTTATTGCTTGAATCAAACCCATAATGTTACCTCCGTGCAAATTTGTTTTTATTATCGTCAATTATAGCATTGTCTGCTAAATTTGTCATCTTTTGTTTATATTTACGTCAAGAGACGTGCGGTTTCTTGCTCTAATATGCGTTTCACACGATATATACATTTGCCTCATATGGCTGCATATCCGATGCCACACAATTATAATTCGACAATATCAGCTGATACCTTTTTGTATCCACAAACCGTTCCTTCACCCGCATCGACAGATTACACTCAATGAAATATCTCTTTCCCTGATACTCACGATAGTACAGGAAGAAATCCTTCACATGCTTCTTAACAAATTCCGTCTCGCCATAGACAAAGGTTTTGTCCTGTTTATGCAATGCGATCGCCTGCTTGTAAAAATGCAGTACCGAATCCTCCTCGGCACTCTGTGCCTCCACATTGCACTCCTTGTAATCATCATCTCCCATAATCCACGGAGTCGCCGTCGTGAAGCCTCCGTTCTGAGTATCATCCCACTTCATCGGAGTTCTCGCATGATCTCTGGTTCCCGCAAGTACCTTTTCAAACGCCTTCTCCTCCGTCATCTTACGCTCATTAACCAGCTGCTCATACAGATTCAACGCCTCTACATCCCTGAGATCTGCCATAGATTCGAACCTCTGATTCACCGCACCGATTTCATCTCCCTGATAAATATACGGTGTCCCCCGACTCGTAAATTGAATCACTGCAAGCAGTTTTGCCAGCTCCTTGCGATACTTTCCATCAGGATTGACCTTTGATAAGAACTTCGGATTGTCATGGTTATTATAGAAGAGAGCCATGTGACAATGATTCCCGTAGTGCTCCGCATAATCAATCAGATATTCCTTTAGGAAATTCAAATCATACTTATATTGGTCAAAACGGGCATGTCCCGGTGTCTCCAGGTGGTCAAAGGAAAACATCATATCCAGTTCGCCCCTGTCATCTCCCGTCAGGAGCTTGGACATCTCCATGCCGATTCCCGGCATCTCACCGACAGAAAATGCCTGATAAGGCTCAAAAGCCTCTTTTCTGATTTCACGCAGATACTCGTGCAGATGCGGTCCGTAAAAATAGTACTCGATACCGCGATATCCGATCAGTTCTCCGATCGTATCACTTCCGTCAGGCAGCCCTTCGGTCTTGGAAATGTAATTGATAACATCCATACGAAATCCATCAATTCCCTTTTCCAACCACCAGCGGATCATTTCCAACGTCTCCGCTCGCATTTCTTTGCAGTCCCAGTTCAGATCCATCTGCTTCTTGGAAAAAAGGTGCAGTGCCCATACATCCTGTTCCTCATAGTAGTTCCATGCCGGACCTGAGAAGAAAGAATTCCAGTTATTCGGCAAAGTCTTGCCTCCGTTCCCCGGACGGAAATGATAATATTCACGGTATTTGGAATCCGGATTATGAAGTGCCTCCTGAAACCATGCATGTTCATCCGAGGTATGATTGATGACCAGATCCATAATCAGACGCATCCCTCGTTTATGTATCTCCTCCAGCAATATATCAAAGTCCTCCATGGTTCCGAAGTCCTGCATGATTTTGCGATAATCCCTGATGTCATAGCCGTTGTCATCGTTCGGCGAATCATAGATGGGAGAAAGCCACAGCACATCCACTCCCAACTCCTTCAGGTAGTCCAGCTTCGACAGGATTCCTTCCAGATCTCCGATACCGTCACCATTGGCATCCATGAAGCTGCGCGGATAGATCTGGTAAAAAACCGCCTCTTTCCACCATGCTTCCTTGATGTCCGCATCTCCCGATGCCGGCACGTCTTGCTCTGTATTGAGCAACGCCAGAAGTGAGCCGTAATCGCCCAGATTCTTCTTGATCAACCCCGACAGGGTCTGCAGACGCATATTACCGACAATCGGATTGGTCACCAGCGTATCCTTTAATTTAAGTGCTGTCAGCACACGTTTGATGATGTCATGTCCAACCGGATGTGCATATACTTCCTTCAATTTGCTTTCAGATGTCAGTTTCTGATTCATGATATTCTTCACTCCATCCGGATCCGCCTGTTGCTGTACGGATCTTTTCCTCTATTCTTTGATTTATCGCTCTTCCTTTGTTTCAATGGCACCGCGTTCCTTCAGTTCAACAATAATGCGATCGTACATCTTCTGATCTATCTTATACTTGGAACGATACAACAGGTAGCCGATCAGGATACAGATCAACGGGAAAATGAACATCGCCGCCTTCATCAGCGTCATGCCCTGCGCTGTCACATCCGCTGCGGAATTTGCATCCTTGATACCCGAAATGATGACAACCGCTCCGACAACTCCACTGGCTACAGCTCCGCCGATCTTGTTGATAAATGGCTGCAGCGAGAATGTCACACTGTCATTTCGTTTGCCGAACTTCCAATATCCATACTCAACCGTGTCTGCCAAAAACATCAACATCAATAGCTGGATAAAGGCTTCTCCGACAAAGATCAGCACACCTGCAATTCCGATAAATGTCATTGTACTTGTCGGCGCAAAGAAAAACAGGATATAGCCGATCACCACCAAAAGCGATGCACCGAAATACAGTTTATTTCTCTCTAACTTCTTGCTGAAAATTGGAAATACAACAAGTGCTGCAATCTGTGAAACTCCGAGGATGATTGCAAATACCGAGTACATATCCTCATTGCCGTATGCATATTTGAAATAATAGATGCCAAAGCTTGTCGTTGTCATATAACCGATGGAGAAAAGAGCCATTGAAATTGCCGTAAACAGCAGCTGGTCATTTTTAAAGATGACCTCTATCATATTCTTGAGTGTTGTATGCTCGCCTGCCTCCGTCGCTACTACAGCTTCCTTGACACCAAACAAGGTAATGCATTGTCCGAGCCACATCACAACAATAATAATCAGTGAAAATACCAAATATCCCTTTTGCAGACTGCCAAAACGCTCTCCGAGAGCCGTAGTGATCGGAACAATGCCCGCAACCACGAAAAACAGTCCTACATCTGCACAAATCCTTGCTACCGCACCAATCTTCTCACGTTCCTTTTGATCAATGCTAAGTGACGGAAGCATCGACCAATAGGAAATATCATTAATTGTATATGTAACGCCCCAGAACAGATAGAGAATCGCAAATACGACTACATAAGCACCGCCGCTGAGTCCCATGTCTGTAAAAAGCAGTACTGTAACGATACCGGAAAGTGTAGCTCCGAGTGCGATCCACGGCTTGAATTTGCCATATTTGCTATGTGTATTATCCACAATAACTCCCATGACCGGATCATTCAATGCATCAAACACACGGCAGCACAGCATGATTCCCGTAATCCACCACAAACTCGCCGTCGGCAGTACCAGCACATCCGTCAGATAATAGATCAAATACATGCTGACCATGGTATAGACCATATCACGACCAACCGTTCCCAGTCCAAACGTATACTTATTCCTTTTTGTTGTCATTCCTTTTCCTCCTTAGTCACATATAGATTTGAACCAAAATCTCCAAGTACTCTGATCTCTTCGTCATACCCCGTACCCACGAACTGATTATTTAACAAAATCCCGCTCTCTAACATTGCTCCGCTTCCCTGATATTCCTCGACACAATCCTGCAAGGCATATACCTTATTGGCAGTACGCAGAATCAGCCCGTCCGGATTCAGCTTCACCGGAAGCACGTGCCTGGCAAGTCCTCCGAAGCGCTCCAGATACAGGCGCTGTGGCTTTGTAGCGATGTGGTAGTTCTTTTTTGTATCCAATCCCTTCACACACAGATAATCATATCCCTCTGCTGCTTTTACAAGTGTCTGATAAAAGCCGGTGACAGCACGACTGTTATCACGTTCCCTCACCTGCCATTGTACCTTATTATCCTTCGGATAGTCTATACGGGAATATTCACCATATTGGAGTGTATGTCTATGCTCCTTATAAAATGCTATCTGTTCCGCAATCTCTGCTCTCTCGACTTTGGTCAGGTATTTCAGATCCAGTTCGTATCCTAGACATCCAAAAGCTGCCACATTAAACCGTGTAGACAGCACCGTGTCGCGGAGTGTCTGCTGATGAGGCGATGCCGATACATGCGCTCCCATCGTCGATACCGGATACAGATAAGACAACCCTTCCTGAATCCGGAGCCGCTCAATCGGATCCGTGTCATCCGAAGCCCATATCTGCGGTGAAAAACACAACATACCAAGATCAAACCGATTGCCCCCACTGGAACAACTCTCGAGCAAGATATGGCTTCTAGGTTCAAAAATTCTCTTTAAAATGCTGTAAAGGCCTAATGTATATCGATGGAAAAACTCACCTTGATTTTGAAGTCCCTCTGAGTATGTCTCGCTGATGTGTCGGTTCATATCCCATTTCACATAGGAAATCTGTGCCTCATCCAATATCTTGGATACATTTTCTACGATATAATCCTGCACTTCTGGTTTACATAAATCCAGGACTCTCTGGTGTCGTCCCAAGGTCGGATTCTTTCCCGGCAGTGTGACCGCATACTCCGGATGCGCACGATACAGATCACTGTCCTCATTGACCATCTCCGGCTCGAACCAGAGTCCAAAGTCCAGTCCCGCTGCCCGCACATGATCTGCAAATCTCTTCATACCGCCCGGCAGTTTCTTACGATTAACTTCGTAATCTCCGAGCCCTGCGCGATCGCTGTTACGTGCACCAAACCAGCCGTCATCCAGTACAAATAATTCTATCCCCAGTTTCTTTGCCTGCTCAGCTGACTTCAACAATTTACCCTGCTTGAAATCAAAGAAATCCGCTTCCCAGTTATTGATGAGCACGGGGCGTTCCCTGCCCTTCCAATCTCCTCGGACGATATGTGCATTGATAAAATCATGGAAATGATGACTCATGCCGTTGAAGCCTTCATCACTGAAGGTCATAACCGCCTCAGGTGTCTCAAAAGACTCGCCCTCAGACAGTTCCCACTCAAAGCAGTGGTCATTGATCCCGAGCGATACACGTGCAATATCTGAATGATTCAATTCCACCGAGCCATAATGATTGCCGCTATAGACCAGATTAAATCCAAATACCCATCCATGATCCTGTGTCGCCGTACGCTCTGACAGCAAAAATCCCGGATTGTGTTGGTTCGAGCTTCCGCCTGTTGTCGATGAATTCAGACAAATTCCGTAAGTCAACTCTCTGTCATGACGATGTGCTTCTGTAATCCAGCTGCCGTCAAAGGTCGTCATCCGATAGCCGCGATTCGGCAGATCCACCATCATGCTGAGAGCCCTTCTGAAAACTGCCTTCTTCTCATTTCGATTGATGATGACCGCACGTCTCGTGATAACATCCGTCTTCTCATATACGGTATAGATCAAATGCAGCTCAAGCCTGTTTGACTCGTCTAACATCATGATATCCAAATGCATGCATTCTGACGTCGTCCCATATGCTGCAGGCAGTTCCTGCATCACTGTCAAACCGCTCTTGGTAACTGCCCTCTGATATACAAAATCATGTACAAAACTTCCATCCGGCATCTTCACCTCAAACGGACTCCTGCGGTAATCCCCGCGTCCCATGCCCGACCATTCCAAACACATCGTATCAAGCGAGTACGTTTCACTTTCCGTGCTGTAATTGACACAGGAACCCCACGGAACCGTATGCTTATATACAAATGGCTCCATAGGCTGGTCGTCTTCTACTCTCGGTCCGTAATAGACATGCTCCAAATGCCCGTAAGGCGTCACCCGAAACCAATAGCTCGTATGCGCCGTTGTCAGATAAAAATGTTCCTTCTTGGATGTAATCATTTCATGTCCTCATATAGGGAATATAGTTTTTGAACTCCATTTTCAAGTATGTAATAATGTCTGATATAAGGCACCAGCAAAATCAAGAATAAGACTGTTAAAATATAAATCGCCGCCAACTGCAGCAAAAGACTTGCAATCAGAGAACCGACTGCCAGAATTGCAAATGTCACCGTGACAATCAGATGAATCAGGCGCTCATGCTGAAAAAATCCTATCTGCACCAGCATTTCTTTGCGCACCCGCTTGCGTTCTGCTCTCTGTCGCTTCTGTTCCTTCGGGTCCTCTTCTTCCGGCTCTGTCAACAGTGCCTCAATATACTTCAGATAATCCTTTAATTTCTTCTCCATCATCGTTGCATCGAACGGACTTTGGTTCGACGCCTCCTCCATTTAACATTATTTCATAAATTGCAAACAATTCATGAAGCCTCCGGCGGATGCGCACTAAAGCATGCGCCGGTATAATATCTATCGATATTATACCATGAATTGCAAACAATTATAAAGTATTAAATGAATATCACCTATCCGTCCCTGTTACGATTTCTGACCAACAAAACGGCACAGACCAATCGCCTGTGCCATCTTATATTTCAGCCATGCCTGATGCACTTGCTGAAAACATATAGCATAATTGCATTATATAAATGGATTATGCTTTGATCTTCTCATAGAAATTTACAAATGTAGTCGTCATATACGGTGCCACATAAATATATGCAAGTCCGCAGGTAACACTACCCAACAAAACCCATAAGATAAATGACAGATTCAGCACGAAATAATCCATCTTGTGCCCTTCCATGATTCTCTTGCTCTCGTTCAGCGCTTCCATAGCCGTCATCTCAGGATGATCTGCCAAAATGTAAAATGCCTGTGAATAAGAGATTCCCTTGATGATTCCGGGGACAATAAACAACAGCATCCATAAGCTTGTGAAAATTGCAATCAAAAGATACAATGCAAGAGACTGTCCAAACTGATTGAAGCCGCTGAACAAATTCTCTATAGTAGGTTTCCTGCCCTCGCGCACCAGACCCAAATAAATATTTGCAAGTCCCAGCATGATTGGTCCTCCCAGAAGCAACGGTCCTACAACAACAAAACTCGAAGCACTCAAAATCAGGGATGCAATCAACAGGATCACGAACAACATACCAATATTTCCGCTGATTTGCTGCTTTGCTGCTGTCTTTAATTCTTCACGTGTAAACATAATCATTTCCTCCTCATAGTGGAATAATAGGTTTTAAGCACACATATGCTTTCCACGTACAATCATATCATATTTTCCGACAAAATCAATCATTTTTCGCAATCGTTTTAGAACTGTTTTAGAACACTATAATTTGATACTGCGTCCTTCTTTTCGCAAAATTCTCTGGATTGCGTATTTTCCCTGTATCGCCGCACCCGGAAGCCCGCCCGGCGCTGCAAGCCATTGTCCTGATAATAACGCATTGTCGATACCCTTGATATAAGCAGAAACATATGCATTCTTCATACTGTTCTTTGTAATAATGTATGCCTGGTTATAGCCCTTATATGCATTGCAATAACGTTTGTATGTCATAGGCGTCCACACATCCAGCAGCGTCAGCTTTCCCTGATATGCCGGAAATCTCACTTCCACTGCCTGTTGGATCAGTTGTGCAACCTCCGCTTTCTTTGCCTTGTATGCTTCCTTATCCTGATAGAGTTCGGACCAATAGTCATAGGCCGCCTCATCCAGGCCCAGCATCACCTGCAGAATCTGTTTGCCCTCCGGCGCAAAATCCGGTTCATATCCAAAGGTCTTCACCGTCATACGTTCCCCGATATATCCACTCAGTGCATCTGAGATGGCATTCCTGATCTCTCTCGTATCCATCATGACATCCCCACCCAGGACATCCTCAGCGGCATCTACCGCAAATGCTGTCTGGAACATACCGAACACAGGATAGTCCTTTCTGTTGGCATAGACTGCCTTGAGCACCGGATCCAGATACTCCTCTGATAACAGCTTATGGAATGTATAATCAGGATCACAGGAAAACACAAAATAGTCTCCCTTGATCGTCTTACCGTTTGACAATACGGCTGACTTGATTTTCTTTCCTGTTCCGCCTGCATCTGCACCAAGTTCCAGCTTTACAACTGCGGCACTCGTATATATCTTACCGCCCATGCTCTCAAACTTATCCTTCATGCGAAAAGCCATTGCCCTCGAACCACCGCGCGGAACACCGCCGTCTCTGCCTGTAAAATTACCATATGCCATCGGGAAAGAACTGCCTGCGGACTGCTTCGGACAAAAATCCGAGATCATACAGCGAATGAGCGGATGCTTAAATCTGTTGGCCAGATCCTCTGTATCCATTCCCGCATATGCCTGAAACAGCTTCAGCGTATTCTTCATCGCCAGTGCCGTCTTGATACCGTCAAATGCTCCCATCAATTCAGGTGGTCTGTTTGCAGGTATCTCTACCTTTTCTGCCAGCTTTGCAAAATGCATCAGGGATTTGATCTCTGTCTCGTCTTCCGGGGACAGTGCAATGAGTTCACGTTCCGTCCTCTCTAAGTCATCCCACAAGGTAATACGCTTACCGTTCAACTCGGAAGTATACATATGGTCAGCTCGTATAATCTCAACATCTTCGCCCAGGGCCCCTGTTTCCTTCCAAATTTCATGCAGCTGTGTCCCCTCAACGGTTCCCATCAGCCAATGAATACAATTATCTATGTAATAACCGTTCCTGTCCCAGCCTGTACATTCACCGCCCACGATACTGTGCTTCTCATAAATCTCCGTCTCAAAGCCTGCCTTTTTCGCATAAATTCCGGCCGTCAGACCAGCGATGCCTCCGCCTACGATAATGATTTTCTTCTGTGCCATTTATTTTTCCTCCTTTCGGCCTTTGCCAAAAATATCTCCAAACAATTCCGTAAATCGATTCTGTGGCGGAATCGCCATTCCCTGTTCCTCATCCCCCAGCAAAAGAATCGTATCTCCCGGATTGATATGAAATATCTCCCGTGCTTCCTTAGGGATCACAATCTGTCCCTTCTCTCCTACCTTGACCGTCCACGCATAACGGCCTTGCGATGTATCTGATGTTCTCATAACTCTCGTTCCTCACTTTCTGTTGGTTCATAATATGAGTTTGAAGTTTCTGCTTTTAGGATTGCTCAGTTTGATTGGTTCTTTGGGTTCTTTTGATTTCTTCTAGTTTTTCGCCCCTTGGTTCACATAACTCCGCGGTATGAAAAGTGGGTTTTGTATAACTTGTTTGACATATCGTATCATCACAAAATATACATGTCAAGCATTTCACAAAAATTCATTTCATTTTGAAGTTGAATATATTATAATTATCCTGCCATGCACCTTGATTCCGCTGGCACCGCATCTTACACAGAAATATGTATGTGGCATACTCACCGCCAATGAAAAACCTGCTTCGCAGTGGGTGAGATATCTCTAATATACAATCAGTGAAAATGGTTTTATGGAAAGATTGCGAATGAAGAAAAGAGGTTTTTGACATGAGAGATTTGACAAAAGGCGCACCCGGCAAAGTGATACTGCGTTTTGCGCTTCCCATATTTCTTGGACAATTATTTCAATTGTTCTATACATTGACCGACACATGGATCATCGGCAGAGTTCTCGGTGATAATGCGCTCGCAGCAGTTGGCTCTGTCACTCCGCTCTCAGACATGATTGTTGGCTTTCTGATTGGACTTACCAACGGATTTGGCGTCATTACAGCATACTGGTTCGGCGCAAAAGAAGAAAAAGAAATCAATCGTTCGTTCGGCGGGTCACTGCTCTTTGGCACACTGACTTCCATTGTTTTCACCGTATTGTCTGTTGCACTGCTGCCACAATTTCTGACATTTGTCCATGTACAGCCAGAACATATCGCCGGTGCAACTGCGTATATCAAAGTCATCCTGCTTGGTATGTTCACTGCCATGCTTTACAATGTATTTGCTTCTACCCTGCGTGCCATCGGCGATACCGTCGCACCATTGATTTTCCTTGTCATCTCTGCCTTACTCAACATCGGACTTGATTTTCTCTTGGTTGCCGGATTGCGCATGGGAATCGCCGGTGCTTCAATCGCAACTGTCATAGCACAGCTGATTTCTGCCTTATTATGTGTCGCCTATATCACTAAGAAATACCCTTTGCTGAAGCTATCCAAAGACAGTTTCCGTCTGAATACCGACATGACGCGACAGCTCTGGATGAGCGGACTTTCCATGGGACTCATGAATTCTTTGGTCATGATGGGAACATTGATTCTCCAGGGTGCAATCAACCTATTTAGCTCCAGTATCATCGTCGCACACTATGCTGCACGGAAACTGACACATCTCTTTATGATTCCGTTTGCGGTTCTTGGTATGACCAGTGCTTCCTACTGCGGACAAAACTACGGTGCAGGCTTCTATGAACGCATCCGGACAGGCATCAAAAAATGTATTCTCTACGCCTGGATCTGGTGTGCCGGCGTCATTCTTGTCACATATTTATTTGCTCCTGCCATGATACAGATGATTACCTCCTCTCGTGACAGAGAAATCATGCTTACAGCGTCCCTTTACTTACAGGTAGATACTCTGTTTTACTTCGTAACGGCTGTCATCTCCGTCAGCAGAAATGCTCTCCAGGGCATCGGTGATCATGTGACTCCTATTATCTCAAGCGGCATCGAACTGCTTGGCAAGGTACTTACAGTCCTTTTTCTTGCTCCGACGCTTGCATATTTCGGCATCATCATATCTGAACCGATTGTCTGGATTCTCATGGTCATACCTCTCATATTTAAACTGCGCAAGAGCAATGTGTATCAAAAAACAGATAACAAGAAAGAGCCGGCATAGATTCACTCTTCAGAATTGATTGTAATGATTTTATAGGTCGGATATATGGTTCCATCGCCCATGTCAATATCACATAGTGCAAACCAGACAGCACCGTCACCCATCATCGTACCCTCACCATTGGTGAATAGATTCTCGCAATCCTCTGCCATGATTCCATCACACATTTTGGGTGAAAATACATCATCAAAATTCATCTCAGCAAGAGCACCTGCATCCTCAAATGTCTGTTCCTTTCCTGCCACCTGAACAGTAATCGGATAGGACACGCTGTATGCCAAAGTAACCATATCCTTTTCCTCTATCAGGTTCTGAACACCTTCCGCAAACATTTGAATCGCATAAATGGACTCGCCAAATGAATTCAACCCTTTCTCTTCTCCGATATCTCCCTCGCTTTCATGTTCCTGACCATAATAGAGAGGTGGGTCAAACATCACCAGCGATCCGTCGGAATCATCCGCAAAATGTATGTCTTCACCCATCGTAAGGGACTTATCCTGCAAGCAGAATTCTCCAAAGAACTCCCACTCATCCGCGCCTTCTGCATAGGCGGTCAACATCGGATAAAAATGTACTCCATCGTTTGTATATCGAAAAGCCGCAATCCTGACCTTCACTAAGATCATATCCGGCGAAAGTGTTCCATATGCATCCGTAATCATCTGCTGCAGTTCTTCCTCCGTAGTGCCCGCCGCTGCAATCGCATCAGAAAGAGTCACTGCTCTCTGATCCGCTTTACTGTACACATAAGAAAAAATATCCCCGTCTGTTCCGTAATTCGGATATGTGATTCCCGTCGTCACAACCTGTTCGTAATTCTCATCCGAATACAAGTATGACTTGATCTCAGGCCATCGTTCTTCTTCCATACCGTCCTCATAAATAGGCATCAAATCACTCAGAATCTGCTCATTCAACGCATCCACAACATCAGATTTCACATCTGACTGAAAGCATGGTATCTCAATGATTCCATCCTGATATATTGTTTTTTCTTTCACGCCACTGACTCCGTATAACTGCATATGCATTCCGATTGTAACTTGACCTGCTTCATTTTCCTGAGCATTCTCCAATGCACTCGTCAAAGCATCCTCTGTTGCCTCTTTTGCAGTCTCGGCAATCGGCTCTGTCGCTTGTGCTGCCTCTTTCTTGCCGCATCCGATCAGCCCCATAACCATCAAGACCATCAACATGTACATCCAACTTCTCTTCATAATCTTCTCCTCCCATATCTTGTGTAAACTTATCGTTCCTTTTTTATTATACGATACCATGATAAAAATGTCTCATAGGAAAACACACAACAAAATACAGCCGGATACGAACTATGCCATCATTGACATAACGCCAATGATGGCATAGTAATTCAGATCAATTCAAATGTCTCCAGCTCCGGCATATTTGTGAATATACGGACAATCTCATCTCTTGTAAAGTGTGCCGGTATGACCACCTGGCACCTGAGCTGCATGATGCTCTTGCTCTTTCTGACCCATCTGAACTGATGCATCGTAATCTTATTTAACTGAAGTTCACTGACCAGTTTCTCATAGACCCCTATATCGTTGTCAACCCGAAACTCTACCTGTGCGCGGCTGGGTTGCTTGCAGATCCACAGATTCTTATGCAGAACCAGCTGCCCCAACAGCACAATGATGGTGGTTCCTATCCCCAGCGGATACATTCCCGAACCAATCGCCATACCGATGCCGATCGTCACCCAGATGCCTGCTGCCGTCGTGATTCCACTGACCGATCCCTGCTTTCCCGTAAAGATCAAACCGCCGCCCAAAATACCGACTCCGGTAATGATGCCTGCTGCCACACGAGACACATCACAGGACAATCCCTCAATCGACATGACATCGATGAAACCATACTTTGAGATCAGCATCATAAGCGCTGCCGCTAGCGAAATCATCATATGTGTCTTAATTCCAGCCACCTTCGTTCTCTGCTGCCGTTCAATTCCGATGACGGCGCCGCACAAACATGCGAGTCCGATCCTTACGAAATACAGCAACTGTGTATCCATATACGCATTCATGATAATGTTCATAGTATCCAATACCTCCTTCATTCATTTCTTTCCCTTCACCAATCTCGCCCACTCAAAGCCCTCTTTCATGGACTCACATACACCTCGTTTTCCCTATAAATCACACAGGGAGGATTCTTCACCGTCTGAATCCTCCCTGCATATAACTTATGTTGCATTCGGCTCAAGAATGCCTGTCATAATACATGAACATCTGAAGCCTCAAATCTCACATACGCCGTATCGCCGACCTGATAGATCTTCTTCTGCTTGGGATTGAATTCTGTTATTTTGACTACAAAATTACCGACTGTTACATGATAGTTCTGATAGGAACCCATAAAACAGCTTAATAAAACTTTGCACTCGAGCTGTCCGCTGTCTCCGAGAGTCGCCGCCTCCGGGCGCAGTACCAACGTCGCCTCACTTCCTTCTGTAAAGTTCTCGACATCCACGACATCCACCTTGCAGCCGTTAATGTCCATCACGCCCTGATTTCCATTCTTACTTTCAATCTTGCCATATAAGAAATTTGCCTCACCGATGAAATCGGCTACGAACTCACTATTCGGATGATAATAGATCTGCTGTGGTGTTCCGACCTGTGCCACAACACCTTTGTTCATAATAATGATCTGATCCGACAATGCCATTGCCTCACTCTGGTCATGCGTGACATAGACTGCCGTAATGCCGACTCTTTGCTGGATATTTCTGATTTCTGTACGCATCGATACACGCAGCTTTGCATCCAGATTGGACAACGGTTCATCAAAGAGCAGCACACTCGGCTCTACGACAAGTGCCCTTGCCAATGCGACTCTCTGCTGCTGTCCACCCGATAGCTGGTTGGTCATACGTCCTTCCATTCCTTCCAATTCTACCAGATCCAAAATATTCATGACCTTTTTATGTATCTCATCCTTACTCAACTTGCGCAATTTGAGTCCGTACGCCACATTGTCAAATACATTGTAATGTGGAAATAACGCATAACTTTGGAATACCATTGCCGTATCCCTCTTGTTCGGAGTCAGTTCATTGATGGCCTGTTCTCCGAGATAGATTTCTCCCTCATCCGGACTCTCAAAGCCTGCAATCATTCTAAGCGTTGTCGTCTTGCCACAGCCGGATGGTCCGAGCAAAGTCACGAAACTGCCCGGTTCAATCACAATGTTGGCATCATCGACTGCCCTGAAATCCTTTCCCGTCTTGGGATCCTGATATATTTTTGAAATATGTTCTAACCGAATTCCTTTTGATCCTGCTAACATATTAGACCTCCTTTATCTTTCTGCTGGTTCCGAAGAACTTAATGAACAGATTCATGATCAATACCGATGCATAGACAATGATAATCAAGATTGTTGCATATGCACATGCAACACCATAGTATCCCTTTTCCGCAAACTCATTGATCTGGCATGTAATGAGCAGGAACTGCGGTGTAACCAACAGGATAATGGCACTGATTGCGGTAATACTCCTGACAAATGAAGTAACCAGTCCGCTGAAAAATGAATCCTTGATGAGCGGCAGCGTAATGCTCGTAAACACCTTGCCGCTGCCCGCCCCGAGATCATATGCCGATTCCTCGATGGATTTGTCAATCTGTCTGAGCGCGGAAATACCGCTTCTCGTTCCGACCGGAAGACTTCGTATAATGAAGACAATGATCAGGATTAAACCCGTACCATACAGTCCGCTCATGGCTCCCGAATGAAACAGTCCATTCGCATAGCCTCTGATATATCCGATACCAAGAACGGTTCCCGGTACTGCCATAGCTAACATCGATACAAATTCGATGAATCCCTTGGACTTAAATTTCTTTTTTACGACCAGATACGAAATCACCATGGACAGCAAAGCGGTAATCGGTGCTGCAATGACGGAGAGGATAAAGGAATCTCTAAACGCCTTGAGACCGCTGTATTTGAACAAATAGTCAAACCATTTCCAAGTCAGGCTGTAATCTCTTCCCCATAACTTGAACAGTGCTCCGAATGGTATCATCACATACATTAAGATGACAAATACCGTAATCAAAGAACAAATAACGGTAAGCGGTATCGTGACCGGCTTATCCTCAATCAGCATCCTGGCCCGAGAAGCCTTGCCTGTAAGGGTCGCTGCCGTCTTACGCTCCAGATAATACTTCTGGATGAAGAACAGTACCAGCGTCATCGACAACAGCACGACGGACATCGCCGCAGCACCGGTCGAGTCATAAGAGCCCGTTACCTGTAAATAGATAGTCGTTGCAAGTGTATCATAATCACCACCGATCAGCATCGGATTCGCAAAGTCTGCAACCGACTCAATGAACGTAACCAGAAAAGCATTTCCGAGTCCCGGAAGCAGCAGCGGTAATGTGACCGTAGTGAAAACTTTCATTCTGGAAGCCCCAATATCTCTTGAAGCCTCTTCCAAAGAAGGATCAATATTCTTCAAAAGTCCCTTCAACATCAGATAGCATACCGGGAAAAATGTAAGTGTCTGGACTACCACGATTCCCTTGAGCCCATACACATTCGAATCATAGATATTCAGTAAAGATCTTGTAATAATACCGCTCCGTCCAAACAGCATGATTGTTGACAAGGACAGAACAAACGGCGGTGAAACAACAGGTAATAAGGATACGACATTGAATAACCTGCCAATCAGATTGCTTTTGACCTTCACATAGACATCCACATATGCAAACAGCAATCCGATGAGTGTCGACAACAATCCCGTAATCAGTCCCAGCACGACCGTATTGGAAAATGCAGTGCGGAAACGTGCCATGCTCAGAACCCTTTGAAACACATCCAGCGTAAAGGCACCTTCTGTGTAGATGGAGTCGATCAAAAGTACAAATAACGGATATAAAATAAACAATACAAGAAACACGAGCAACATGATGATCATTCCCATCATGACCGGATCCGACAATAACTTCTTGCGCTCCAGCCGCTCACTTTTACTTTTGGCTGCCATCGTAATTCCCCCTTTCAAATATCTCTTTTTGATATAGCAAGGGGATGGTAAGGTTACCATCCCCCCAGCCTGTAAACTGAATCCCTATTCTGTCAGGAATCTGTTCGTATCTGCACTTTCAGAATCTCCGTTTGTAACTGCCTGGAAGAAATCTTCCACATATGTAGCCGTATTTGCTTTGGCATCCTCAAAGTCATAATCAATTACGTTATCCGGATCCAAGCCGAACTGTGTTGCCTCTTCCGGCTGTGTTGCATTATCCAGAACAAGGAACTGATAAGACTCATTCTCTTTTGCGATGTCTACGCAGTCAGGTGATAATGCATACTCGATCCACAGTTTAGCAGCATTGGGATGTGTACATCCCTTGAAGATTGCTGTTGCACCAATCTCAAAACTCGTGCCTGATGCAGGAATGATCAAATTGATGTTGTCATATCCGGCAAGGATCTGTGTAATACCATCGTGTAAGAAGCCGATTGCAATGACACATTCTCCCGGGCCGACCATCTTAGACGGGCCTGAACCGCTCTTGGTATACTGATAGATGTTCTTGTCAAGATTCTTGAAATATTCCATTGCTTCATCATGGCCCTTCATCTGAACCATTGTATTGATGACCAATTTTGCAGTACCTGCCGTTGACGGATTGGACATACCGATGAGTCCCTCATAATCCGGATTCAAAAGATCATCCCAATCCTTTGGTGCTTCTAATCCCAGGCGGTCTAACTCTTCCTGATTGACCATGAAACCAAGGATTCCCTTATATACACCATACCAGTTGCCGTCTGCATCCTTGTAATCATCCGAAAGAAGATGTGATGCATTCTGAGCTGCGTATGGTTCAAGCAGACCTGCTGCAACTGCCTCGTTGTACGGATCTGTTGTACCGCCGAACCATACATCTGCTGACGGACTGCCTGCTTCTTCTTCAATCTTCGTATATACTTCACCGGTAGACAAACGCTGATAATCTACTTTAATGCCGTACAGTTCCTGAAACTTCTGACATGCTGCAGAGAGATATGCCTCTTCACAGGAGCCGTATACAGTCAATGTGCCTTCCGCCTGTGCCGCTGCAATCAATTCTTCCATGCCGCCGTCTGCTGCAGGCTCCGCTGCCGCATCTGCTGTCTCTGCTGCCGGTTCTGCTGCAGGCTCCTCTGTTGCTTCCGCTGCAGGCTCTGCTGCCGGTTCCGCTTCTGCTGCCTTCTCCGCGCCTCCACAAGCTACGAGTGAAAGCGTCATTGCCGCAACCAAAAGTGTTGCTAATAACTTCTTTTTCATGTTTTTTCCTCCTATTGAAAAAATATATAGCTTTTTGCTATGGGTTTAGTATAAAAAGATTTCCTCGAAATGTATACTGGACAAAACAAAGATACTTATTAGAATTCTGACTTTTTTCACAACAGAATTCTAATAGGCAATGGATTTATGTACAAAATAGACAAGTATTTACCTACGATAACGGTCCTGATATTCAGACGGTGTTACCTCAACATATTTCTTAAAGGTCATGCCAAAGTAAGTAATATCACGATAACCAACCATCTCTGCCACCTCATATACCTTATATGTATAATCCTTCAGCAGATTTTTGGCAGCACGGATCCTGCAGTTCGTCACATAGGTCATAACGGTAAAGTTCGTCTCCTTCCGAAACAAATGGCTCAAGTGTCCCTCGCTGATTCGAAGACTCTCCGCCACCGCTTTTACGGAAAGATCCGGGTTTGCATAATTGGCATCAATATACGCCATGGCATCCACGATGTATTTGCTCTTATCGCCCTTCTTAAGCTGCAGCTCAGGATTCTTCTCATTCTGTTCCCCTCTCTGCCTGATCGAATGCTCCAATAATGTACGCACAGTTTCCTCCAGCTGACCATCCTTAAAAGGCTTCAGCAGATAATCCACCGTATTTAAACGAATTGCCTGTTGCGCATACGCAAAATCATCATATGCAGTCAAAAAGATCACATATGGCAGGATTTCTTCTCCCTTTAATTTTTCCATCATCTCCAGACCCGTCATTTTCGGCATCCGGATATCCGTAATGACCAAATCGGGAGAATACTTCTTAATGATCTCATACCCCTCTTCCCCGTTTTCAGCCTCACCGACTACTACACAGTCAATCCGTGCCCATTCGGTTTCCATCACGATGCCCTGTCTGACCAGTCTCTCATCCTCTACTACCACAACCTTATACATTCTATGCCCTCCGTACCGGAATCTTGACTGAGATCACCGTTCCGCCCTTCGGCCGCACAGCTGCCCTCAATCCATATTCCTCACCATAATTCAACTGAATGATTGCGTTGACATTATAGATTCCAATATTGCCATGATCGTCTTCATCGGGCTTCTCATTGTGATTCAACCTGTCAAGAACCTCATCTGAAATACCCACGCCGTCATCCTTCACCGATATATTCAAGTCTCCTTCTTCCTCCAGTACCTGTACGATGATAATGCCCTTTTCCCTTCCCGCAAAGCCATGGATGATCGCATTTTCCACAAGCGGCTGCAAGATCAGCTTAGGCACCATACAATCGGCAAGTTCAGGCGGCAGATCGACAATGAATTCA
The DNA here is from genome assembly GCA_964638005.1 of uncultured Lachnospiraceae bacterium. Classification (GTDB taxonomy): domain Bacteria; phylum Bacillota; class Clostridia; order Lachnospirales; family Lachnospiraceae; genus JAAYYM01. The sequence continues at coordinate 58,805 of CAZWXS010000008.1, forward strand.
AACTTATCTTCAAATCTGATTTTCTGAATATCCACATATGCCTCCAACAGATTGACCTCCTCTGCCAGCTGTATGTGCGGTCCGGCAGAGATGCTCATGCGTAGGATCTGCGCCATTCCGGAGGACAGTGTCGCCACCTCCGGCACCTGATTTGCTTTGCCGAGCCATTTCATCGTATCCAGTGTATTATACAGAAAGTGTGGATTCAACTGTGCCTGCATCATCTTGATATTGGCCTCATTCAAATCCCGCTCACGCAGGAGCAGTTTCTCCATATTATCCGTCAGATGCTCCGACATCAGATTGAAACTGTTGGACAACTGCCCCAATTCATCCTTACCATCCACATCGATCTTGACATCAAAATTACCATCCTTGATCTCCTCAAGTGCACCTTGCATCTTCTGAATTGGCTGATAGAAATAATTGCTGAAATATTTGGACAGGATCAGGCAGAGCAGGATACTGATACCGGATGAAAAGAGTGCAATCATCACGATGCTGTGCCGCAGCAGATTCAGCGTCGCCGTCGTCTGCTGGTAATAGATGAACAAATGACAGGCATCCACATAGGTTGCATAATATGTATAGTCCGTCCCCACGCTCTCTCGCCTTTCAATGCCGTCCAGTTCCCTCCGGATCGTCCGCAGCTGATCCTCATCGTAACTCTTTTCTGAGCAATACACTGTCTCTTGAAAGTCATCGATGATATAAAGGATTCCCTGTTTCTCCTTTCCGATTCCGGTCAGCATATCATTGAAGTTATCCTTTAAGATCGCCGCCACGATATAGCCGGTGATATTTCCCTGTTCATCCTGTACCGCCTCGGCAACACGCAGATATTCCTCTCGCTTTTCCCCTTCATAAATTCTTGCATTACGTGTTACACAGGTGTCAGGTGCCATGGTGACCTCATAGAGCACGCCCCAGTCCAGCGGAAGCTTTTCCTTGACATATTGATTCTTGACAATTGAGGTCACAAGATACCCTTCTGTATCATAAATCGCATAATCAGCATACTTTCCGGACTTACTCGTTACAGAATACAGTTCCCGATACACCTGATAATCTGAAACAGCATCATCTCCTGCAAGTCTGCCCCGCACGACCTCATTCATGCCAAGCTGCCCCACCGCCATATAAATATCCGAAAATGCATTCTCCAACGCTTCTTCGGTTGCTGTCATCGTCACATCTGCTTCGTCCTGCAGATTGTTGCGAAAGGTCAGGTTAAAGACATGCAGCATCAGCAAATACCCTATAATCATCGGAACGATTGCGATCATTAAGGAACCTATGAAAATCTTTTTCCGCACGGAACTGTTGCGAAACGCATATCTGAACAGCCTAAACTTCTCCATATATACTTCCTCCAAAGCATCCGACTCAAAATCATTTTATTTTATGGGAGTACTTTTCCATCAAATGAAAAGACAGAACCCACAAGCTTTTGGGTTCTGTCTATCATTTTATCACATTCATGCATCAAAGGAAAGGTTCTGATGCTTCGTCAATATCAGGCGGTTCCGCCACATACTCCGGGATATGATCCATGATATACTGTATGGAATCAGCCGCTTCCAGCATATCCATCGTCTTCTGATGCGGATTCGCATAAATCCCCCGAAAAAAATATTCATCATATTCCGCTCTCGGCGGATAGGACAGCATCGGTTCTCCCATGGAAAACTGAGAATTGATGCCTTCCTTATTTCCACGTGCATCTAATTTGATCCATCGGCCATCCAGATAAGCTGCATTATAAGCATGAACACAATATCCCAATGAATCATCCGCTACCAATGTAATATGTTCGTAGCAGAATCCGGTCGGAATATTCTGAGAACGCAGCAACGCTGCCAGCAGATTGGCTTTTGCATCGCAGATTCCATTCTGATAACGTAAAACATCAGAAGCTTTTGCTACAATAATCGTTGCATTACAATCAAAAGAATGCGGAATCTCATCCCTGACAAATTCATAAGCAGCCCTTGTCTTCTCAAGATCACTCATACCGTCGGAAAACAGTTTCCGAACCATTTGCTGTATTACTTCCTCGTGATAATCAACATACTTTGTTGCCTCCAAAAACTTCTGCATATGTCCGACCTCCTATTTTCGATTCGCCGGTTCAATCGCAATCGTCTTGCCCTTGATCTTGACATTCTTCATCGCCTGAAGAACCTCTTTGGTATACTCACGCGGTACCTCCACGAAGGTATAGCTGTCGAACATATCGATGGCACCGATGAGATTACCGGGGATGCCACTTTCGCCTGCGATGGCACCTACAATGTTGGAAGCCCGAACGCCCTGCTTCTTGCCGATGTTCATGAACAGTCTTACCATGCCCTCTTCTGCACCGGTATCACCATAGTCTTCCGTGCTTTCCTTGGCAATGACCTCTTCACCGCCCAGATACATCTTCAAAAATGCAGCCGCAATGTCCATGGCTGTATAGTCTTCTTCATTGACACGCTGCTCAACCAGATTCAGCATTTCCGTCAGATGGCCTTCTTCAATGACTGCCTCTACATCTCTAAATGCATGATCGATCTTTGTATTTCTGATGTCATTGACCGACGGAACCGGTTTTGCCTTAATCTTCGTCTTACAGAACCGCTCGATATCCTTCAGCTTATATACTTCCTTGCCCGATACAAAGGAAAGTGCAAGCCCTGTCTTTCCGGCACGTCCCGTCCTGCCGATACGATGTACATAGTACTCATCATCCTGCGGCAGGTCGTAATTAAATACAATATCTACATTATCCACATCGATTCCCCTGGCCGCCACATCCGTTGCAACGAGGATTTCTGTCTTTCCGTTCCTAAATCCGTTCATGACACGGTCTCTCTGCTTCTGTACCAGATCTCCGTGCAGTCCTTCTGCAAAATATCCACGGCCCTTAAGCATTTCCGTCAGTTCATCCACCTTACGTTTTGTATTACAGAAGATGACCGACAGCTGCGGATTGTATACATCTATCAAACGTGCCAGTATCTCATCCTTATTCTTCGGACGTACATCAAAATAGTACTGCTCGATATTCTCTACCGTCAGTTCCTTGCGTACGACCTTGATGGTCTCTGCATCTTTTTGATGGGTCTTTGCAATCTCTACGATCGGTCTCGGCATCGTCGCTGAGAAAAGCACTGTCTGACGCTCTGTAGGTACACCTTCCAGAATCGTTTCAATGTCCTCTCGGAAGCCCATATTCAACATCTCATCTGCTTCGTCCAGAACCACCATTTTGACACCGCCGAACTTCACGGTCTTACGTCTCATATGATCCATCACACGCCCCGGCGTTCCGACTACGATCTGAACACCTGTCTTGAGTGACTTGATCTGCTTTACAATCTCCTGTCCGCCGTAAATGGGAAGTACCTTCACACCATGCATGAACTTTGCAAGATTTCTGATCTCCTCTGCAACCTGAATGGCAAGTTCACGGGTTGGGCACAAAACAATTGCCTGCACTGCCTTATCTTTCATTTCAATCATTTCTAGCATCGGAATACCAAAGGCTGCTGTCTTACCGGTTCCGGTCTGTGCCTGCCCGATGATATCGCGGCCTTCCATAACAGCCGGAATCGCCTTCGCCTGAATCGGTGACATCTCCTCAAATCCCATTTCCTTCACTGCACGCAGGATTCTTTCATCGAGAGGTGCTGCCTCTTCTGCTCCGGCTCTTACTACACTTAATTCTTCAAATCTCATTCTATTCTCCTATTTGGCGCAGATATCTACTGATTATCCCCAAAAAGAGCCTTAACCTGATAGTTGTATCCTTTTATCCATCAGGTTAAAGCTCTTCAAACTCGTCATTTATAAAATAATACACAAAACTGTCATTATCATTACGACTCAACTAATACCTGCTATTCATTCTGCAACTCGCATATCATAGCACAAATGCAGGAAGATAGCAAATACTATATTTCAAGCTAGCCATGAGCCATGCGAATAGCGATGAAGAAGCATTTGCGTTGTGCTCGCACATAAGCAAACGCTTCTTCATCGCTATTCATAGGGCGAAGCCCGTGACCGAGATGCAGCGCCAGCGGAATCGAGGTGCATGGCGGGGTAAATTACAATTTAGAGTCCTACTGCTGACAAATCCTGTTCTAAGTAGGGAGTCCTTCTTGC
>CAZWXS010000009.1:0-51930 GCA_964638005.1 uncultured Lachnospiraceae bacterium
ATTATACCATGATTCAACATAGCAGTTCGCACCAACCATTACATGATGATGTCCAATTATTACATTTTCTGTACTATTTCATTTTTTCAACCGGGAAACAAACTTCTGTGACAAAATTGTCCGGATTGGGCTCATTTCCGGGCGAAAGATAATACGTTACAAATGAAATCCCGGCAATCCGATACCCATTCTTCTTTACCCATTTTGCCATATAGGCATTGATATCTCCGAGCTGACTGTATCTGCCTTTAAACGCCAGCGTTGCTGCTTCACATTTTGGTATCTGCAGGAAGTCCAGTTTTCGGTCGGCACTGCACATCTGCTCACAGGCTGCCTGTCCTTCCACTATAGCCTTCTTCGACGGCATTTTTTCAATCAAACGCTGCACTTCCACATCTATCTCCTGAATGTTATACATCTGCCCTTTTGCAGGTGGCTCTTTTCCAAACTTCAAGCGATGTGTAATCGCATATGAATATTGATTGGTTTCAGAATGGATTCCCCTAATATGTATCTGCTCACAGATCTGTCCGAGTTCTGTCCACAGTTTTCCTTCATCTTCAAATCGATAAATCAGTCCCCGCAAACTCGCAACTGTCCTTTCCGGAATCACCTTTACGTTCACAGAAAGTGAACGGTTCTCCTCATGCTCAAGTTCCTGCATTGCCTGCTGCATCTTTCGCATCTGTTCATTCGCTGCCAGGACTTCAGCCTGCTTTTCCTTCATTTTCTCCTGCAGAAATCCCTGCATACGCTCTGTAGAACCATATTCTAGTTGAATCTCTTGAATTTCTTTGAGTCCGAATCCCAACTCTTTCAGTACCACAATCTGATTGGCAAGCAGAATCTGTTCCTCTTTATAAAAACGATATCCTGACTGTTCATCAATCAGTGCCGGCTTGAGCAATCCAATCTTGTCATAATTACGCAGCATATGAATACTGATTCCTGTTAGAACAGAAAATTCGCCAATCTTAATCACTTGCAACATCCCTCACTTCATGTTATACTTTTCTTACAAAGAGGTGCCACCATAGAGCAAACGGTTCACCTCAGTTATTGGTTATGAATCAAAAAAGCAACCTACATCTTGGTCGGGCGGTTGCTTTTTTGATGTTTATATCAAACCCCTTCAAACTGCATTTCATACAAATGTCTGTAAATGCCGTCTCTCTCCAGCAGTTCCTGATGTGTCCCCTCTTCTGCAATTCCATGATCCGTCAAGACAAGGATACGTTTTGCGTTTCGAATCGTCGACAAACGATGGGCAATTACAAAAGTCGTTCGATTTGCTGCGAGCTGCTCCATGGATTCCTGCACGACCTTCTCACTCTCATTATCCAGTGCCGATGTCGCTTCGTCAAAAATCAAGATAGAAGGATTCTTCAGAAATACCCTTGCAATTGCTAATCGCTGCTTCTGTCCACCCGACAGCTTCAATCCACGCTGCCCGATATCCGTATCATATCCATCCGGAAATGCATTGATAAATTCATGTGCATTTGCCTTTCTGGCCGCTTCGATGACCTCTTCATCACTCGCACCCGGTCTTCCATAACGAATATTGTCCATGATATTCCCTGCAAATAAATACACATCCTGTTGTACGATACCGATGTGATTTCTCAGGCTCTCCAACTTCATAGTTCGAATATCAATCCCATCAATTGTAATACAACCGCCTGTCACATCATAAAATCGAGGAATCAGGCTGCACAGAGTTGTCTTGCCGACACCCGAAGTACCAACGATTGCAACATAATCCCCTGCTGCCACATGCAGATTGATATGGTTCAGCACCTTTTCGTCCGCTTTTGTCTCATCTTTCATATCGCCGGGAGTCCCATCTGACTGGTGCATCAGATCCTGTACCGCGTTGATTCCATATTTGAAAGAAACATCCTGAAATGCAACATCACCTCGAAGCGACTCCACTTGAATTGCGTCTGCCTGATCTGTAATATCCGGTTCAATGTCCAAAATCTCCTGAAAACGTTCAAATCCGGAATACCCATTCTGAAACTGCTCCGTAAAGTTAATCAGCTTCTTGATCGGCTCCACGAAGTTATTGATATAAAGCATGAATGTAATCAAATCAGTCACATCAATGCTTCCATCCACCATATACATACCACCGGCCATGATCACACATACAGTGACCAGTGTGGTCATTGCATTCAAGCCTGAGTGATAAGCACCCATATACTTATAACTTTCCCGCTTGCTGTCGACAAATTTATCATTGCCGGCACTGAACTTCTTCATTTCGATTTCTTCATTTGCAAAGGACTTGACTACCTTGATTCCTGCTAAATTATCCTCGATCTGACTATTCAATTGACCGATTCGTTCGCGATTCTTACGGAATGCCTTCTTCATTTTCCGATTAAAATAAACCGCATAAATCACAATGAGTGGGATAAATGCCGCACCGACTGCTGCCAGTTTCGGGTTGATCGCAATCAGGATCGCCATACCGCCCACAAACTTGATGATAGATATCAGCAGATCTTCCGGCCCATGATGCAGAAGTTCGCTGATATCAAACAAATCCGAAGTCACACGCGAAAGCAGATAGCCAACCTTCTGGTTATCAAAGAAAGCAAAGGAAAGTTTCTGATAATGCCCGAAGATTTCCTCTCTCATATTCGCTTCTATGTGTGCACCCATGATATGACCATAATATGCAATGAAAATATTACAGAAACACTCGACAGCCACCAATGCCACCATCAAAATGCCCAGTTGCAAAATAGAGCGTAATGCCTGATCCGCTGTCTGATATACAACTGTACTTGTTATATAGCGCACGATCAACGGAATCACCAGTGTCACACAAGCTCCCACAACCGCAAAGAAAAGGTCTGCAAAGAACAGACCTTTATATGGTTTATAATATGAAATCAGATTTCGTAATGTCTGACTCTTATCTTTCCTCTTTTCCATTTCTACTCCTTAATCCCTTGCAACAACATTTTGCGTAAATTCATTATAGTCCTATCATGTCACAGATTGCAACGAAATATTATATTAACCATTCCTTCGCTTTCTCGAAATCATCTGTACAGTGAAGCGCAAATTTAATTTTCCCATGTCTATCCTGTGCTATTCTCTTTAGTCGCTTACGGCTTCCTGAATCCAATCCAACAAATGCAACTCTGCGAATACTCTTTTCCGTATTGATAAAGGCATCCATAATGCTCTGTAATATCTCCTCATCCACCTTGGTCTCTGCCAGCGCCACTGCTATTGCAGAAGGTGCAGAAGGTTTCAGTATCTTGGGAAGATCCTCCTTGAACTTCTTCAGCACCTGCTCTTTATATGTATACAGTCCATCCAGATGTTCCGCCCAGATTTCACCACCACCATAAGGCATGGAAAAGGATTTCTTCTGAATGGCCGCTTCTAATTTTGCATCTGCCGCAATTGCCTCTGCATTCAACACCTTATCCTGATGTAACTCTATTGCCAACAACAGAAACATGATCGCAATCGTCATTCCGCCTGCAATGAAACAGACTCTCCCCATCTCATCCAAGCCAAAACATTTACAGACCAATCCCAATGCCAACATGACAATTCCAAACAGCAAAATATACTGCCCATATCCAATTGTATTTAACTTGTGTTTATAATGCTTCATCTCTGAATCCCTTTGCTGCTTATTCAACAAATCATATTCCCATTCACATTTTCCGCGTCAACCCGCACACCCACGATTTCTTACTATCTTAACATCTAAAATAACGGTTTCATAGTGTCAAATGTAACTTTTTGTGGTATTCTTACTATATGAAAAGGATTTCCGCCCACGAGTGGAAAACAGGTAAACTGAATGGCAATCAACAAAACAATGCGTAAAGTACTAAAGGCACTTTCCTATGGAGATATACACGTTACCTCTTCCCGGGCATTTGCAAACATCAAGGCACTTGACCCAATGAAACCCTTTTACAAAACAATCGATACCAAGATCTACAATGGGGAACATGAGGTTCCCACCCGTATTTACCTTCCCGGAGAGGAAATCTTCTCTACAAATGGGACCGAGGACAATACACTTCCGGTTCTTTTATTTCTGCATGGAGGCGGCTGGACAACTGAAACTGTGGATAACTATGACAGAGTCTGCGCTGCTCTTTCAAAAAATACCGGTCATGCTGTTATCTCCGTCGGATACCGTTTGGCACCTGAGTTTCCCTTTCCTGCCGGACTAAACGATTGTTATGCGGTGGCAAAGGCAATCTATACGAACCGCTTTTTGATCAATACCGATCCCGACCGAATCACCCTGATTGGTGACAGCGCCGGCGGTAATCTCACTGCTGCATTATCCTTGATGGCAAGAGACCGCGGAGAATTCATGCCAAAGCGTCAGATTCTCATCTATCCGGCCGTCAACAATGACTATTCAGAAAATTCTCCCTTTGCTTCCGTCATGGAAAATGGGACAGATTTTCTTTTGACCAGACAAAAATTATGTCAGTATTTAGATTTGTATCAAAGTACTCCTGATGACCGTCAGAATCCTTACTTTGCACCGCTTCTTTCGCATGATCTGACCAATCAGCCGCGTACCTTGATCATCACAGCCGAATATGATCCGCTCCGCGATGAGGGTGAAGCTTACGGCAAGAAACTGGCCGAAGCAGGCGTTAACGTAGAAGTCCACCGTATCAAGGATGCCTTACACGGATTCTTTGCTTTGGGAATTAAATATCTTCATGTAGAAGAGAGTTTTCAGATTATCAATCAATTTTTAAAAGAGGAATAAAAGTGTTCAGTATCAAGAGAGACCATTGGAGAAAATTAGATAATGCCGCAAAGATATTTCCTGCCACCAGCAACCGCAGAGATACCCGCGTCTTCCGGTTCTACTGCGAATGCAAGGAACCTGTGGATGGCGCTGCATTGCAGACTGCTTTAGATCAGACCATCGAAAAATATCCCCTGTTTCTGTCTGTCTTGCGTAAGGGTGTATTTTGGTTTTATATGGAAAAGAGCGATCTGAAACCTTCTGTAAGCAGAGAATCTGAGCCTCCCTGTCTGGATCTCTATCTGCGCGATCGAAAGACGCTCCTGTTTCAGGTAACCTATTATAAAAACCGCATTAATTTTGAAGTATTCCATGCCCTGACTGATGGCACAGGTGCCAGTCAATTTCTCAAGGAGCTTGTGAAAAATTATCTGCTTACACGCTATCCGGAAGCAGACCTTCCCGATGTTTCCTTTACGGAACCTGACATGACTGTAGAAGATCAGGAAGCAGACGGCTTTACCAAATACTATAAACACGACTGGAAAAATCTTGGTCCAAAGACCAAATCCTATCAGCTGACCGGACCCAGAACCGCATATGGAGAACTGAACATCACCGAAGGACTGGTGTCCTGTCAGGCGATTCTTAAGAAATCCAAAGAATACGGTGTCTCCATGACTGTATTTCTGACCGCAGCATTGCTCTGCTCAATTCATGAAGAGATGAGCAAACGACAGCTCAAAAAGCCGGTAGCCTTGATGGTTCCGGTCAATCTGCGAAAGTATTTTCCGTCCTCTTCCATGTTGAACTTCTTTGGCTGGATTGAGCCGCACTATCGCTTTCAACAGGAAGAGTACAACTTTGAAGATGTCGTCAATCAAGTAAGAGACTATTTCAAAGAAGAATTGAATAAAGATGGACTCGGAAGACGTTTCAGTTATTTCATGCGTATGGAATGCAATCCCATTTTGCGTTTCTGCCCATTGGGGCTTAAGAATATCGGGATGCAGATTGGTGCACTCCTGACCAAGAAGGATGTAACTGCTATTTTCTCCAATTTAGGAACCGTTGCATTACCCGAGCAATATGCACGCTATATCCAGCGTTTCGGCGTGTTTACCAGCACCAGCAAGACCGAACTCAGCATCTGCTCTTTTCAGGATGATCTTGTGCTCAGCTTTGCCTCCGGTTTTCAGCATCAAAATATAGAACGGAACTTTTTCCGCCTTTTAAAGGGATTTGGCATAGAAACGCAGCTTCTGACGGATCAATTTCCTGAAAAGAAGCTGGTTTACGAAGGTATGAAATTCTTTCAGTTTTTCTCCTTTGCATGCATTGCTGCGGTCGTGATCTGTTTCATGGTGAATTACATCTTCACCCCAAAGCTCATTTGGTCTGTCTTTGTCGCCGGTGGCGCGCTCAGTATGTGGATCACTCTGGCGGTCGGTTTCTTCAAGCGGCACAATCTTCTCAAGAACGGACTCTGGCAGATGATCCTCATTCCCACAGTCTGTATCATGTGGGACTATTACACCGGCTGGCATGCATGGAGCATCGACTTTGCCATGCCCTGTGTCTATCTGGCAATCCTGATTTCCATGGTCATCATCACGAAGATACAAAAGCTTCCCGTGGAAGCCTATATGATTTATTATATTATGGCAGGCGCTTTTGGGCTGCTTCCTGCTATTCTGTTGGCATTCTACACCTCACAATTTGTTCTGTTTCCTGTTCTGTGCGGCGGAATCAGTTTCTTATGGCTGATGGTGCTTCTCATTTTCAAGAGAAAGGACTTTTTCGTGGAGCTATACAAAAAGTTACATTTCTGACCCTATTTCTAACCATACACCTTTTCGAAATGAATCCCATATGATATAGCAAAACCATTGCGGGGCAAACAGCATGAAACCATTTGCATGCGCAAAAATGCTCGGAAACACTGCATATCCAAACCTATATGGAGAGGCGAACTTCTACGAAGACCCATCAAAGGGTGTATGGGTCATGGTAAAGGTTCAAGGCCTGCCTGATCAAAACACTGAAAATCAAAGCGGCTTTTATGGCTTGCACATCCATGAAATCGGAAATTGTTCCATCCCCTTTAACAAAACCGGAGAACATTACAATCCGACGAAGGCGTCACACCCCGATCACGCCGGTGATCTGCCGCCGCTTCTCGGCAGCCACGGATTTGCATATTCATTGTTTCATACGACCAGATTCACCGCAAAAGAAATACTGAACAAATCGATCGTCATTTACAGTGATGAAGATGACTTTACCACCCAACCTTCCGGCAATTCCGGAAATAAGATTGGCTGCGGCGTGATTCGAAAATGTTCCTAATGTATCCAAGCACATCGAATAAAAAAGCTGCGTCACAACCTAATTGGTTTGTGCGCAGCCTTTGTTATTCCTAAAACCATTTGACAGAGGCCTGCAGTATTGATTTCTGCACACATAAAATGAAAGCTTATGCCGGCATTAACCCAAATGCATGATCAACGGTCCGGCAAGAACCTCTCGTGCCACGCATAGTCCCATATCGTTGCGTGCTGTCATCTTCCACTTCACCAGATATGCTTGCATCCCATTTAACTCAATCCCTGTAATCCCGTATGGATGGACGCAACTGCCTGTATTCAGATAGATGCCTTCCTGTCGGCCTCCAAGATATTCTTTCTCATTGATTCTGGGCCGATGGGTATGCCCGGTAATCAAAATCATTCCCTTATCTTTCACCCAATGCTCAAGCCTACGCTCCGTACGCCCTGCCCGTTTATAATTCTTTGCAGCACTGGTCGGATCAGTGACTCCGAACTGCTCCAAGGGACGCCACAAATACCTTACCAAAAAACAGGACAACTTCCACAGAACGCTGTTCAAAAAATCAGCCTGATGCCCATGTGTCAAACCGATGGTTATATTTCCATCCTGCGTTTTTAAAAGGACAGCCTCCGGCAATTCCTGTTCCAATGCCTGATCATGATTTCCGAAAAGCCTTGTGATTCTGCATTTCTCTTCCATTGCACAGAACATCCTGTATACCTCACAATGGCTGTTGACCACTTGATCTCTGCAGCGATTTTCCCAGAGTTCCTCGCCATCTCCGAGTTCAATATAGTGATATCCTCTTTGGATGTAGCATTGCAGGGCTGCAATATACAAATGCTGATTTTTCAAGAAATTGTCATACGATGTTCCCGTTCCCCGATGACAGTCGCTGAACATGACATATCGCGTGTCTTCTCCCAGAGGAAGCACCCTTGCATTGTCAAACGCTCTGTTCAGCCGCTTACGATAACCCATGTTCTCACCTCTGACTCGCCGAATGATATCTCTGCTTCCTGTTACGTTTTGCACGGTATTTTTTGATGTTCAGCAACTTTCTGAAAACAAACGGAAGTTGAAAATAGAGGAACAGCAATCTGTCTTCGCCGGTCCGAAAGGGAATTGTATACAAATGATATAATGCATTCAAGAGGAAATTTCGAGTTCCCACCAATGCAGTCCGAAAACGCCTGAACCACGTCGGCCTCAGATAGGTTTCCGTAGTCTGAAGGATACGGACCACACAACTGCCCTGGTCACGAATCTTCTCTGCCGGATATCCTGAATACAACAGTCCCTGCATAAACGCTTCTTTCATCTCCGGATCAAAAAACCGAATCTGATACAATGCCCTGATTTTTTCCGGCTTGATATGTCTTCCCACCCGAAAAGCGCCTAACCACCAGTGCCGCTTGCGATAATCTAATAGTTTTTCATTTCCCGCCCGCAGATACAGGCCAAAGTCCAGAAGTTCGAGCAAGGATGCTGCTTCATAGTGTGTTTCTCTGTAGTCCTCCGGCTTCACAAGGTGATCTGCGTGATAGATTCCGATTTCTCCGCCAGCTGTAATTCCATATTGTCCCTTCCAAAATTCCAACAGCCAGGTCTTTCCTTTATAATCAAAATAGACAGGAAAGCAATCAAAGATCATACCTGCAGTCACCGCCAATTCATCAAATACCGCCTCATAACCAAACCTTCCCTGCCATGCATCCAGACGTGTAATAAAAATATCCTGACTCTGGACATACTCATATCCCAAAGGCTCGCAGAGATTGTTCAAGAGTTCATTCTTCTGCATTTCAGAAAGAGCTCTGACTCTTCTATACCCAATCGTCCGCCAAACAATGACCGCTATCAAAAATATACATATAACAATGAGAATCACCATTCTCATATCATCAAACAGATTCAAATATCCCATCATAAACTCCAAAATGGTTTTACTATAAGATATCCGAACATAAGTATATAAGTGACATCATTTCAAACAGAATATATAAAAGGAACAGTCCACAGACTGTTCCTTCTTGTTATACTCTATTTGATAAATACTATTTACGAACCAGATGTCTCGGAAGTCCGTCAACCATCATAGGCTGTAACTCTCCAAGGATCATTGGTCTTGCATAGTCAAGGTAACCCTGACCGATCTGTGTTCCGTCTTCTGTGATCCACTCTGCAGGAACCGGTCTCTCAACGTTAGCGATCTGGTGAATATCGTAGATACCATATGAAATCTGGTATGCATCGCCTTCAGCTCTGTCGATTGTGATCATCATTCCAGTCTTACCGGCTTCTGCTGCCATAACTGCTCTGTATCCACACTCGAATGCTTCGTTGATATCTGTTAATGATGCGATATGTGTAGCCGCTCTCTGTAATGTAGAGAACTCAATTGCACGCGTCTTAAGACCTGTCTCAGCAGCAATCTTATTAGCAAGAACAACTGCACAGCCTGATAACTGCTTGTGACCAAATGCATCTACAAAGTCAGCACCACCGCCAAGTTCACATACGAAACGGCCATCAGCCAACTTAACACCCTCTGATACAGCAAGAACGACTGAATGCTTGGTTGCTGCAAGATATTTTACTCTCTCCATGAATTTCTCCATGTCGAAGTCCACTTCAGGAAGGCAGATCATATCTGCGCCGCTGCAATCCTCACCCTTAGCAAGAGCTGCTGCTGCTGTTAACCAGCCTGCATGACGTCCCATGATCTCTACAACTGTGATGGTCGGCTTCTCAACACCAAAGCTCTCGTTATCACGAATGATTTCTTTCAGTGATGTAGCGATGTACTTTGCTGCACTTGCATATCCGGGACAGTGATCCGTAATCGGAAGGTCATTATCGATTGTCTTGGGAACACCGACGAATCTCTGACTCTTTCCCTTAGCTGCTGCATAATCAGATAACATCTTGATGGTATCCATGGAATCATTGCCGCCGATGTAGAACAGGCACTCAATATCATATTTCTCCATGATTTCGAACATCTTATCATAAACCGCTTCATTTCCTTCAATCTTAGGAAGCTTGTATCTGCAAGAACCAAGAAAAGCTGAAGGAGTTCTCTTTAAAAGCTCTACATCTCCCTTGTCCTTCACATATTCGGACAAATCGCAGAAACTCTCATTCAAGAATCCCTGAATACCGTGAACCATACCATAAATCTTATTGACACCAAGTTCCTTTGCTGCTGAAAACACACCTGCCAAGCTTGAATTGATGACTGCTGTTGGGCCGCCTGACTGACCTACGATAATATTACCTTTCATATTCGCATCTCCTTTAAAATGTAATTTATGATTCCCGATGTCCTATTCCAAATAGTATAGAAGTTCTGAATCATACTTGAATGGACATCAAAATTGCGTTCAAAATGGATTATAGCAGATAAACACGCTTAAAACAAGTCTTATTCTACGCTTACAAGCTTTGTAACCGTGATATCAGCCGGTGATTCTTCTAAGTTGCCAACATAGAAAACTTCCAGCTTGTCATCAATCAGTATACCATTCTCACCAAGTCCTGATTTGTCCGTATCATCATTAAGCGGAAAAATCAATTCCTGTCCGTCTTCTGTTTGAATAACAACGTTATTCATTGTTGCATCTACAATCATCCCTACAACCAACTGCTCTTCTCCGGTCGTTTCTGTAGCTTCCTCTGCAACTGCCACATCTTCTTCTGCCGGCGCTTCAGTTACTTCTGCTTCATCTGCCGGAATCTCTACGACTTCCTTCTCGGTCACAGTTGTTTTCTCAACCTTGTTACATCCGATTACAGCCGCTCCAAGAGCCGCAACTACGAGTAATACCAATAATTTTTTCATAACAATTTCTCTTTTCCTTATAATTTGTTATAATTAGAAAAGTACATCATCACTTGCAATGAATAAGTTCGGGGTTTCCCGAAGGGAACCCACCCCGAACAATGATGTCCCTAACCTATATAATAACTTTACTATAATATTGAATTAAAGGAGATTTGTCAAATGTCATTCGTTGCTATCCTGTTAATCATCGTTGTTCTTGCAGCCATCGTCGGAATCAGTTATGGTCTGTATCGCTTGAAATCCTTTGCAAATGAGGCGTTTCTTGTCGTAAATGCACTTAAGGACGGTTTGGAAGATCAGGCTGCCGAAATCGAGCACACACCAAAATCGGTCAACGGAATGACCTCCTTGTGTCTGCCTCGCATTACAAAGGACTTTCCTGCATTCAATTGGTATGAATTCAGACAGAAAGCTGAAAATATGTTAAAATCCGCATTTATGGCAGTGACCAATGAAGACATCTCTCTGCTGACAAACGCCTCTGCAGACCTTCGCAATCAGGTATCTCTTGAAATTGCTTCTAATCGTGATAATGGGATTCGGGAAGTCTATCAGAATGTGGACATCCACCAGACGGAAATCGCAACCTACCGCAAGCAGAACGGTACATGCGTCATTACACTGCAAACCGCAGTCGGCTACATCCATTACATAGAAGACCACGGCGAAGTAACAGAAGGTTCAAAAAACACTACAGAACAAACCAGGTATAATATAGAACTGCAATATATTCAAGACACCAGCAAGGTCGCAGAAGGTGAGACTGCCATCGGCGTCACCTGTCCAAACTGCGGTGCCCCGATTACCTCCGTCGGTCAGAAATCCTGTCCTTACTGCGGACTTGCAGTTACAGAAATCAATATCAATGCATGGGCATTGAATCGGTATGTAAAGCTGTAAATTACAATTTATAGTAAGAAAGTATCGCCCGCTTTGAGGACGATGCTTTTTTTATTCCAACTTGTCAATTTCAACAAAAAACTTGACAAGTGAGCAATCGCTCGCTATACTGTGCGGTAAGCAGTCGCTCACCACTATCGGTTTAAGGAGATGAAAAATGACAACAAAAGAACGTATTCTATATGAATCCATGAAGCTCTTTTCCGTAAATGGTTTTGAATCTGTATCCATCCGCACGATCGCTGACGAAGTCGGTGTCACAAACAGCGCACTATATAAGCACTTCAAAAGCAAACAGGAAATCTTTGATGCCATTGTGGAACAATCTAAGGAACGATATCTGAAGCAATGTACCGATGCAGTCAACGCAGAAATCAGAGGAATCGATCAGATGAAAGAGGTCTGTATCAACATGTACCGATACCAGACACATGATGACCAAATTGTGATGTTCAGACGAATCCTTATGATCGAACAATTCAAAAATTCCAAAATGGCTGATATTTATAAAGAGTTCTTCATCGATATCCCCATGTTACACCAGCAGAAAATCTTTGAAGAACTGATCCGGCAAGGACTGATGAAAAATAGAAATCCCAAGGTCCTGTCTATGGAACTGTATGCTCCGTTCCATATGTATCACGCCGTGAAGCATGATGAAGCAGAGCTTGTGCAGCTGTTTGAACAGCATGCGGAATATTTTTTTGAAAACAATATTATACACACCGGGAGGAAAAGAAAATGGAAAATTATCCGATTATAAACAAGAAAATGATGATGCAAAATGCAGAAACCAAAGCGGTCTGGAAAGCTGCAAAGAAATACTATGCTCGCAGAAAAAGACACGGACAGCCGCTAAAGGGAGCATTGCTGAAAGTTGTACAGACACCTTCTGCAGATAACAAAGTGCTTGATATGACCGGCAGCCTCAAATCAGAATCCAAAATGATTACACAAACTGCAACAAATGCAGTCACAGAAACAAAATTAACCAATGCGGTCAAGTCTGCCGGCATACATGGTATGAGCGGAAATGGATTTCCTGTATATCAGAAATTGGAAGCATTCGCAAAATCAGCTTCCTCTTCTGCTGACTCTGTTCTCCTTGTAAATGCTGTAGAGTGTGATCCCGGACTGATTCACGATGAATGGCTTGTGAAAGCACATTTTGAAGAGATCGAGCGCGGAATAGATATCATCAGCCAGGCATTCCATATCAGTCGTTCTATCCTTGTGACCAAGGCAGTCAAGCGGATGAAATCCACTACCTCTGAATCAGAACATCACTTGGAAATCTGCCACATACCTGCTCGTTATCCTGCAGGCGAAGAACATTTCCTGATTCAGGCCGTCCTCGGGATCAGTCTTCCTAAATCTGAACTTCCTGTCAACCATGGAATCTTGGTCATGAATGTACAGACCGTATGGCAGATCGTCAGAATTCTAAACGGGACATTCGACGGAGGACACTACATAACTGTCGCAGATATCAAAAAAGGAATTGCAAAACCTGCATATGTGAACGAAAGCACATCTGTTTCAGAACTGCTTCAAACAGCATTCGGTGCCAGAGACAACCGAGAATATAAGTGTTATGCCGGTGGCGGTATCATGACCTCCCATGAGGTCACTGACGCGGAGATATGTACAGACAAAATCAGTTTTGCCGCCTATCTGCCATCTGCTTTTGAAGCACAGCTTTCTAACCGGAACAAATGCAAGGGCTGTGGTGCCTGCAGTCGTAAATGCCCTGCCGGAATTGACGTACGCAAGATTGTAAGCCTTAAAGAACAAGATCCCAATGCAGATATCAGCATGTATCATCCCGAAGCCTGCCTGCATTGCGGCAGCTGCACATGGTACTGCCACGGGAATAAGACACCTGAAAAATACATGAATTCATAATCATTCACAGCAAATATTTGTCTTAGTCTTTTACTGGGTGGAATTCAGTCCCTAAAGCAGTAACGCTCTGACACAAAACAAAACGGAGCCCATAAAATAAGGGCTCCAAGTATGCGGATAACAGGACTTGAACCTGCACGGTCTCCCACTAGAACCTAAATCTAGCGCGTCTGCCAATTCCGCCATATCCGCTTGTTTCGGTACTGAAATACCGAACAAGCAATATATTATCATAAATAAATTAAAATATCAATTCATAATTAATCTGCATCGTATAAGTCTATATCTCCTGATTCGTTATTCAATGTCAGACTGTTACCGCTTTCCGAAGCAGAGTTATTATACTTATTTCCCATATCTTCGTCATTGACTTGAATTTCTCCGAATTTTGCTTCAGCAGTTATAGAATAAGCTTCAACGGTTTCCCGCAGGCCCAAATCTATACTTCCGAAACGGGAGGTAATCTTCACTTTATTACCCGACAGATCTTCAATATTACAATCTCCGCTATCCAATTCACACTCCATACTTTCTGCCGTTACTTTCTTACCCTCTATATTTCCGAAACGGTTCTTAATATCTAGGTTCTCTGCTACAATACTCTTGATTGCGACATCTCCGGAATCTATATCAAAATCCGCCGTTTTGGCTTGAATATCCTTGGTTTCTACAGTTCCGAATTCATCTGCAATAATCAGATCATCTGTCTGCAGAGCATCCAACGTAATATCACCCATTTCATTCTTAATCGATACCTTACCGAATTTTGTCCCCTCCGGTACATATACAATAATATACTCCTGTTCGTTGTTCATACCGGTGGAAGAAGACATCCCAAACGAAAAGAATGAGTAGTTGTTATTGATACCACGTGGCTGTTTCTGTTCAACAGAGAATGTGTCACCATTTATTTCATCGATAACCGTACAATCTCTTTTTAGATGATATTTAATTCCAAAATGATCCGATTCTACTAATTTAGCATCTGCAAATGAAATATCCATATCCAGATTCGAAAATGCATCCACTTCTTTATCTACATCCACATATTCAATCTTTCCACTGCCATCTACCGAATGATTTGAATTGACAATGATACCACCTTTATTCAGAGATACTCCATACACACGTCCGCCGCATAAAAATCCAATTCCGCCTATTAAAATACCTGCTGCCGCCACAATCAGACATACCGTCACAAATTTATTCAACTTCACTTTTCTTTCCTCCTTTTGCAAATTTCTTGCTAAATGTTAGAACGACCCAATACAAGAATTTACGTACCCATAGATATGATGCATATACAATCAGTACGCCTAACGCCATGGATGTCAGGCCTATTCCTGCGCATACCAGCGCTACAGGAATACTGTGTGGAATCATCATCACTGCACCAATCAAAGTAATCGGTGCCGAAACAACGAATGCTACTCCTGAAAGTCCAATTGCTGCAAGAAATGATATAACTACAATCAACAATGCCAGCAACATGACCACCGCTGCGAAAATGAATGGTAAGGCAATCGGAGACGCAAATATGGCCAGTATTACTACCCATACACCATTAATACCCTTTCTGACATCCTTTTTTGCCTCTCCACTCTTTCCGTGATCAATGGCAACCTCTCTGATAATTTGATCTGCTGCCTCTTGCGGACTTCCTAAATCTTCAATCGCCTGCGTTGTATTTTCTTCACCTGCTTCTGCAAAGTATTCTTCAAAATACTCTATTGCCTTAATAAAATCCTCTTTCGGAAGCCTCTTTAACTTCGTACGAAGTTGTTCCATATATTCCTCTTTAGTCATTTTCTGTTCCTCCCTCAGTTACAATTACTGTCTATTTTTCTTCATCTGACTGAAGAATTGCCTCTATCTCCCGGCAATACTCTCTCCATTCATTTTGCAGCTCCATGCGGTGTGTTTCCCCCACTGAAGTGATGCGATAGTACTTTCTGTTGCGACCCTGATACTGCTGATCGTAGATTTCCACATAATTCTGATCAGATAATCTTTTCAGCATCGGATAAAGTGCAGAATCTTTCAAATTAGATACCTTCTTCAAACTCTGACTGATTATGTATCCATAACTGTCATTTCGTGAAATAATCGAAAGTAATAGTAATTCTGTCAATGGCTGATTCAATGGATAAATCATTTTTGTTCCTCCTTATTTTGATATATATCTATTTATTTCATATATATGATTTATGCATATTATATATTGTATAATATATAATGTCAAGTATATATTAAAAAAATCTTAACACCTCATAAGGCATTAAGATTTTTTTTGCAGAAACTATTTAGTAAATTTTTAATCATTTGGCCGTCGATAAAACCGGCCTTCGACCTGTTCCGTCTTAATCACATTGATAAATGCATGCTCATCCAGCGCACGAATCGCTCCGGTAACTCGCTTCACCTCATCACGGCTGACTACAGAGTAGACCATCCTGCGTTCTTCTCCCTGATAGCATCCGATTCCCTGAAATAGGGTCGCATCATGATGCGTAACCTTCTTGATGATTTCATATACCTGATTAGGCTGATCCGTAATCACAAGCAGCGTGTCCTGCCGATAACGACGATACAGCGTATGTACCACCTGTGTGGACGTGAACTGGAAAATGATCGAATACAGCGCCACGTCCCATCCAAAAAGCGCTCCTGCCGTCACAAGAACAACTGCATTTCCTACGAATATGTAATCCCATGCATCAATACCTCTCTTCTCCGAGAAATAGACCGCTATAAAGTCTGTTCCTCCGGTAGTCGCATTTGCATACAGGCAGAAACTCATGACCGCACCATTGATCAATCCACCAAAAATACTAATCAACGGTTTATCATATGTAATTGCCGTTACCGGCAATATATCCGTAAATACAGAACTCAGAACAATTACAACACAAGAATATAACGTAAATCTCTTTCCGAGCGTCTTCCAACTCAGAAAAATCGGACCGATGTTAAACAGCAGGTTGATCGGAGCATACGGAAGGTTAATTTCCCAATATTTCAAAGCACAGCGCTGCACCAGCAGACTCAATCCCGTAAATCCACCGGGAAAGAGATTTCCTGCCCGCACAAAACTCTTGATATTAAATGCAATCGCCAGAGATGCCAGCAATACCATTCCCAGCCGTAACATATCCTTTTCTATTGCTGTCCGTTTTTTTGCCATACGTGCCACCTCATATATCGGAATCATCCTCCGATAATCTGGTCATCGGTGTTCCATCCTCAGCCTTGACTCCGACGGCATCCACCACCCGACCCAATACTCTATCATATACCACGATATTCAACGCACATTCCTCCTGAAAATATTCCTGTCCGTCTACCGTCATCATACTCACATCATGCAGCTGCTCTCCGAACTCGTCCAACAGACCCTCAATATACTTGCGCGCAATCCGAAAATCACTGTTCCCGTCCTCTGTATACCATTCAAAATTCATACCGGTATGGCTATATTCCGCAACACCGTCCCGCAACACAATATTGCCATCCTGTGTCAGCATATCCTGCTCCATACCAAGTGCCGCCAACCTCTGCAATACATCCTCTGAAAATACCGGCATCTGATCCTCGCTGATATTCCTCGCTGCCATCATCACAATATAATCTTCCTGCGCTGCCAGTTCCAGATATGCCGCAAGATCCGTCGTTTCCTGCATATCATATGCTGCTGCCTCATGTTCCAACAGTGCCGCATTTATGTCCCAAGAGACATATTTTTCATCACCCCTGCGGTCGGGAATCTCATAATTCGCCTTTAAGTATTCTCCAAGATATCTCGTATACTTGGGATTGCCTTTCTCGTTCAAATGAGACCAATCCTTCATATCCTGTGAAAAATCCATCCCCAGTTCCTCATACATCTTGTTAAAATCAATGTACGGAACCCCATTTTCCTCCGCATACTGATAAAAAACATTGAAAACTTTCTGATCTTCCTCAGATATTATATATGGTGCACATACAAGCACGATCGGGATATCCTCTTCCTTCGCCAGATCAATCATTTGAATCATATAATCTGCCATCTTTTCATTAGGGTAGGACAGTTCCGTCACATGGCTGACATTGGGTGCATCATATACCACTGTTCCGAATTTCGGATCAAATCCCTTGAAATATCTCATTTCATCATCGTATACAAAATCATCCTTCGTAATCATCGAATAGCGCGAATGATATCTCGCAAAACGATTGATATATTCTCCGTGCCAGTCCTCTTCCACACTTTCCTTCGCTGACAGGATGAAATCATCGGTAAATCTCATACCAAACAGATTCTCAATAACCCAGACTCCCTGAAAATGACCTTCCTGCACCGCCGCAGAATAAATCTCCACCACGATTACCTTCGGTCTCTGTGTTTTCAGCGCTTCCTTCATAAAATAGTATGTGTTCCAGAACGGCTGATCTGCTCCACCGAGATCATACGCCGCGATTCCGTAATCGCTCCACAGGATTCCGGTATTGACATTCGTATACATATGAGAACTGCCCAAAAACAGGGCATCGACCGTATTTTCTTCATTTTCATAAAATGCATGCATCTGGTCGATTCCGTCAGGGGACTTGAAACGCAGTATCCTGACCGCAACCGAAAAGATTACAGCGGCACATATAAGAAATGCAATGATTTTCAATGTCTTTTTCAACATATTGTTTCTCCAATCAATACTAGCAGCTACTCAGATAACTCAAAATGCAAAATATAAAAATGCCTGCGGATCGTATGTCGGCCCATAATGTCCGAGAATCACTACCGCAAATAAAAGCAGCAGATACAATCCCCAGCGAAACCAGATACACTGTGTATTTAACATCTGTATGATATCCTGCTTCTTGATTCTTCTGACCAGATCCACGACCAAGAGTACCATGACCGCAAATACTGCGATCCAAAACTCTTTGCGCTCTAAGCCCCATGTATAAACAGACTCATCAAAGAGCGTCCACGGATCCCATCTGGTAAACAGTCTGGAAATCATCCCGCCTGCCTGTCCGACATCCTCAGCGCGAAAGAATATCCAGGCAAATCCAACCATGGAAAATGTCATTCCCACCTGCATCAATTTGTAACTGAAACTCTCTGTCTTAAATTGCAGTTTTTCCGCAATTCGGTTCCGCAAAGCCTTTGTCTGGATTCCGATCACCTGATAGGCTCCGTGCAGTGCCCCCCACACGACATAACCCCAGCTGGCACCATGCCAGAGTCCGCTGACAAGAAAGACCACCATTAAGTTAAAGTAATGTCTGATTTTGGAACATCTGTTGCCACCAAGCGGTATGTACAGATAATCCTTGAACCATGTGCTTAGGGAAATATGCCACCTGCGCCAGAACTCACCCACACTTTTTGCAAAATACGGTGTCTCGAAGTTCCGCATAAGGTCAATGCCCATAATCCGTGCCGCACCGATCGCCATATTTGAATAACTCGCAAAGTCACAATATACCTGAACAGAAAAGAAAAGTGTCGCCACGATAATTGCAACGGCCCCATGGATACGATAGTTGTCATACACCTCATTAACCAGCAGTGCAACCCTGTCTGCTATGACCATCTTCTGAAAATACCCCCACAGCATCAATACTGCACCCGAAGTAATCCTGTCATAATTCCATAGCTTCTGATCCTTGAGTCCGTCAATCTGCGGCAGTATATTCTTGCCGCGTTCAATCGGTCCTGACAAAATATTCGGAAAGAACGATACAAAAAGAGCATACTTGGCAATGTTTCGTTCTGCCTTACCATTGCCCCTGTATACATCCAGCATATATCCGACTGCCTGGAAGGTATAGAAAGAAATGCCGACCGGAAGAATCGGATTGAAAACCGCTGCAACCGGCTGCATATGAAGTCCCGTCAAAATATCATTGATACTGTCGATGACAAACCCAGAATACTTAAATACACATAATATGCCTAAACTGACGATCAGACAGACCACCATACAGCATTTCTTCGCTTTTGGCGTACCTTTTTCCATGAATATGCCCGTGAAATAGGTCAGAAGAGTCAAAACAATCAGCAATATCAGATATTGCGGGTTCAGGCTCATATAGAAATAATAACTTGCAATCAGAAGCCATATGTACCGTACTTTACGCGGTACTATAAAATAAATAATCAGTACAATCGGAAAGAAAATCAAAAATTCAGTCGAATTAAACAGCATTACGCATCCTCATTGTGCTTGTTTTCGGTTTCTTTCTAAATTATACCTTATCGTTATGTGAAATGTAAAGGGCAAAGGAATTTTCTGCGATTGCAACAAAAAAACTCGGAGATTTTCATCTCCGAGCATCAGTTTCCACATCATCTGCGGTAATAGCAGGGCTAGCAAGATTCGAACTTGCGAATGCAGCAGTCAAAGTGCTGTGCCTTACCGCTTGGCGATAGCCCTAAGTCACTATCCAGTAAATACGGCGTCTATTGCGTCGTTTTGCCCACCGGGCAAGGTGGATGGAGGGATTCGAACCCTCGACCTCCAGAACCACAATCTGGCGCGCTAACCAACTGTGCTACACCCACCATAAAACATTACGGTTACAAATCCGCAAAACGTGCCTGAAGGGATTCGAACCCCCGACCCACGGCTTAGAAGGCCGTTGCTCTATCCAACTGAGCTACAGACACAAACCAACATACACAACTGCATCAACTCACGTACGAATGATATTATATGATACTTTATAACACATTGTCAATATTAAAAATCAGTTTTTCATATCAACGCGGAAGATAAGTGAGCACCTATCTTCCGCGTAAGGCATTTTCATATATTTGCCGCTTATTCTTACCATATGCCGACTCTGTCCTCAGGTGCTACATACATGCCGTCACCTTCGGTAACATCGAATGCCTCATAAAAGGCATCCATGCAGCTCGAGGTTGCATTTGTACGTACTACGTCAGGTGAATGTACATCATTGTTCAACAGATACATAGCTAAGGCTTCTGTCTGCATGGTTGCCCATATCTTTGCATAATTTGTGAACATCTTCTGAAGCGCATCCATATCATCTGCGCAGATTTCACACATACAGGACATACTTCCCAAATCCGCAATATTCTCTGTCAATGTCAGCTCGCCATTTGTCTTATAACCCTCAATCGGCTCATACTGACTGTAAAAGTCAATAATCGCCTGCTGACGCTTTTGGAATTCCGCATAATCTTCATCTGTCCACCATACATTATAATTTCCGTTTTCGTCATATTGAGAACCGTTGGAGTCAAATGCATGTGTAATCTCATGACCGATGACCATACCGATACCACCAAGATTCGTTGCACGATCTGCGTCCTTGCTGTAATAAGGCTCCTGTAAAAAAGCCGCCGGAAATACGATTTCGTTGGCACTCGGATTATAGTACGCATTCACCGTCTGCGGCGTCATGGCCCATTCTGTCTTATCTACTGGCTTTCCAATCTTATTACGCACATTTGCCTGCCAGCAGCGATTGATCTCCAAAACAGCAGTCAGCAGATTTCCACCATCCTCCGGTGCTTTGATCTCCAGTTGATCCATATATGTCGGCCATTCATCAGGATAACCGATTTTCAAATTCATGGTATCCAGTTTCTTCTTAGCTTTTTCCTTTGTTTCATCACTCATCCAGTCCTGCTGATCAAGTTTGTTACGATATACATCTATGATTTCATACACCATATCTTCAACATCTGCTTTGCTCTCACTTGAAAAATAGCGATCTACATAAATCTTTCCGAATTCTATATCTAGACATCCCTGTACCATTTCAGATGCAATCTGCTCTTCTGTCTTCGCTTCGGTGATTCCATCCATCGCCATGCCATACTCCTGACTTGCATTTCTGTAGTCCATGGATAAATAAGACGCAAAGCTGCTAAGCAGACGATATGTCGCATAATCCTTTAATAACGGCAGATTTTCCTCGGTCAAATATTCGTTCAACAACTTCATCTGATCCAGATTTGTAATCACCACTTCATCCACACCGTCTTTCGGAGCAATGCCAAAATTGCTCAGAAGTGCTGAGCGTCAATACTCGGAAGTATTTTCTGCAATTCATCCACAGAAGTCGGATTATAGTACTTCTCCGGCTTATAGTAATCCGTTGCATCAAGCGAAGTCTCTGCCATAGTCTTCTGAAATTGAAAGACTTCATCTGCCTTCTGCTGTGCCTCAGCATCCGAAAGACCATAACTCATCCAGATCTTCTTCATATAGGTCTGATAAATCTCCAGATATTCGCTCATGGATTCATTGACATAATAGTCTTTATCCAAGCCAACGGATACATTATTTATAAAAACAGCATTTTTACTGGAATCCATATCATCCGGATTTACCATTGGACGAAATACGCTTCCTGCGCCGACATCCTTCCATATTCCGCCTAAAGCCTCTAAATAGGCATCTACACTCTCTGCCTGATTGATCGCATCCAAATAATCCTGAAGCGGCTCGAGCGCCGTCTCATTACATCCTTCGTTATCAAGTACACATTCATAAAGCGCTGCAATCTTCTGTTCAGAGGATCCCGCTTGATGCTCTGCCTTATTCTTTACACAGTCCTGAATAATGGCTGTCATATTATCCCTGATCTCATATGCCAAGTCACTTGAATAACTCCATGAGGATTCTCCGCTCGGAATCTCAGTCGCCATCAGCGTATCATAATTCACATAACCATATAGATCATCTTTTGCATTTGGTTTTTCATCCGGAAGGAATCTCAACACCTTATCTCCTGAAGATTCTTCTCCGGCAGTTTCTGCCTCTGTCTCAGGTACTTCTGTCCCCTCCGGCTGTTCTTCCACAACCTCAGTCACTTCTGCCGTTGCAGACTCTTGCGTATCTGTTGTTGTTTTGCAACCTGCCAATGTTCCCACCAATAGGCAAACTATCATTGCACTTGCTAATATTCTCCTCATCCTTTTCCTCCCTTAGTCTTTAATCGTTTTACATCTACCTGTCATTTTGTTATGTCCGTTAGTCATTCTCATATGTCTGCCATTGATACAGCATCATAAACTGTATACGACTTTGGGGTCATTTTAGCACAACATACGGCAAAAAACAAAAGACCCTGCATAAATGCAGAGTCTTCAGCGAGCGGGTGATGGGAATCGAACCCACGTGTCCAGCTTGGAAGGCTGGTGTTCTACCATTGAACTACACCCGCATAATACTATAAATTGTAAAATCAGATATCTTGTCTTGTGTTTGTTTCGCAATCCGCATCTCGCCGTGCGTTTACTTTGCAAGCCACATGATTGAATCGGGGTGACAGGATTCGAACCTGCGACCTCCTGGTCCCAAACCAGGCGCTCTAGCCAAGCTGAGCCACACCCCGTTTCCTTGATAACACCCGTCTAATCTTGACGCAAGTCATATTATATAATAGGAAAAGGATAATGTCAACTAGTAAAAAGGTGTTATTTGCCGTGTTATTTTTCGGTACAGTTTCATAAATATTGTACTGTAAAATGTGCCTCACCGTGCCTGTCTATTTCCATAATGATATAAGAGGGTCTGCGCCCCTCTTGACGTGGATATGTGAGGCTGCCCGGATTGAGCATGATGAGATCTCCGACACGTTCTACGCGCGGCACATGGACATGCCCATACATGACGATGTCTGCTTCCTCTGCCTTTGCTGCCTTTATGAGCCTCTCATCACTATAATTCACACCGTGATGATGTCCATGTGTAAGATACACCTTATACTTACCGATACAAAAGGTTTTGGCATTGTCATATCCGTAGAAAAAATCATTGTTGCCGGCTACGACCTGTATCGGGCACCCTGCCGCTTCTTCAAAATTCAAATGCTCCCCTTCGATGTCTCCGCAATGAATCAACAGATCAATTGGTTTTACCTGCTCGATGACACGAAGGAGATTCCCGTTCTGTCTGTGCGTATCACTAACGATCAATATCTTCGCCTTGGTCAGGATTCCGTCCTGCACCAACCGTTCTCTCATACTGCGCAGCGCTTTGCCTCTATGACTGATTTCATTTTTCTTCTCTGCCGGCAATGCAGCCGTTGAGCAGCCATACTCCGGAACATAGAAAATCGGATCATATCCAAAACCGTTCTCTCCCTGCTCCTCGTATCCGATACGGCCCTCGATTGTGCCTCTTGTTGTAATAACTGTACCGTCAGGCATCGCTGCCGCAATCGCACATACGAAACGCGCTGTTCGCAGCTCATCCGGAACTCCCTTCAGCCGATCGATGATTACTTGATTCTTCTCCTTATATGGGGTCTTCTCCCCCAGATAACGGGCTGAGTAAATCCCCGGTTCCTTGTTCAGATAATCAATTTCCAGACCCGAATCATCTGCAAGCGTCAGCAGTCCGGTTTCCTGCATGATCGTCTTTGCCTTGATGATTGCGTTTTCCTCAAAAGTAGTGCCGTCTTCTATGATTTCCGTTGTAATACCTGCCTCTGCAAGCGACAGTACTTCAACATCCATATCCTGAAGAACCATTCTGATTTCCTTCATCTTGCCTTCGTTACCTGTCGCGAATATAATCTTTTTCCTGATTGTGTTATTCATCCTCAGTCACCCGATTGATCGTCTTCCCAAACTTTTTGTATGCCTTGACAATGCCGTCATAGAGTCCTTTCGCCACCTTTTCCTGATAAGGTGCCGATGCCATGAGCAGAGCCTCCTGACGATTGGTCATATATCCTGTCTCCAGCATCACTGCCGGTATCTCTATATTGCGTAAAAGCTTGATGCCATTGCTGTCCTCTATTGCACCCTTGTCCTCAGCCTTTGTTGCAGAAAGCACAGATCCCTGCACCAGCTCTGCCAGCGCTTGATTTGTCAGTTTGGACTCCGTATCGTTGGTGTCATAATAGGTGGTGACGCCTGCTGTCACATGAGAATCGGCATCAGCATTTGTATGAAGTGAAATATACATGTCTGCCCCTGACAATGCCGCAAATTGAATACGTTCTTCCTGTGACACATCTGTATCCGACAGTCTTGTATAATAGACACGGATATCTGTCTGATCCAACAGTCTTTTCAACTGATTCGCGATCTGAAGCGCAACATCCTTTTCACTGATTCCGTACGAGACAGTACCGCTCGAAGCTCCACCGTGTCCAACATCGATCACTACTACCTTATCATACATCTCATGCACCGGTATGAAAGACATCTGCAGCTCGTTCTGATGAAGGCTCATATCATACTCACACAGTTCATCCAACATGACATGTATCCTGACCGCCTGTGCTTCTGTATCATAATAGACTGCCCGGATGTGCTTGGAACTCCCGCCGAGAACCTGTCCGTCATAAAAATCTGCAGCCGCATTCTGTATTGTCACAATGATGGATTGCTTCATATAGCAATTTTCTGCTGAAATATCTGATTCAACCGTTCCTTCCGGTAAGGGGATGCCCAGATATACCTTCGAAATTTCCGTCGCCTCTGTGCTTTCTGCCCGTGCCTCCCGCTGTAACATGGAGGTGAGCAGATCAATTTGATCTCTTCCATATAAATACAGCGCCATGACCATAATCGCTGCCGCTGACATTATGGAGCCGACGACAAATACCTTCTTCATCAACTGTTCTTCCACAACTATACTCCTATTGCTCTTTTCCGTTTGCTCTGGGCGGCTTCGGGCCCATAAACTGATAATAATAAGTCTTCATCATGCCGTTATAAATCTTGCGATTCTTATCAGCTTTCCTGCCCATATATTTCTCTACATCTTCATAGCCTGTAATCACGTATGCAGACCATGCATCCAGATTCTGATAAGCACTGCCGAATTCCTGATATAGCTTCGGAAGCATATCCTTGTCACCGATACGCTCACCATAAGGCGGATTGGTAATAATAAATCCATATTTTTTTGCATGTGAAAGATTCGCAACCGGACGCTGCTGAAAATGAATCAACTTATCAACACCGGCCAGCTCCGCATTTTCCCGTGCAGACTTAATGATTTCATCATCAATATCATATCCCTGAATATCCACAGATACATTCAGGTCTACCATCTCATTTGCTTCATCGATACAATCATACCAGATCTTACGTCCGACCAGATGTGTCCAATCCTCTGCCGTAAAAGAACGATTCATGCCCGGTGCCATGCCTGCCGCCATCATAGCCGCTTCAATCGGTATCGTACCACTTCCGCAAAACGGATCCACAAGAATGCGACTTTTGTTCCATGGAGTCAGCATAATCAGAGCCGCCGCCAGATTCTCTGCAATCGGAGCTTTGCTGACCAGTTTCCTGTACCCTCTCTTATGCAATGATTCTCCGCTGGTATCCAAACCGACAGTCACCTCGTCCTTCATCAGAAAAACGCGCAGGGGATAGCTCTTTCCATTCTCCTCAAACCATGATACCTTATATACCTGCTTCAAGCGTTCTACCATTGCCTTCTTCATAATAGACTGGATATCGCTCGGGCTGAATAATTTGCTCTTGACGCTGGCAGCCTTTGCCACCCAGAACTTCCCGTCCTGTTCTATATATTCTTCCCATGCAATCGCCTTTGTCTGCTCAAATAATTCATCATATGTCGTAGCCTTAAAATTCGCAATTTTAATTAAAATCCTCTCGGGAGTCCGCAAAAACACGTTGGCTCTTGCTACTGCCTCTTCATCTCCGAGAAATGTGACTCTACCATCCTCTACCAGCGAAATGTCATAGCCCAGATCTATGATTTCCTTCTTCAATACTGCTTCCATACCGAAATGACATGGTGCAATCAATTCATACTTTCTCATGAACGCCTCCGTGTTGTAATTTCTTTCTATCTTAAAGCATTGCCCGTTGCACTGTCAATGAATACCTGTATGAGTTTTAGGCTGTATTTGTTTCTGAATGGCAACAAGTTTTGAGGCCTGTGGGGGAACCACAGGCCTCGATGAGGGGAGTATAAATAATTAATAAGGGGTCGTAAAGAAGAATTCTTTGAAGGGTAAATTCTTCCTACATGCATATTATAATACACAATTACCTAATTTGCAACGTTTTTTTTGTTTTTTTTAGTACTATTGCCCTAATAACAAGATGTTGTGAAAATATAATGAATAAAAAGCATATTTAGTGAAACAATAGTCTTGTAACAACCAATAATTCTTTTAGGAGGAATGCATGATGTCTAAAAATGAGAACAGTTACGAGAGTAACAACAACACAAACAGCAACAACTCAAACAACAATAACAACAAGAACCAGAATCAGAATCAGAACCAGAACAGATCCAACAACAGCACAAACAGCAACAACAATAACAACACAAACAGAAGCAGTAATTGCAACAACGATTACTAGACCGAATCGGCACACCTGTGGTGTACACGATTTTGTCAACGGCAGCAGACAGAACGTCTGCTGCCGTTT
This sequence comes from uncultured Lachnospiraceae bacterium, assembly GCA_964638005.1. Classification (GTDB taxonomy): domain Bacteria; phylum Bacillota; class Clostridia; order Lachnospirales; family Lachnospiraceae; genus JAAYYM01. Next base: position 27,139 of record CAZWXS010000009.1, read on the forward strand.
TGAATACCCTAGTAATATACAGGATGAAGGGAGTTGTCATTAGGCTGTGGACGCAATTTTTGCAAGTGAACTGGACAGATACAGGGATAAAAGTGATTACATTTTCATTGATGTAAGAGAAAAGAGCGATTATGAGGCATCGCATTTCAAGGGAGCTATCAATATGCCTTTTGATGAGATAGAAAACAAATTTCCGCAGTTGGATTCGGATAAAATCTATGTTTTGTATTGTGATAAAGGCACCGTCAGTCTGAATGTCGCACGCGACTTTGAACGCAGGGGATATCATGCCAAAAGTGTAATCGGCGGAATTACAGCATACAGAGGTCAGCTCGAACATTCATGAGTACATTTACCATTTACGAAACAAGAAAATTTTTGCATAATATATGGTGTTTCGCATCCTTTTGTGATACAATATACAGAGTATATTCTTCATAATTAGGTACGAAAGGGGGTCGTTTATTCGTGAGAGCATTGATTGAATATGCAAACGACTACATTAAGAAGATGGACGCCAAGGACATTACATTGCTAAAGTTCTGTCTCCTTGCTCTCGGTATTCTGATTGGCATCGGTGTGCCCAAGAAGTTCCGCAAGGCAGTCATTGCAATTGCACTTTTGGTATTTGTCATGACCTATATCCCCGTTGTAGCTGATTTCCTCGGAGGACTGGTTGAGCGTTCCGGCAGCAAATCCATCAAAATCATGTAATTTCAGTCATTCAAATAAAATACCCGATACTTGAGCGCAGGCTTTTGTATCGGGTGTTTTATTATTTCATCTTGCCAACCGCGAGGAAAATGCTTATACTGAATAAAGTGATTTACGCTAAATGAAACTTGGAGGAATCAAGATGGATAAAAAAGAATTTGCACTCAAAAAACATGAAGAATGGCAGGGAAAGCTCGAAGTCATCAGCCGTGCCGAATTGAATACAATGGCAGATTTGTCTGTAGCATATACACCCGGCGTTGCTGAGCCTTGCCTGGAAATCAACAAGGATGTAGATTTATCATACAAATATACACGCCGCGGCAATCTCGTCGCTGTTGTCACAGACGGTACCGCCGTCCTCGGTCTCGGAGATATCGGACCGGAAGCAGGTATGCCGGTTATGGAAGGTAAATGCTGTCTCTTTAAGCGTTTCGGTGGTGTAGATGCTTTTCCTTTGTGCATACGCAGCAAGGACGTGGATGAAATCGTCAATACAGTCGCACTGCTCGCAGGTTCTTTCGGTGGTGTCAATCTGGAAGACATCGCTGCTCCTCGCTGCTTTGAAATTGAAAAAAAATTAAAAGAAAGATGTGATATTCCTATCTTCCATGATGACCAGCACGGTACGGCAGTTGTCGTATTATCAGGACTCATTAACGCTCTGAAACTCGTCGGAAAGAAAATGACGGATATCGAAGTCGTAGTCAACGGTTCCGGTGCTGCCGGAATCGCCATCACGAAGCTCCTTATGAAAACAGGACTTAAAAATGTCGTTCTGTGCGATACAAAGGGTGCCATCTATGAAGGACGCGATCACCTCAACAGCATCAAGGCTGAGATGGCTAAGATTTCTAATCTGGAAAAGAAGCAAGGACAGCTTGCAGATGTCATCAAAGGTGCTGATGTATTCATCGGCGTTTCCGCTCCCGGCGTCCTGACTGCTGAAATGGTATCTACTATGGCAGACAAGCCAATCGTACTTGCAATGGCCAATCCGGTTCCTGAAATCATGCCGGACGAAGCAAAGAAAGCAGGTGTCGCTGTTATGGGTACCGGCCGTTCAGACTTTCCGAACCAGATCAACAATGTACTTGCATTCCCCGGCATCTTCCGCGGAACACTTGATGTCCGCGCAAAGGATATCAACGATGAGATGAAGCTTGCCGCAGCATATGCAATTGCTTCCATCATCTCAGATGATGAATTATCACCGGAATATATCATCCCGGACAGTTTTAACGAAAAGGTAACGCCTGCCGTAGCCAAGGCTGTTGCTCAGGCTGCACGCGACACGGGAGTTGCAAGGTTGTAGTAAAAATGATAAATGATATATCAAATGTATTGTGAAACAAAACGCGAGTCAACAAGTGACTCGCGTTTTCTGTCTGTTTTTTCTATCTCTGATTCGTTCCCTTCATCCGGCTTCCGACATTGGCTTTGACTCAGACTCAAATATGATCGTTTCAAAATCTTTCTTTGCCTCTTCAATCTCTTCTATCCCTCTGGGGGTCCATGCGATGCAGAATGGATGGTATAGCTTACGGCATAACCTGTAGCCCCATGCTTTCTTGGCATCCTTGAAATTGTAGGCAATAAAATCCGGTTTTGCATAGAAATTGCCGTATAGGTTCGTCAGCAGGAAGTTTACGAAGGCACTCTGACCCGGCTCATACTTCATATTGCAGGATAACTGTCCCCGAATCACCTCGGGATGATTCAGTTTCCACCATCTGACCAAAAACGGACTGAATGATTCCACACAATAATTTCCCTTATATTCCTGCAAAGCATCATATACTCTGCGGCACAATTCATAATTTCTGATTCCGTTATCGCTCTTGATCTCGCAAACCAGATCCGTCTTGCCGAGTAATTCCAGCACGTCTTTAAAAAGGGGAATCCGCTCCTCGGTTCCCTTGAGCGAAAGCTTTTTCAGTTCATCATAATTAAAATCCCGCAGGCGGCCATCTACTCCACACATCCTCTTTAGCGTCCCATCGTGAAACACTACCAGCCTGCCGTCTCTCGTCATCTGTACATCCAGTTCCACACCATATCCCTGTTCTTTCGCCAACTGAAATGCAGACATTGAATTTTCAGGAATTTGGGAACCATGCAATCCTCTGTGAGCATATCGTTTTCCAAAAAATTGGGATACATCTCTTTTTCTGTTCGGTTTAATCATCACAAGGTTCAACAGCAGAAACAGCGCAAATGCACCCGCCAATATCGTGATAATTGTGTAAATGCCATTCATTCTGATCTCTTCTTTCATAATAATGATTATGTGAAATACTGCATACTCTTATCCACTCGATGCTCATCCGAACGACTAATCATCCGCCCCCAGCATCTCAAGCTTATCCGTAGGTATATGCGGCTTATTATCTCCATGCTTTACCTGCAGCATCGTAACAAAAGACAATGTCACAAAAAGGGCTCCGTACGGAAACAGTGTCCAATACCCGACATACTCAAGCAGGATTCCTGACAGGATTGGCGTTACAATCTGTGCTGCCATTGAAAATGTATAATAGTATCCGGTAAATTTGCCGACATCCGACCCTTTGCACATCTCTACGACCATCGGAAGCGAATTGACACTGATTGCCGCCCACGCAAAACCGATACAGCAGAAGATTATATATAAAATCGGCGAAAATCCATCCAGTACAAAAGTCATTATCGTCCCAACCACAAAATTAAGTGCAAGTACCGCCACTCCAATCAGTATGGTTTTCTTTCGCCCTATTTTAGAAGAAATCTCCCCGATCGGAATATAAGAAACAATCGCTGCCGCAGTTGCAATCGTCAAGCACACAGATGCGGTTCCGAGTGCCATGTTCCATTCCTGTTCGGCATACTTGGTAAACGAAGTCGTAACTGCATTGTATCCAATAAACCATAATGCAATCGATGCCAATATGAATCCAAGACTTCTTTTTACCTCTTTCGGAATCATCATCTCCCCGGTTGCCGCGTCTACGACCTCCAGACTATCTTCCGGATGCTGCTCCTCATATGCACTGCACTCAGCAGCAAGTCGAGGTTCTTTGATTGTAATAAACAGGATCAGTACCGCTATCACCATAAATGTTGCCACAATGATAAACAGAGGCTGATAATTCACATGCGTAAGTCCTTCTGTCTTTGCATTGGAATACAGAAAACTTGTAATAAGCAGATAAGTAATGCCTCCGACCGCACCCATCAGATTGATCACCGCATTCGCTTTGGAGCGAAACGGCTTAGGCGTTACATCCGGCATTAACGCAACTGCCGGAGAACGATAGGTTCCCATGGCAATCAACAAAAGGCCTAAACCGATTACAAAGAGTACCAAATAACTTTTCTTTGGCGTAACCGCATACAGGTTATCAAAGATCGGAATAAAAGTCATCAGAAAAACCGCTGCTGCCGTACCCCCGATAATAAAAGGCATTCGACGACCGATCTTCGTATTGCATTTATCAGATAATGAGCCAAGAAGCGGTAACAAAAATAAGGCAATTACATTATCCAGTGCCATGATGACCCCCGCCCAGGAATCGCTGATCTTAAATGTATCTTTCAGAATCAGCGGAATAACTCCATCATACATCTGCCAAAACATACAAATCGTCATAAACGCCAGGCCAATGAGTACCGTCCGCTTGCTGTTCAGTTTCATAAAAATTCGCGCCCCCATATTCTTGTCTTATCAAATAGAAGTCTTACTACAATTATTATAGTGCAAACTCCTTCTTTTGTTAAGGTGCAAAATATCATAAATACATTGACTTTAATAGGTCAGTTCAAACAGTCGTGCCATATTTTCTTTCGGAAACTTCACCGTAAATTGTTTGGACACTTCATTCCAATAGTACTCGCATTCTCCATAACTTGGATATACACATTCGGCCGTGACCGGCTGTTTATCTGTATATGCGATTGGAAGGACACATTCCTGATGGCCGCCCTCGCGTCTCCATACAGCCAGATATATCTTATTTGAATTCACGGAGCGCAGTCCCAGTGCCACCCATTCATCCTCGTATTTTGACAATCCAAGCGGCCAGAACGGTAATGCAGTCTTGATGTCCTGACGAATGGTCTTATAATAGTCCAGCGCCTCTTTGACCAGCGCCTTACGCTCTATTGAAAGTTCTGCCAGATGACCGCTCTGATGGATACGCAGCAACATCGCATTGACCATATTGAAAACTACTTCTTCCCTGTCTCCCTCTCTCAGCGGATAAGACCAGATTGCCGCCTGCTCAGGTGTCAGTCCGGCTGGTGCATTGGCTGAAATCGTTGCATATCTGCCATACCACTCTTGATCGCTGGTTGACTGGATGCTGTACTGACTGAGCATTGCATAATCAATTCTAAGCCCGCCGCTGGAACAATTCTCAATGATCAGATCCGGATATTTTGCAAATATGGATTTGAGCCATGCAATATAAGCTCTTTCATGCCCCAGCATACCGTCTCCTACACTGTCCGCGTTTAATTCCGTACCGATTCCCGGCTCAATGTTGTAATCCATCTTGATATAGCCAACCCCATATTCACTGATAATACGATCCATAACGCCATTCACATATGCAATGACCTCCGGATTTCTGAAATCCAATTGATAACGGCTCCTGTCATATACTTTCCGATCATGACGTATAAAGAACCAGTCCTTCTTTGCAATCGGAGGCGCAATCAGTTTGCCGTTCGCATCCTTATAACCCTCCACGACAGGACTATGGATACCCATAACCTCTATTTCCAGCCACACACCCGGAATCATACCCTTTGAACGGATATAATCTGTTACTTCTTTCATACCATTCGGAAATCGCTCTCTCGATTCCTTCCATTCTCCGACTGCATCCCACCATTTTCCCGGTGCATACCAGCCCGCATCAATGCAGAAATATTCACAGCCCGCTTCTGCCGCTGCATCAATCAGCGGAATTTCCTTTTCCGTAGTCGGATCTGCCCACAAGCAATTCATATAGTCATTAAATATGATCTTCAGAGATTCATTGTCATCATTCTTTCTTCGAATGATTCGTCTGTATTTTGTCAACTCACTCATCGCCGCATCGAAGCCGATTGCACTGCACCCATTTTCTGTGCCTGCTGCCACGCGTGCATCTCTTGTGGAGCCGGATACATTCAGTCCGCCTGTCTCTACCTTTTTTACGCCCACTGCAACCGGAATCGTCTCAAATACGTCATTTGGATATAGTTTCTTGGACCAGTGCGATTGTATCTCATTTGGTCCTGTAATACATAAATACATATGCCCATTCTGGTCTGCAATCTCCCAATGCCATGAGCCATTATGCTCAATCTGCCAGAACAGGTTGGTTCCTGTCTCCGTATTCTCCAGATATCCCATCGGCAGATACTTTTTCGCCGACCAGTTTCCCGTATTCGTCACTTCTATTGCAGAGGAAGAGCGTTGTATCTCTGTCGGCTGTACCAGACATGCCCCGAGTTCAGGCAGCGTGTACGTTCTCCAATTCATTTCTCTCTGCCATGAATTATGCGGAATCTTCAGTGACATCCTCTCGTCTCGCGGAAGCAGTCCTTCCTTCTCGATTCCTGTATAGTTAAAAGAGGAAATCATCTCCAGCGTCTGCATCTCACTGCCCTTATTTTCAACGACATTATGACACCGTACAATCGATATTCCATCATAAAACTGCATATGATTGGTCACATATACCCGTGTTTCTTCATCATAAAGAGTAAATTCCAGCTTACGTCCAAGTTCATTTCTATAATCCTTATGGCTCTCATATTTCAACCGATAGCCCGGTGCCGTATAGATATATTTATTCCCATGACGCTCCCCCGGTCTGTCATATCCTGATAGATTCATCTCCACAAGTCTGAAGCCATCTTCTGTATTCGGAGCCTTAATATCCTCCTCATGAAATGGCAGTGCAGAGAAATGCAGCAGCTTCATAAATCCTTCCTCCGACACCTCCAAAACCATATAAATTCCGTTTTCACAAATATTAAACCGTTCTCCCATTTACTACCTCCTCAAGTGTTTAAAATAGAAATTACCCTTTCATTATAATCAGAATTTCTGACTATGAAAAGGTAATTTCTCCGTAAGAAAAATACTATTTTACCATATGTCACTGTACCATCATTTAAACTCGCTTCAAATAAATCAATTCTCCTGTGAAATCCCCATGTACCGCAACATTTACGCCTGCTTTCATAAGCACATCACCCGTATAGGCTTGTGAATCTTCCACAGTTTCCTCTCCTGTACGATCATAAATCAACTTGTAAGTCTGATCGGCATCCAAACCCTTAAAACAAATTCTCCTGCTGTGCACATTCGGTCTTCCAAGCACCTGGATAAATGTCACAAGCGATTCGGAGCGATCCTTAGATACCACCTGCCAGCAATCATAGAAATGATTCTCTGAATAGGAAGCAATCCTGTAATAATCGCCCGTACGCACAAGATCATTATATCTGTGATACATCTGTGTCTGCGGTTTGATCAGATTGCGGTCAGCCTCAGATATCTTCGTGATATCAAGCTCATACCCAAAAGTTCCCGCAAGCGCCACATAGCCACGTGTTGCAAACGGTGTCGTCCTGCCGACTGTGTGATTCGGGCAGTCACTGACATGCGCTCCCATTGCCGAAAGCGGATAAATCATTGAAGTTCCCTCCTGAATCATCAGACGCTCTATCGCATCCGTATCATCGGAACACCATATCTGTGGGCTGTAATATAACATGCCCGGATCAAAACGTGCGCCACCGCCGGAACAATTCTCAAGAAGCAGGTTCGGGAAATCCCGCATCATACGCTCCTGTAGATCATACACACCCAACATATATCTGTGATATAACTCACCCTGTCTGTCTGCAGGCAGCTGCACACTTCCCATGTCAGACAGCTGACGATTCATATCCCATTTCACATAAGTAATATTCGCAGAAGACAAAATGTCATATATCATCTTGTACACATAATCCACGATTTCCTGCCGCGACAAATCAAGTACATACTGGTTTCTGCACAGGCTGGCTGTACGATTCGGAATCTGAATTGCCCAATCCGGATGTGCACGGTACAGATCCGAATCCGGTGAAATCATCTCCGGCTCCATCCAAATACCAAACTGCATATAGGTCTGTTCCTGCTCACCTTCGGCATTCGGCTCAGTCGTCCCTGCCTTGTTTACCTCAATCCGGTTTACTTCATCCACCAGATATTTCAGACCGCCCTTGATCTTCTCCTCATTGACAAACCAGTCGCCAAGTGCCATATTATCACTGCTGCGGTCTCCAAACCATCCGTCATCCATGACCAGCATCTCAATGCCGTTCTTTGCTGCCTCACGTGCAATCGCTAATAATTTATCTGTATCAAAATCAAAATAAGTCGCTTCCCAATTGTTAATCAGAATCGGGCGCTTTCTGTCTTTAAACGCTCCCCGAATCAAGTGATTGCGATACAGGTCATGCAAGGTACGGCTCATGTGTCCGATGCCCTCCGCTGAGTATACCATCACGACCTCCGGTGCTGTAAATTCCTCACCCTGCGTCAGTTTCCATGCAAAATCATTCGAATGAATTCCCATGACCGCACGAACCATATCAAATTGATTCAGCTCTGCCTGTGCAATAAAATTACCTGAATACACGAAATGAAAGCCATACGCTTCGCCGGCATCCTGTGTCGTATTCCCCGTCACAAGTGCCATAAAAGGATGATCCTGATGACTTGATTCGCCGCGCATAGAGGAGACAGACTGCTTACCATAACCAATCTTCCTACGCTGTATATGCCGTTCTCTTGCCCAAGAACCATGCAGGGAAATCATCTCGAAGTCCTTGTTATCCATATCTACGCAGGCAGACAACACCTTGGTCAAATGAACTGCATCTGCATTCTCATTCCTGACTCTCACACTGCGCGTAATAACATCCAGTTTCTCAAACGCCGTATAAACAAGTGTCACCTGCAGTTTCAAAATCTTATCTTCACACAAGAGTTCCAGTGTTGTGCAATCCTCAGTTTCTCCAAATGTCGCCGGAAGCCTCTCCAGTTGAGGTTTTCCCTGATAGATTTTGTGGTTTACATAACATAACTGTAGTCCTACATTTCCGCTTTCCGTCCTCACTTCAATACACGGTTCCCTAAAGTCGCCCAATCCCGCTGTCGGATACTCCATCGGAAAGCAATCCAAAAAGGAAACCCTGTCACGATCATTCACGCTCGGTACAAATGGTGCTTCTCCTGTTCTCATCAGATATCCTACATCCGTTGAATTCAGTCTCTTGCCATAATATACATGGCCAACAAATCCTTCTTCATCTACAATTCCCAGCATATAAGAAGAGTTCGGTGTGTCTAACTTGAATATCCGATTCTTTTCATCATACTGAATTCCCATTTCAATTCCTCCAATGTTCTTTGAACTTTCTGCCTGTCTGACACAGATTTACCCGGCTACAATTAGAGATACAAGGTAAAACGGTACCTGATCAGATTCGCTCGCTTTCACAATTCTCACTTCAACCCTATGACGTCCACCGGCTCCATGGTGTACGACCTTGTCCAGCTGTAGTTTATCTCCCCAGTCCTGATCAAAATTTCCATCAAGCAGTACTCCATGTTCCTCATCGCCGTCTACGATCACCTTTGCAATCGGAGTCGGCTGTTTTACAGATTTACGATACTGCGCCGCAATATTTCTCCCATTCACCTCAAATACGATGGAATCTCCAACCTTTGAAGCCGTCCAACCACCTTTGAAAATATCTCGTAGCTCTTCCTGCTCTGTCTCATCTGCAGCAAATCCACTTAATGTGCAATCAGAAGGAGGATAACTGCCGGTCCCGTTTTGCAGTCGCACAGCATTCTCATAAGAATTTTCCGTAACTGTTTTCCTATTTAACACTCCATTTGCCACGCACATTGAAATCTTCGTTTCCGGAATTTCGTGTCCATCTGATTGCTCCGGCATCTTGTCCTCTGCCGCAACTTTTTCTAAAAATGAAGTAATCAAACATGCCAGTACTTTATGTCCGAGATCATTCGGATGCAGGTTATCTCCTGAAATATCCGAAGCCTTAACCTCTCCATCCCGTACCGGCGGATACACTGTCTTTCTCATGCTGACACTCGGCAAATCATAAGCCTTTCCGACTTCCACATGAAAATCCTCTGCACTGCTGCCATCATTATAACGCACATTATGTACCAGCAGTACAGCCGGCTCAAAATCCGCCCCATAAATCCGTCGAATCAGTCCCTCATATGTTTCCCGGAAGAAATCTGTCTCATCAATTCCATCGATATCATTATCATTCACGCTGAATTCAACCACAACAAAATCCGGTTTGGCATATAACAGATCCGACTGCACACGCGCCACACCAAAATGAGAAGTCGTAGCTCCGATCCCCGCATTTACATATGAAATCTCAGCCTGAGGAAATTGCTCTTTCCACCACTGATACACACGATACGCATAACAGTTCTCATGCACACTCGCTCCTGCATCTTGTGTAATTGAGCCGCCGATAAAGCCCACCGTAATCGGCTTACCTGCTGCCGCTCTATTCAGACAATGTTTCATGCGTGTCCAATTCCCGTGATTCACAATACCATCTTGCACCGCTTCTGATAAGGCAACTTCAATTGTCTTCATATTCCGCTCCCGTCACAAATTCCAATTCTATCAAAACCTCTTGCCAATGTCCTGCATTCCGATACTATCAGATTGCATATGGCATCACGCCCAAACCGCCTCACCAAACGACTCAACGAACGCACTCAACTCCTCTGCCATCCCCTCAGCCTCGGGCTTTCTGATATGTCCGGGTGTGCCACAGCCATTTTTCTTGTACAGAAAGTGCACGATCTTCTCATCCTGCATTCCCTTCGTCACCTCATCAATCGCTTGATCCCAGCTCGCATCATGCTCCAGAATCGTCGTTGTCGTGATAATCAATGCCCGTGGATACTTTGACCGCAGATTTCCCAGCAATTCGCAATACTTGTCACGCCATTGCTTTGCTTTCACAGAACCATAATCCGCCGCCATATAATCCTCCGGATAATTGTCGTTCTGCCCGATTGCCACAACGACCACCTGCGGTGTATACAAGGAGAAATCCCACTCATTTACCTCCCCGAGTCCAGGATTATAACGCAGCTTATCATACCGCGTATCCATCCCCAGATACCCGAAATCAGGGCCAAAGTATCCCGTTTTCGGCAAAAGAGCAATACCGCCCTGCGCAATGTCATGCAACTCTGCATTCAGCTTTCGGCTCGTAAAGGCCGCATAAGACCAGTATACATTCGAGAATTCTCCATTATGCTCCGGATCCGACTTCCCGACATAATCAAGTGCCTCCGACACCTCACCCGCAGATACAGAATCTCCATACACCTCAATCCGTCTATGGTCTCCCGCCGTCCCACACGCTTTATAATTTGCTTCCGCAATCTCACCTTGCTTCGGAGCGCGCACCTCACCCGTCTCCGACAGCACAAATCCCAGAAAATCAAAATAATGACAAGCATCCTGCCTCTTAAAAAAGAACACCGTATGCTCCCGATCCTCCAGATTCCGAACCAAATGAATCCTCGTAACCGCCTCATCATAAGGCAACAGCACACAACCCTGCACTCCATCAATCACATATCCCAACCGATTATCCCAACACTCCCGATGATTCCGCACGATAATGTCTAGCTTCGTCCCTGTAAACACCGTGGCAATCGAACTATACGGATACACAAACGTAGGCTCCATAGGATTTCCAAAATCAATCCTCCCACTATATAACAGCGCCGGATCATCCGGATAAATCACATTACTGTCCTTCTTAATAACCTTCTCCATACTCCAAACTCCTCCATACGGCTTCCTCTCAGCCTAATTGCTTTTCAGTATTTCCAAGTTCTTCTGAATCAGTTCGCATCTCTGTGCCACACACTCCACACTGCGAAGCGGATCCACCGGCGTATTGAACACATAATCCTTCAACTTCTCAACCGTTGTCGTAGCCACATGCATCCTCGTATCCGAAGAAGCATAATAGATAAATACATCCCCATTTTCACGCGCAATCGCCCCATTTGTGAACACGACATTAGACACATCTCCGACTCTCTCCTTGCCAAGCGGAACAATCATCACACCACTCGGCTCAGCAATCACTTCTGCCGGATTGTCCAGAGAAGTCGCAAACGCATAAATCACATAACGCAAGCCTGCCGCCGTATTACGCACTCCATGCGCAATGTGGATCCAACCCCGATCCGTCTTAATCGGAACAGCACCCGCTCCGTTCTTAGCCTCTGTAATCGTATGATACTTTCTCTTACTTGTGATAATCTCCTCATCCACAACCGGATTCATAATATCATCACACAGACCAAACCCGATTCCTCCACCTGAACCGGTGTCAATAAAATCATCCATCGGTCTTGTATAGAACGCATATTTACCATTTACGAATTCAGGATGCAATACAACATTTCTCTGCTGCGGAGAATTCAAAGTCTTCAAATTCGGCAGCCTCTCCCACTTCTTTAAGTCCTTCGTACGCACAATACCTGCAGCCGCAACAGCCGCAGACAGATCATTGACCGACGTATCCTTAGATTCTGAGCAGAACACACCATAAATATAACCATCCTCATGTTTTGTCAGACGCATGTCATATACATTGGTTTCCTCGGGACACGTATCATCCAACAGGATCGGATAGTCCCAAAACTTGAATCCGTCCACTCCGTTATCGCTCTCTGCCACGCCAAAGAAAGACTTTCTGTCATTCCCCTCGATACGACATACCAAATAGAACTTGCCGTTTAACTCGATCGCGCCCGAATTCATGACCGCATTCACGCCAAGACGCTCCATAAAGTACGGATTTGTATTGATATCCAAATCATATTTCCATGTAAGCGGAATATGTCTTCTCGTCACGACAGGATTGACCCATCTGTCAAAGATTCCGTTGTAAATATCAGATTTTCTGTTCGGTGTAGAGATCACCTTATTGTATTTCTCCAGTTCCACGTAATAATTAGGATGCAGCATTTTCATTCCTCCTTATGATTTCCATACACATTCTTCCATTATGATAGGGACATTTCCACGGTTCCACGATCGGCTTTTCCGAATCCGGATTACCGTTCTCATCCACTCTCCAGTACCACTCTGAGCCTTCACGTCCGTCTATCATATACTCTTTGATATAGTTCCATACCTCTTCTGCCGCCTGCAGATATTCCTTCTTTGCAGGATCCTTTTCATAGCCGTTATAAAATCCCACTACCGTCTCTGCCTGTACCCACCAGATTCTCCATGTATCATCAACGCCTTTCACACACTCATTTAACAGAGAATGATTCACAAACGCCCTTCTGTAGATCTCTGCAGTCAAATCCTTTGTAATCGGCAGAAGCTTATCAATATAAGCCTGATCGCCCAAGACTTCACATCCTCGATCCGTCAGCCACGCAGTCTCGATATCGTGTCCATAAGAATGCATGTCCAAAATGCTGTTGTACTTCGAATCAAAGAATACCTCCTGACGATGCTTCTTTGGATTGTATATCTTATCCGTAATAACATCCAACATGAACCGGATCCTGTCACCTACCGCCTGCTCTCCGCTTACACGATACAGCTCCGTATAAGCCTCAAATACATGCAGCAGCGTATTCATAGTCTTCTCTGCCATAACACCATTTTCAGATAACTTCTCATTACTCTCCGGCGCAAATGTTCTCGTAAATGCTTCCAAATAGCCGATGTCATCCGTGCATCGTTCCTCAATCAGTTGAAAAAGCTGCTTTGCCAGTTTCAGTGCTTCCTCATCCTTAGATGCATCATAGTAAGAAGACAGGGCATAAATTGAAAATGCCTGGTTATAGGTATGCTTTGTCGTATCAGCAACCGTGCCGTCATAATTGACTGACCAGTACACTCCGCCATACTCTTCATCCACACAGTACATTCTCATAAATCGGTATGCATGCTCTGCTTCCTTCAGAAGACTCTCATCCTTCAACAGCATATATGCATTGGAAAAGAACCATAAGATCCTGCTGTTTAAAATGCAGCCCTTGATTGCTGCTTTGTCCAGTTTCAAATCATAATCCAGCCAACCGTAATACCCGCCATGCTCATCATCGCACAGATTCTTCCAAAACGGAATGATCCTCTGCGTCAGATGTTCCTTCATTTCCTGAACCATCATTTCTAATTCCTCCTGCCTCTCGTTTGAAGGGATAAAAAAGGCGAGCCACAACCTGTGTTGACTCGCCAAGTAATCCGTTACCTTACAAAGCGAAAATTAACCTTTGTAACTTAATTTTAAACTAATTTTCACTTAAATGCAACTATAACTTCACTTATTTTTTTATCGTTTACTCTTAGAAGTATCTCGCTTCGTGAGAACTCTCCCCTAGCGTTTTCCAATTTCCGTATCACTATTGGTAACGACGCTGTTTTCCTTGATGTAATCCATAATCTCATCAAATTTCGTAAATGCAAGACCGACAACACTGTCTGCTGCACCATAGTAGATTGCAATCTTTCCGCTCTCTGAATCATGAATCGTAGCACACGGGAATACGACATTCGGCACGAATCCGCGTTCCTCATAAGATGCCTCCGGTGTTAACAGATATTTCTCACATCTGTATTTCACAATAGAAGGATTCTCAAGATCCAAAATCGCTCCGCCGATGCTGTATACAAATCCGTTGCAGGTACTGCTGACACCATGGTAGAACAGCAGCCAACCTTCGGATGTCTCAATCGGAGCCGCGCCGCCGCCGATCTTAACCGACTCCCACCATTCGCTTCCCTTGCTCATTACATGTCTGTGTTTGCCCCAGTATACCATATCCGGGCTCTCACTTAGGAAAATATCTCCAAACGGCGTATGTCCGCTGTCTGAAGGACGTGAAAGCAGCATAAAGTTGCCGTTGACCTTACGAGGGAACAATACCGCATTTCTGTTATAAGGAATAAACGGATTCTCAAGTCTGGTAAATGTCTTGAAATCCTTTGTTTTAGCCATACCAATCGCAGCTCCGTAAAAGTCCTGACACCAGATGATATAATACGTATCCTCAACCTTTACAAGTCTTGGATCATATGCATATAGCGGCATAAAAGGTTTTCCATCCTCATCCACAAACGGAATCTTCTCCTCATCAAAACTCCAGTGGATCGCATCCTTGCTCCTGCCCATATAAATGTACGGGATACCGTTGGTCTGCTCCCCTCTGAATACTCCGATAAACCCATCTTCATATGGCATTACAGCACTGTTGAAGATTCTCGCAACATCCTTTACCGGATTTCTGTCGATAATCGGATTTTCACTATAACGCCAGATCGGTGCTCCTGTCAGTCCCTCTGGTTTTTCCTGCCACGGCACGTTCTTCACTGCCGGTGCGATCATTTTTACATTACTCATAATTATTTTCTTTCTCCTTTATCGCGTTTAATCAAATAACGAAACTCATTATCTTCCTCTAATTTTCCGAGCATATCCTCGAAGTACAGCAAGTGGATCAAAATGACCACTTCCAGAGCAAACAGGAAAAATGTCCCCATCAAGAATAAAATGATTGCAGGTATTGCTCCAAAATAGAAAGTCAGTAAAACCATTGCCGCAAACAGTGGAATCAAAAACATCGGCTTAAACAACATTGCAAACGCCACATCCATCAGACTGAACTTTTCATCCACAAAACATCTATATCCTGCAATGTAGAGACAATACGTCAGTAAAAACGCCGTAATCATCAGGCAGATCACGTAATACGTCAGATTTTCATTCAGCCCGCCATACCACATTCCCGCAATATTCAATAACAGGATCAGATTCAGCGGCAGAACTCTAAGCGTACCGATTGCATTTTTAAATTCCACCAGATAGGTCTTGATGATACTATCCGTAATGTCTATCTTCTTGCGTAGAACCTCTTTTCCAATCTTAAATGCAGCGCACAGTGCCGGAACGAGCAGTATTGTCCCCGATAGAAAGATCAATCCAAAACATAAGATACTCGTAAAAAACACAATATGGATCGCCGATAAGATTTTGTATAAAAGAGATTCTCTTTTCATGACTTAATTGCTCCTGCCAGTCCGTAATAAATATATTTCTGCATGAACAGATACGCAATTCCGATTGGTACGATTCCGATCAAAATAGCTGCGGAGACGATTTCAAACGGTGTCGCCATATTACCGAAGAACTTATACAGAGCAACCGTAAAGGTCTGTACATCCCTGCGCAGATACAGATTCGGCAGGTAGAAATCGTTATAATATCCGATTCCGTTCAAAATCAACAGCGTCGTACATGCCGGTTTCAGTAACGGCAGTACAATACGTCTGTAAATTGTAAAATAGCTTGCACCATCCACCAGTGCCGACTCATCTAATTCCTTCGAAATGGACTCCAACAGATTGAACATGATATAAATACCGACGATACCGACTCCACTCCACAACAGGATCAGACTCCATACCGTGCTGACCAGTTTCATCTTATAGATGATCTGGAACACTACAGACTGCGTTGTAACAACCGGAATGAACATCGTAAGGGTAAATAAAGTCATGATGATCTTCTTTCCTTTGAAATTAAAGCGGTGCAGTACATAAGAAACCATCGTTGTAAATACCATCTGTATGCCAAGTGAAACAGCCAGAATAAATGCAGTATTCAGAAATGCTTTTCCCAAATTTCCAACTCTGATCGCATAAGCAAAGTTATAGAAATTGAGCCAGTTCTTCGGCGGCATAAGCACCGGTGTCGCAGAATACTCTGCTCCTGTCTTAAAGGCCATGAATACAAGCGGGATTAAAGGAATGATAACAAACAGACAAGAGGCAATCAGAAATATGTAGCGGAAAACTTTATATAGTTTGGTCTCATTATACATATCAATCTTCCCCTTTCTTGGTTATAACCCTCTGTAACCCTACTACAATGACTACGATGACAAATACCATGATTGAAAGTGCTGCCGCAAATCCATATTTATTATCCGAAAATGCACTCTGGTTGATCTGGATAACAGGGGTCGTCGTACCATTTGAACCGTTCATCATGATATAAGGAATCTCATATACCTGAATGGAACCCGAAATGCTCAATAAGATATTGATAAATAATACGTTTCTGATGGAAGGAATGGAAATATACAAGATTTCCTGAAGTTTCTTACACCCATCCATAGCTGCTGCTTCAAATAGTTCTGAAGGAATCGTCTGTAACGCTCCGAAGAACATAATGAAATTCATTCCGTAATAGCGCCAGATACTGATCGAGGCAATCGAGGGATTGACCAATTTCAGATTCTGTAACCATTGCGGCGTATCCACAATTCCAAAGAAATGAAGGATTGTATTCAACGTACCTGAGTTGTTAAAGAATATGATGAAGATGGTTGAAACAATAACACCGTTCAGTAAATAGGGAATGATCAGAACACCTTTAAAGAAATTGAGACCTCTGAACTTACCGTTTACAATCACCGCTAACACAAACGCAAATACAAGCTGCGGAATCGCTACCAGCATATACCAGAGACAATTCTTGAAAATGGCGATGTATCTGACATCCGTCAACAGTCTTTTGTAATTTTTAATGCCTATCCACTTAGGAGTCCCCACACCTTTATAATTCGTAAAACTCAGATAAAGATTTGCCAGAATCGGTATATAAGAAAATACCAATAAATGAATGACCGGCAATATCAAAAATGTAACGATGACAATCTTTGCACTCTTTGTTATCTTCATGACTTTTCCTCTCCTATTATGAGTGCCCCTTCCGTTCTCAGAAGAGGCACTCTGTTTGTTTAGTCTATACCACTAATAGTGAAGTGATCAGTCTACCCACTCGTATCCGAGTTCTTCTTTATATTCTGCATACAATGCGTTCTGATCTTCAACCTGCTTGTCATATGCTGACCAATCATCCGGCTTTGTAACATCAAGTGAGTCAAATAACAATCCTACATAGTTGTAGTCTGCCCAAAGGCCTGCTTCTTCAAGAATCTCCTGATTGTGCAGTGTGTTGTCATCTGTAGGCGGAACGAATAACGGTGTTACATCGCCTGCATCTACTGCATCGTTGATAATCTTGTAAAGATCAGGTACTACAGGCTCTACGCCCTTCTTGTTAGCGATGAATCCGCTGTCTGCGATGAACTGTGCATCTTCTGATACATATTCGATAAATGCTCTTGCTGCTTCTTTGTTGTCTGAGAACTTAGAGATTGCCCAGTTGTCAGCAGGTGCTGCAAGTACATATCTGCCTGCGCCGAAATCCGGTGCCGGAGCAAACTTGATTACTGAAGGATCTGTTCCTTCAGGACAACGTCCCTGAATCTGCGGAACTACCCATGAACCAAATAACATCATAGCTGCCTTACCATAAGCAACGCTATCCATAGCTACACCAAAGTCTGTGTAAACTTCCGGCTCAAAGAATCCGTTAGCTTTCCACTCTGTATACATCTTGATGGTCTTACCAAAAGGAGCTTCCGGACTGAATGGAGCTTCTTCCTTTAAGCACTCTGCAAGTACGTTAGCATCGCCTACTACATAGCCTGCGAAATCCTGTACTGTTGCAAGAGGCCAGTTCTCAACTCTGTGCATTGAGATAGGTGTTACGCCGTTGTCTTTGATTGCCTGGCACATCTTGTTGAACTCTTCAAGAGTTGCAGGAATCTCATCATAACCGGCTGCCTTGATCACTTCTTCATTGTAAACTACACACTGGTTGTATGCTTTACCAGGCATGATTGAGAAGATCGTTGTTCCGTTATTCGGCATGGAACCTGCATAATCAATACCATAGATTTCAGCTGCTTCTTCAACTGTACAATACGGCTCTGAATATGCTTCCCACTGTGCAAGTGACCAGTTAGGCGGTGTAAATACGTCAACCTCAGGATCTTCTACCTGGAATAAAGGCTCGATTTCTGTTTCGTCTGTTACAACGTTCAGTTCAACCTCAATACCTGTTTCTTCCGTGAACTTCTCAGCAAGGATTGTTAAATATGCCATAGATTCGTCACGATATGTATTTCCGTCTGCATCCTTCTTTTCTTCACCGAGAACTCTGTTTCCACCGTGTGTATATACGGCAATCTTCGTGCCGGCAAGTCCGGATACATCAATATCTGCATCTGCCATATTCTGTGCTCCCGCTTCTGCTGCAGGTGCTTCTTCTGCTGCTGCATCCTCTGCAGGTGCTTCCTCTTCTGTCGCTTCTGCTGCCGGAGCAGTCTCAGCCGGTGCTGCACTTGATCCACATCCTGCAAGCAGTGATGCTACCATTGCTGTTGCAAGCAATACGCTTAACAATTTCTTTTTCATTCTCTTTCCTCCCATTAATAAAATGTTTGTTGTTTAGCTAATTTAAGTTGTTAAATTAACTATTCTCAATTATAAATGCTTTCCAATATAAAACATCACCCTTTATTGTTATTTGTATTGATATCTTGCATTTGTAGTTTATTTTATCACTTTTCACATATTATACGTTTTCTTTTTGTGCATTTTGACTATTCTGATTAGTTTTTTGCTTTTTCTTAATAAGTTTAATTTAATTTATTTAAGTTAATTTTGGTTAATCCTTTTAATTATTGTTTAAATTATTATTACAATTCATGTTCTTCAAAAAACTGTGTCATCTTAATTTTCTTGAATTTCATGCCATTTTACCTTATATTATACATATCAGAAACGGAGGTTTCGCCATGTCATCCAACACCAAGTATCTGCCAACCATAGAAGAGCTGCAGGATAATATCGTAATCTATTCGCGTACCTCCAAAGGATATGAAACCGCCTATTCGCAAATACCTTCTGAGACACAGCAACAGTTGATCCGCCTGTCACGTCACGGAAATGTTAATGCAGTCTTTCCGTATTATTATGAACTGAGAGCTTCAAATTCTTATCTGCTGATCTATACCGTCAACGGTCAAGGCAAATACACCTCCGGAGACTTATCCGTTATTCTGTCTCCCAACACGCTGCTCTTCATCGACTGTGACAGAGATCATATCATCGAACTTTCCGAAGCCAACGGATGGGATTATTTCTTTATGAATATAGGCGGTCCGCTGATTGATACATATTATAGAGCATATTCCGCTGATCATTCATTTATATATACGCTGCCGAGCATCTCGGGAGTTTCTTCTTATATAGATAGAATATTTCATTTGTACGAAAGCAGAGAAGCCGAAGTGTGTTATGATTTTCTTCAATCTAATCTGCTGTCAGGTCTTTTGACTACCATATTATCCGAAAAGAAAAACAATGCTTCCGGAATGTCACAGCTTCCGCCTCAGCTTGAGGCAGTGAAGGAACGCTTTGATCGGGAGTATATGCATGCATTTACTCTGGATGAGATTGCGCGGGATGAACATATCAGCAAGTATAAGCTGGTGCATGACTTTACGGAGCATCTCGGTATTTCGCCGATTAATTATTTGATTAGAGTACGCATAGAGAATGCCAAGCGAATGTTGGTTGCGACCAGCGATCCGATTAATGAGATTGCAGCGGCAGTAGGGATTGAGAATATGAATCATTTTATTTACTTGTTTAAGAAAAGCGAAGGGGTGACTCCGGGAGGATATCGGAAGGCTTGTTGGGGGCAGCGGAGGCATTTGATTGATGGGGTGAAGTAGAGGTCGGAAATCGAGTGAAGAATTGGGAAAGAGCAGGTGTTGGGAGTAAGCCCGAGACTGCGTCCGGGCTAGGGTGGGGGATGATGGTCCCTGTTATTATGTGTGAAAGCATATGGCGCGTAGTTTGAGTGTTGAGATGTGACTTAGGAGAGAAATGTGTATTTAGGATGTTTTGCGTACCCATCGCTGTGCGATTGGAGGGTACATCAGCATAAGAGGCGGGAAACCATGCGAACATGGTTTCCCGCCTCTTACGCTGATGTACATACTGCCTTTGGCAGTATGTACGCAAAACATCCTAAATACACATTTCTCTCCTAAGTCACAAAAGGAACCCCCTGCGCCATATGCTTTCACACATAACAACAGGGGGCATCATGAAGGAGTATATTCCAAAATGAATATCAAATTTTATACGGTACCTATTCCTGTACCTTCCCGACGGACGCGCCTTTTAGCATCTCGCCTTCTATCACTATCTTTTCAATGAGAGTCGTTTTCGGATTCTCTATCAATCTGATCAATCTTTCTGCAGCCACGCGACCGATTTCTTTTGTATCCTGCTTAATCGTCGTAAGTTTCGGCTCCATAATCTGTGAAATGTAAGTTCCGTCATATCCTACAACCGAAATATCCTTGGGAATCTTTAATTTCTTTTCCTTAATCGCATTGATACCGCCGATGCAAGAATAATCATCCGGGTATACGATACAGGTCGGGGGATTTTCTAATTCCAGCAATTCCTTTGTCAATAGCGCCGCCTGCTCCGGGTTGCGATAAAAGCTTGATTTTACATACTCGTCCGGGGTATTGATGCCGAACTCTTCCATCGTTCTGTAAAAACTGCCCATACGATTCTGTGTAACTGATGTATCATCACCATGTATGTAAGCAATCTTGCGATGTCCGTTGTTATATACATATTGCAGCAGATCATGCATGCCTTTGATATTGTCAGACACGACAGCAATTCTGTAATCAAATACGTGGTCAATCGTAACCACCGGTAAATCTGAATGAATCAACTCTACCACATCGGGATCATAGAAATCCACACAGGCAATCACAACTCCGTCAACGCCGCGGTAAAGGCTGTGCTCCAAGTAAGACATTCTGTCTTTCCGGCTTGTACAGTTAATAAATGTAATGTCAAATCCGTTTGTCTCTGCAGTGACCTTGAAACTGTCGAGTACATTGGAAAAATAATCATGAGTCAACCCGCTCCGGCCTTCATCCACGAATAACACGCCGATATTATAAGTACGTCTTGTCTTCAATGCTCGTGCCGAAGAGTTCGGAAAATAACCCAGTTCCTTAGCAACTCTCCTGACCTCTTTCTTCGTCTTGGCACCGATATCATTATGGTCATTCAATGCTTTGCTGACCGTAGCAACCGATACGCCGCACTTATTAGCTATGTCTTTCATTGATACCATTACGGTGTTCCTCCTGTTGCTGCCACATCGCATAAAACGATAAAGAATAGCCTTAAACGTTTTCGTCTATTAACTATATCCCTTTTTTCTTATTTTTTCAACCCCTATTTTACTTTTTTTGTTTAATTTTTATAATTTGCACAAAAACCCTATGCCTTTTTTGGTCATAATTCTGTTATGTTACTTAATCCTTTACGCATGTGTTTTTGAGCGAATCGTCCCCTCTTTTCAGGTGTTCTTTAACATTTTCTACCTTTTCATATTCCATACAAACCCCTTATTTTCTGCTATTTTACATTTTGTATTGATTTTGTAAAAATAATCATGTATAATTTTGAGCATAGGCAGCAAATTGTCTAATTTTACTTAAACGATTTACATCGCGCAATGGAACAACTAACACCGATTTTAAAAAGTATGAATAGGAGAGAATTATTATGAAATTTGGATACTTCGACGACAGCAATGCTGAATACGTCATTACGACTCCTAAGACTCCGCTACCGTGGATCAATTACTTAGGATGCAATGATTTCTTTTCACTGATTTCCAACACTTGCGGCGGTTACAGCTTCTATAAGGATGCAAAACTGCTCAGACTCACACGTTATCGTTATAACGATGTGCCTGCAGATACCAACGGAAAGTATTTTTACATCAAGGATGGTAAGGATATCTGGAATATCGGCTGGCAGCCTACCAAGACTGAACTTGACTCTTATGAGTGCCGTCACGGTCTCGGATACAGCAAGTTCACTTCTTCCAAGAACGGACTTGAAGCTTCCTGTCTCACATTCGTGCCCATGAACGATACCTGTGAAGTAAGCCGTGTTGTTCTGAAGAACAACTCCGATTCCGCGAAGAACATTTCCCTCTTTTCCTATGTAGAGTTCTGCTTATGGAATGCCATGGATGACATGACAAACTTCCAGAGAAACTTAAGCATTGGTGAAGTTGAGATTGTAAACTCTACCATTTATCACAAAACAGAATACAGAGAACGTCGCAACCACTATGCTGTTTACTCAGTAAACGCACCGATTGACGGATTTGATACGATTCGTGACGAATTCCTCGGAGCATATCGCGGTGCCGACAAGCCTCTCGTTGTAGAAAACGGACAGTGCACCAACTCTGTTGCAAGTGGCTGGGCTCCCATCGCTTCACAGCAGTTAAATGTAACTCTCGCTCCCGGAGAAAGCAAATCTTTCATCTTCGTTCTCGGATACATCGAGAATAAGCAGGAAGAAAAGTGGGAATCCCATGGCATCATCAATAAAAAGCCTGCTGAAGCAATGCTTGCACGTTACCAGACAGACGGTGATGTAGACAAAGCCTTTGCCACATTGCAGAACTATTGGAAAGAATTACTCGCAAAATATACGGTTCAGTCTTCAAACGACAAAGTAAACCGTATGGTAAATATCTGGAACCAGTATCAGTGTATGGTGACCTTTAACATGTCACGTTCTGCTTCCTACTATGAATCAGGCATCGGCCGTGGTATGGGCTTCCGTGATTCATGTCAGGATCTGCTTGGTTTCGTACACCTGATTCCTGATCGTGCAAAGGAACGTATCATTGATATTGCTTCCACACAATTCGAAGACGGCAGCGCGTATCATCAGTATCAGCCACTGACCAAGAAGGGGAACTCAGATATCGGGAGCGGTTTTAATGATGATCCGCTGTGGTTGATTGCAGGAACCTCTGCTTACATCAGAGAGACCGGTGATACATCTATTCTTGATATCATGACTCCTTATGACAATGATGAGAGCAAGGCAGCACCACTATTCAACCATTTGACCCGTTCCTTTGATTATATCGTAAATCACAAGGGGCCTAATCAGTTACCTCTCATCGGTCGTGCAGACTGGAATGACTGTCTGAACCTGAACTGCTTCTCAGAACAGCCGGGTGAATCATTCCAGACCTTTGGTCCTTCTGAAGGACCTGTTGCAGAATCCGTCTTCATTGCCGGTATGTTCGTTAAGTACGGCAAAGAATATGCAGAGCTCTGTGATTTAATCGGTAAGCCCGCAGAAGCACAGCGTGCACTTGCCGAAGTAGATAAAATGTACAATGCAGTTCTGGATGCCGGCTGGGATGGCGAATGGTTTGTCCGCGCTTATGATGCATACGGCAAAAAGATCGGTTCCAAGGAATGCAAAGAAGGTCAGATCTTCATTGAGCCGCAGGGCTTCTGCTCACTTGCAGGCATCGGTGTGAAGGAAGGACTTGCACAGAAAGCACTGGATTCCGTAAAAGAAAAGCTGGATACGAAATATGGTGTCATGATTTTGCAGCCTGCTTATACAGAATATCATCTTGAGCTTGGTGAAGTCAGCTCTTATCCACCCGGATACAAGGAAAATGCAGGTATCTTCTGCCACAACAATCCTTGGATTTCCATTGCCGAGACAGTAATCGGACGCGGTGACAGAGCATTTGAAGTATATCAGAAGACATGTCCCGCTTACACAGAGGAAATCAGTGAAATTCACAGAACAGAACCTTACGTATATGCACAGATGGTTGCCGGAAGAGATGCAAAATTCCACGGTGAAGCCAAGAACAGTTGGCTGACCGGTACCGCTGCATGGACATTCGTTAATATCTCCCAGTATATCCTGGGTGTATACCCGACGCACACCGGCCTTTCCGTCAATCCTTGTACACCAAAAGACTTTGGTGACTTTACATTGACCAGAAAGTTCAGAGAAGGCACCTACTACATCGAAGTAAAGAACCCCAACAATGTAGAAAAGGGTGTTAAGAGCCTGGTAGTAGACGGCAAAGAAGTTACCGGATGCGTCATTCCATATGAAAAAGGCAAATCAGAATACCACGTAACTGTTGTTATGGGCTAATCGGGGGAGGGTTCTCGCCGAAAGGCGGGATACCCCC
>CAZWXS010000009.1:52030-62070 GCA_964638005.1 uncultured Lachnospiraceae bacterium
ATAGGCTAATCGGGGGAGGGTTCTCGCCGAAAGGCGGGATACCCCCAATAGGCTAATCGAGGGAGGAAAGGAACTGCCGGAAATCCAGCAGTTCCTTTTTTGCATTTTTTTAATTATCTATCAATTTTCATATTGCACAAGAGTGTCTAAACAGTTATAATGAATATAGGAGAATTGTGTACACAACTATGCGATTCTGACTACTAAATAAGGGGGCTTTCATATGGAAAATCGTGTACAGAAGATTATGTCAAAACAATATCCTGATGTAGGTCTTAGGGTAATTCCGGGACATTTCATGACCTCACACTCACATATCAATTATTATGTAGATATGACCTTCATGAAAATGAGACAGAGCGAGGCAAAAGCAGTTGCCGAAGCAATTGCCTCCAAATACAGCACTTCCACGATTGTGGATACTATCGTTTGCATGGATGGCTGTGAAGTTATAGGTGCATATCTTGCGGACGAGCTGACCAATGCAGGCATCATGTCAATGAATGCTCATAAGACGATTTATGTTGTATCTCCGGAATACAATTCGACCGGACAGATTATCTTCCGTCAGAATCTTGTATCCATGATTGAAAGCAAAAATGTCCTTTTGCTGCTTGCCTCCACTACAACCGGCAAGACCCTTTCCAAGTGTTTGGATTGTATCGATTACTATAAAGGGCATATCGCGGCAATCGTGTCTATATTCAGCGCAGTCAACAAGATATCGGACATTCCGATTGATTCACTCTTTACAACAGCTGATTTACCGGACTATAAGAATTACCCGCATAAGGATTGTCCGCTTTGCAGAGAAGGTAAGCCGATTGATGCTATTGTCAACGGCTTTGGATACTCCACTTTGTAGGTGTAGGTGTAACACATGTTTCGGCATGGTGTCGGAACACGAAAGAGCGAGGAATCATCCTCGCTCTTTTGCTGTCATTATTCTTATTCGATTGCTCCGTATACGACCTGTCTCATCCTTCTGCGCAGGCTCTGGTCAGCACCTTCCTTGATCTGTTGGAAATACAACATGATCAGATCCTCCTCCGGATCCACCAGGAAATAATTGCCCGGCAATCCATCCCAGCCAAATTCACAATAACTGCCGTTGGTCACACCGGCACCCTTATCATCCAGGATGCGCAGCAGATTACTGTATGTATATCCAATCGCACTGTCGAACCAGATATCCTGACGCTGTGAAGGCGTCAGCTGGTTGGTCGTCATATAATCGATCGTCTTGCGGCTGATAATCTGCTTTCCGTCATAGTAACCGTCATGCAGCAGCATCGTCGCAAAGTGTGTATAATCCTCCATCGTAGAACAAAGCCCTGAACCGCCGCCCTCAAATGGCGTTTTTCCCGTCGCCACAAAATAATTGAAGCTGGTCATCGTCTCCGCATCTGCTTCCTTCAGCTGTCCTTCTTCATTTCTCCACGTATACATCGTAGCCAGTCTGCTTACCTTGTCTCCCAGATCGGCATAATACCCTGTATCCACCATGCCAAGCGGCTCGAAAATCTCCTTCTTCAAGAATTCCCCGTACTTCATGCCGCTGACCACCTCTACAACACCACCGAGCACATCCGCAGATACACTGTAGAACCAATGCTCACCGGGCTGAAATGCAAGCGGCGAACCCGCTATCATCTCACACCACTCCAGTGTGCTGATATTTTCTCCCTTATCCAGTCTTCTCTTAATCTCATCAGACACCTCCTGCAGATATCTGCCTGCCGCATGATCAGGGCTCGGATACACCATACCGGATGTCATGTTCAGACACTGTTGGATCGTCACCTCTGACTGTGCCGGAATCAAACCGCAATGTGCATCTACCACCTTCTGATGAGCAAATGCCGGTATATACTTTGATACAGGATCCAACAAATGCAGCAGTCCACGCTCATATAGTATCATGACTGCCACGCAGGTAATGGGCTTGGTCATCGAAAAAATCCGATAGATATCTCCCGGCTTATCATTGCCATAATGCCTGTCAAATACGATTTCGTCGTGATGAATCACACGTACAGACATGCCTCGCAGCTTATCCTTCTCTATTTCTGCTTCAATCACAGGTGATAAATACTCTAATTTCTTTGCATTCATTTCTTAACCCTCCTACCGCTGTTCATCATATTCTTTTATTTCTTTTTCTCATTCATTTCTTTACTGCTTTATGATCAAGCCTCATCCGCTCGAGTTTTCCCGAGCGCACAGTAACCGCAAACAAAACCAACATGATCAGCGCACCGCATGCATCAATCACAACATCCCTCGGACTTCCGTACCTGCCTGCAATATGTGACTGATTCCATTCGTCACACGCCCCTATCAGAACCACAAATATCTCCGTAGCAAACAATGCCGGAAAAAGCTGCATCCTGCGGCAAAACAGAAATACCACGACAAACAATGCAAGCAGGGCATATTCTATCATATGTGCCGCTTTCCTGATTCCATTCTCCATATCCACAACCGCCTGCGCGATTTCCTCGTCTGTCATATCCAAGGAAAGTACCCTGTCCACACATATCACAATCTTATCGGTCAATGACTCACTGATTGCACCGGATTCATCTCCTGTCTCTGATGAAAACCCGAAAATCACGGCCAACATCACCAGAATCGGAAGCAATTGAATCATTGCTGCGAAAAATCCATTGACTCCATCATCCTTTTCTCGTACTCGATGAGTCAAGGCACGAAAGCTATGGTAAATCAATGAAAACGCCATATACCCCATCATTGCTCCGGCTGTATTCAGCAAAATATCATCCAGTTCAAAATAGCCCCGTCTGCTCATAAGCTGTGCAAGTTCTATCGCCGTACTCGTGATAAATGCAAGCAATCCAAGATTCCACCAGCGCCGATAGGCTCTCCACAATATCGGTACAAAGATTCCGAACGGAATAAACAACAAAATATTCTCAACGCCTGTCAGCTTCAGATTCTCCTTATCTCCCAGTGTACTGAACAGCTCCAGGTTGATATGTCCACTCCTGCTGCCGGCTTCGCGTCCCGACAGGGTCAGCGAGATCAAATAGGAAAAGTAGATTCCAAGCAACGCAAAAAAGCAGATACGGAAAAGCATCTGCCCGAATGTCTGACACTGCTTTCCCTGTATTCTGCATATCACATTCCTAATAATCGAAATAACTGTATAGATTATAATTGCACAGATGCCAAACCGCAACGCCTGATCGTTATACATGCGAAATGCATCCCAAATATCATGTAATGCTCTGATTAACATATTCAAATCTCCATTGAATATATTTTATCGCGAACCACCTAAAATAGCAACTTTTCTTTCACTCATATCTAAGCGCATCGATAGGATTCATCTTCGCAGCTTTATTTGCCGGATAATATCCGAAAAATACACCGATTGTAAGTGAAAACAACAGAGATATGATAATGCTCGCAACAGATGGGCTGGCAGAATAGCCAAGCGCATTTGCCGCAACCGCACCTCCGATGATTCCGACAATGATTCCGATGATTCCGCCAATCAGACAGATGACCATGGCTTCCACGATAAATTGCAACCTGATTGAGGAATTCGCAGCCCCGAGAGCCTTTCTGGTTCCGATTTCCTTTGTCCTCTCCGATATGGATACGAGCATAATGTTCATAACACCGATTCCTCCAACCAGCAAAGAGATTCCTGCTATAAATGAAATCGCAACAGACACCGTTGACAGCATATCGGTCATGGATGAAATCATAGATTCCATACTAAATGCACTGACTTCAAAATCATCGTTATTTCTGTAATATTGATCAAAGAAATCCGTCATATCCGTGATAAAGGTCTCTGTATCCGTCCCTGTATTCACGACAACCGTAAATTGCTGATATCCGGCTGTTGTGTGCAGCTTCTTCTGGATGTTCTTGATCGGCGCATACATCGCTGTCGAGATGTCTTCCTCTGATGTAGTGGAAAAACCCGTCGCGGAATCATCATACTCATAGACACCTACGATTGTAAACTGATAAAAATCACTCCCTATATCCACTTCCACAGTCTGTCCGATGGCAGCGGCATTATCTCCTCCATATAGGTTGTTAACGAATTTATCAGAAACAAGCGCTACACCTTTGCCGCCCTCCAGAGCCTTTTCGGAAAGAGTATTTCCCTGCAGCATGGTCAGCTCATTAGCGACAAAATACCCTTCATTGACACCTGATACACTGACATTTGCGTATAATTCACCCTGAGTCGCCTGTCCCGAGCCAAGAGAGGCTTCTATTGAAAAGTCTTTGACTTCATCTGCAAATTTTACCTTCAATTCTTCCAACATCTCATCCGTAAAATAATCATCTTCTGTTGGCTGCTTCTGGCGTCCCGGCCCGCGGAAGGTCATTCCGCTCTCGGTTGTCTCTGTCTCTGTAGATTTCTGCTGCAATCCGACCGTAACGTTATTGGCTCCCATAGATTCCATGGAACTGGTAATGGAATTGGTCAACGAATTACCGACCGTGACGATGGCGATGACCGATCCGATTCCGATAATGATACCCAGCATAGTAAGCAGAGCACGCATTTTATTTGCCAACAGTCCAGAAAGCGCCAGCAATACATTTTCAAAGAATAACATGTGGTCTGCTCCCTTCTCGGCTGCCGGTGATAAAGCCGTCCTTAATCGTGATGATACGTTCGGTCTCCTCTGCCAGTTCATTGGAATGGGTAATTAGGACAATCGTCTTGCCCTGTTCCCGATTCAATCTGTGAAAGATATCCATGATTAGGCGTCCGGTCTGCGAATCCAGCGCACCTGTCGGCTCATCCGCCAATATGATGGCCGGATCATTTGCCATAGCTCTTGCAATCGCAACTCTCTGCTTCTGTCCGCCCGACAATTCATCCGGACTGTGAGAAGCACGTTCACTCATCTCCACGATCTCAAGCAGTTCTTTGGCGCGCTTAGTCCGCTCCCTGCGTCCAACCCCTGCATACAGCATCGGAAGTTCTACATTTTTAAGTGCAGATGTCCGCGCAACCAGATTGTAAGTCTGAAAGACAAACCCGATTTTCTGATTTCTGATTTTGGATACTTCTTTGTCCTTGGTTTCAAAGACTTTGACACCATCTAATGTATAATCGCCCTCCGTTGGTCTGTCCAGTGCGCCGATGATATTCATAAGCGTGGATTTACCGGAACCGGAAGCACCTACGATGGAAACAAACTCACCCTCATTTACATGCAGATCCAGTCCATGCAGTACTTCCAACTCGTTCGGCTGACCAATGAAGAAACGCTTGACAATGTGGTTCATATCAATGATTGTTCGTTCGCTCATTATGGCATTCCTCCGCCGCCCGGGCCTCCACCTACAGGTATTCCGCCGCCCATTCCGCCCATATTGAACGTCATGGCTTCATCTCCGGTATCACTGCCCTCTCCGGCAGCCGATGGAATAACGATCGTCATGCCTTCCGAGAGTTCGTCACTGATAATCTGTGTATAATAATCGCTTTCCATGCCGATTTCTACTACGATTTCCGGCTTTCCGCCTTCCACAACATGTACGACATTTTCTCCTGCCGCATTGGTTGAAATCGCATCATACGGCACTGTCAACACACCCTGTACTTCATCCACAATAATATTAAGCTTTGCAGTCATACCAAGCTTCAAGCGTTCATCCTTTGTCAATATATCAATCGTTACCTCATAGGTTGCGTCAGTACTGCTGCCTGTAGATGCTGTGGCTGTCGGGGAAATAAAGGATACAACTCCTTCCAGTTCATCATCGCGGGTTGCATCCGTCTTGATAACAACTTTCATGCCTTCTTTCAGATCACTGATGTCATATTCATCAATCTGTGCTGAGATTGTGTAGGTATCGCAGTTCTGTATCGTCATAATTTCGCCGTCAACATAGGTATCCCCTGGCTTTACCGCAAGCGACGTTACGATTCCGCTGATTGGCGCAGTCACTACACAATTATCCAGACTTGTCTGTAAATCTTCCAGCTGTTGCTCCAGTTCTTCTGTTGAGTCACCCTTCGTAAGAGAAGACTTCTGATAGTTTTCATCTGTACTCGCAAGTGTATTGTTGGCACTGCGCAGAGTATCTGCCTGTGCCTGCAGTGCATCTTCATATGCACTCTGTGCTTTAATTTCTGTTTGATATGCTGAGGAAACGGCATTTTCCAACTGGGCAATCTCTGTATCGCTCTTGCCCTCATCCTTCGCCGCCTGCAGTTTTCTCTTCGCATCTCCGTAACCATCGCAGGCCTCATTCAATTCTCTGAGCGCATCATCCACCTTCTCCTGTGCCTCTGTAATGGATATCGCCTGCGAACCATATGTATAGACATATTCTCGATCCGTCGCCTGTGTTTCGATTGCTTCCGTCTGCGCGCTGACACTGATCTTATCCTCAATACGGGCAATATCCGTCCTGATATCTTCATCTTTAAACACCGCTATGACCTGCCCCGCTTCCACAGTATCTCCAACCTCAACATTCACCTCGGAAAGTTCCGTCTTCGTAAGTACTGACTTTACAACCCTGCTTTCCATACTTTTCACTGTACCTGTCGTCGTAATGCTGGTAGTCAGATTACGCTTTTCAATCGTAGCCGTCTCAGTCTGAACAGTCTGCATGATTGCCGCCATCCGCTCCTGCTTCTTACGATAATTCATAAAAATACAGATGCCTATAGCCGCAAGAATCAGAATAATCAGCAATACCTTGAATTTCTTGAAAAATCCCCAAATCACTTTTCCTATTTGATGTTTTTTACGATTCCCGATATAATGCTGATTACCTTTGTCCTTCCCGCTTTTTTTGCCGACATGATTTTTCTCTTCAGATGTTTTTGTTAATTGCCTGTCCGTTTCATCTAAAATAATTTCCTGCAAATCATCAGATTCCATCTATAGTCCTCCGTTCAATCCTCAATGGTTCTCATTCTAAATTTATCCTGTGTTTAACCTGTGAACTTTCATTGAATATAATGTGGGAGAAACCTTAAATTAGTCTGAAACAAATAGCGGAACGCCAGTCTGTCGATACTCTTCCTTAGCACCTTCATGATTACCTGTTCCAAGCTCTGTATTTATGTTCTATTCTATACCTGATTGTCCCGAATAATACAAACGTACAACTTCCTCTGCCGGCTTTCCGTAAATATCATATCTCGCATCAGACGCTGCCGCCGTCAAGGCATACTGCTTCGCCGCCCAGTCCCATATTCCATACCCGCCGACCCAATCGCGTTTACTGCAGGTCGTGAACATCGTTCTATACCAGTCGGCCTGCTCCTGTAGACTGATCTTGCCCCTCAGCATCCAGTTGTTTGGAATCTTAGAACTGCCTTCTGTCGACATGCAGCCTGCTTCTGCAAAGAAAAACGGTTTATTGAACTGCTTCACTACTTTTTCTATCCTATCCAGCTCCTGATCCCAATCATTCAAAGGATAATACCCGCTCGAGGCAATGACATCGACACAGTCCCACCATTTGACACTGTCCTCTTGGTATTTGTCCGTATTATAAGAAACAAGCCCCTTATATACGCTGCGAATATCTGCTATGAGCTTACGCCATTCCTGCTCCCTGTGCTCTGACATGACCATCTCACAGCCGGCTATGAACATCTCGCAATGCTCCCGCTCTGCAATTTCCGCAAAATGCAGTTGATATGCGGTATAAGATGCAAACCAGTTGCTCCACTTCGGCTCGCAGTGTACATCCTTATCAAAGAAGCTGATGTGTGCACGCCAAGTTCCGTTTTTACAGTTCACGGTCGGCTTCAAAAATACATGAAGACCGATACTCTTGGCATACCGTATCATCTCAATCAGTTCCTCGTCTGCTACAGTCGCTTTGGAAGTAAAATCAATCTCTTCTGACTGCGCCGTATCCTGTAGCGCATTGGGTACGAGAATAATCGTATCCGCGCCAGTCCTCTCCTTGAGATTATCAAGACTCTTCTTCGCTTCCTTCTTCTTCAAACTGCCCCTGCAAGCAAACGCAGCAAATGTAATTCCTTTGATCAATTCCATCTTCTATGTCATCCTCTCTGTATAATCATCCTATTCTCTTCCATAATCCAGCTTGCCTTCATTGATAGCTTAACTTGTATTCTACCCTATCATTTTGAATGACTTCATGCTATAATATTCAGACATAAAAATCGTACAAATCTATTATTAAGAGCAAAGGAGGAAATCGGGATGCAATACTTATTTGAATACGGAGATATGCTGACGTCCCCTTATGAGGCTTTCATTGTTGATTCTGCCACACAGTACTTTCCCGTACGTCCTCACTGGCATTACTATACAGAGATCATCTATATGCTGGAAGGTACCGCAATGGCTGAATGTGACGATAAAACATATATCTTGGAAGCAGGCGAACTCATCCTGTTCCATCCAAAGGCCATTCATGCACTCTATAGTACCTGTGAAGAACCAATCCGCTATGCCGCACTGAAATTTGATGTCAATACACTCAGCGTTGCCAACAGTTACACGCCCAAGCTCATTCATGTACTAACCGCTGCACGCAACGACTCCTGTGCTGAAATCCACTTTTCGGAAAATATTCTGCGTAATCTGCATGTTCGGGAAATCATCATGGATTGTATCAAAGAGATCAATGAACGAGAATATGGATATGATATCAAGATCCATTCCCACCTGTGCAATCTGATGATCTATCTGATGCGCATCTGGCGCGAAGCGGGATTTCAGATTGACACACCCGTAATCGCCGGTTCTGATGAACTATCCTTAAATAACATTACCGAATACATCGATGAACACTCTGACGAGCTGCTGCGCATTGAAGAACTGGCAAAGCAGTGCGGTATGAGTTACTCTTACTTTGCCAAAAATTTTAAGCTTTTGTATGGAAAGTCCTGCAAGGAATACATAGAATTCATCAAAATCTGCAAAGCAGACGATATGCTGCTCTTTACCGACCACAATCTGGATTATATCAGTCAGGAAACCGGATTCACCGACTGCAGTCATTTCATTAAGACCTATAAAAAATTGAAAGGCATCACTCCGAAACAGCGACGCCTTTCCTATTTGAAAATACACTCTCATAAAACATCTGAATACAGAACTTAAATAACAGTCGTTTTCTTATGCTGCAGGCTCCATAGGCGGCGCCATTTCTATAACAGTTGTTTCTGTTGTTGGAATCGCCTCGATTGGTGCAGGTTCCGGGGTCGAATTCTCTTCTGTTGATGAATCTTCTGTTGTTGTAGTTTCCGGTGCTGTTGTTTCTGTTGTAGTTGATTCTGTTGTAGTTATTTCAGAAACAGCTGTATTAGTTGGAGCTGCTACAACCGTCGGAGTTGCAGTCACTGTAGGTTCCGGGGTTGTCGTAGATTCTGGTGTAATCGTAACTTCTGGTACTGTCGCTGTGTCTGGAACGGCTGTTACTTCCGGCATTGGAGAAACTTCCGGTGTCATGATTGTCGTCAGTGTTTCCCCAGATGCAGTCGTTGCTTCCACTTCCATTCCCTTAACAGGAGGTTGCGAATTTGTATTCTGTCCACTGATTGTTGTTAAACCATTTTCTGAGGAAGATGGAATTTCATTTCCTACCTGTTTGTCATTTTTCTGATATTCGCTTGCATCTTCCTTACATTGTCCACTATCCAAAATATATTGTTTCGGATCAGTCTCTTTACCTGCTTCATCAACACCACTCACACTTGTAAACCCAACTGTATAATCGTTATATTGTGAATCCACATATGCTAAAGCAGTTTTATAAATAGATACATCCTCCATTTTTAAGGTAGGTGCCACAAAACTTGTTTCAGCTATATCTTCAATCTTCGTTTCCTCTCCACCAAAAATCATGTAATGATAAAACTGAAGAACTGAATAATCCTGTCCAATACCCATCAAAGTCTCTTTTGTGGCTGTAACTTCTCCTGTTTCTCCCGAATAGGTAGCTCCTGCAAACGCATAACTTTCAACACCATCTTTAATTGTATTATAAAAGTATAGACAAGCATCCTTATAAGTAGTCGCATCATCTTCTGCCTT
>CAZWXS010000010.1:0-50610 GCA_964638005.1 uncultured Lachnospiraceae bacterium
TTTCGAGTGCGCCCCGTTATGACCACTTCGATACGACTCCTAGTCACAGATGAAAAAATGTATTATAATACTGTAGTATTATAAGTGAAAAATCACTGCACTAAATTATAATACAAACGTATCTAATAAGTCAAATCGAAAGATGAAATAAGTAACATTTGACAACAGTAAAAAGTGAAGCATGTAATTGAGTAAGGAAGAAGGAAGAGAAAATGATGGAAAAATGGAGTAACGCAGAATACCCGTATCTGTATGATACACATGTGCATACCAATCAAGGAAGTGCCTGTGGAGCATATCCGGGAGCGGCGATGGCAAGAGCCTATCATCAGGCGGGATATACCGGAATCATCATAACGGATCATTTTTTCTATGGAAATACAGCCGTCAACAGAAGTCTGCCGTGGCAGGACTGGGTACAGGCATTTTGTCTGGGCTATGAGGATGCAAAGGCAGAGGGTGACCGCATTGGACTGCAGGTGCTTTGGGGTTGGGAGTCCGGTTATCACGGAACGGAATTTCTGATTTACGGACTGGATAAGAACTGGCTGCTGGCGCATCCGGAGATTAAAAATGCGACCGTCGAAGAACAATATCAACTGGTACATGAGGACGGGGGAATTGTTGTACATGCCCATCCATACAGGGAAGAGGATTATATAAAGGAAATACGTCTGTTTCCGGAATATATTGATGCGGTAGAGGCGGTCAATGCATGTCATTCCAATCCGGCCAGCAGGTATCATTACCGACCGGAATTTGATGAAAAGGCACTTGCATATGCCAACGAGCATCATTATCCCATTACGGCCGGGTCAGATATGCATTTTACGGATCTGCTGGGTGGCGGTATGGCATTTACAGACAGGCTTAAGGATGTCGATGACTATGTACAAGCAGTCTATACCCACAGGAAATGTGTGCTGACGGATGGCTGTCACCGGTATCTGAATCAGGATCTGCAGAAGTGACAGGGGTCTTGTGCACGTTGCAAAGAGGCAAAAAAGCAGATATAATATCAGTATGGTTTAGAAGCAATAGAACAATGATGAAATCAGTACCGTAGGAAAGCAGGAAAACCGTGAAAGAATTACAGTATCCCTTTGACAGTCGATACATTTTAAAAAAGAAGAAGGCCATCAGGAGAGAATTACTATCTTCGGCAGCAGGCTTATTAGAGAAAAAGGTAGCTGTTCTCGGCGGTTCTACAACGCATGATATATGCGGAGTATTAGATCTGTTTCTGTTAGATCAGGGTATTCAGGCATCTTTCTATGAGTGCGAATATGCGCAGTACTGGGAGGATATCATGTTTGATAATCCGGAGCTTCAGGAGTTTGCACCGGATATCATCTATATTCATACAAGCAATCGCAATATTAAGCAGTACCCTGTTCCGGCGCAGTCCGAGCAGGATGTAGAGCAGATGATACAGGCTGATTATGAGCACTTTCTGACGATGTGGCAGAGGATTGAAACAGTCTATCATTGTCCCGTGATCCAGAATAACTTTGAGTATCCGTCCTATCGCCTGATGGGCAATCGAGATGCAGTGGATATACATGGTAAGGTTTATTATATCAATCGGTTGAATGAGTTGTTTTCTAAGTATGCACGTGAGCATAAGGATTTTTATCTGCACGATCTGAATTATCTGTCAGCAAGTTACGGATTGGAAAAATGGGCAGATCCGTTATATTGGCATATGTATAAGTATGCTCTGTGCATGGAGGCGATTCCGACGCTTGCCTTCAGTGTGTCCAACATCATCAAATCCATTTATGGCAAGAATAGAAAAGTACTGACACTTGATCTGGACAATACTCTTTGGGGCGGCATCGTAGGTGATGACGGAGTGGACAAGCTGGAGATCGGTGAGGAGACACCGCTTGGCCAGGTATATGGTGAATTTCAGAATTATATCAAAGAGCAGAAGAGCATAGGAACGATCCTGACCGTCTGTTCCAAGAATGAATATGAAACTGCGATTGCGGGATTAAACCATCCGGATGCGCCTCTGAAACCGGAGGATTTTGTTGCAATTAAGGCAAACTGGGAACCAAAGAGCAAGAATCTCGTTGAGACGGCAGCAGAGCTCAATCTGTTACCGGAATCATTTGTATTTGTGGACGATAATCCTGCAGAACGAGAGATTATTTCACAGCAGGTAGCGGGTGTTGCGGTTCCTGAAATCGGCAGTGTGGAAAATTATATTCAGGTATTAGACAAGTCAGGGTTTTTCGAGGTAACGAATCTCTCGGCAGATGATGCAGCCAGAAATCAGATGTATCAGGAGAATGCAAAGCGTATACAACTGCAGCAGAGTTTTGACAATTACGATGCGTATCTGGAGTCTCTGGAAATGAAGGCTGTTATCAGACCGTTTGAAGCAATCTATATGGAACGGATTGCACAGCTTACGAACAAAAGCAATCAGTTCAACCTGACAACAAAACGTTATACAAGTGCTGAAATTGCAAAGATAGCAGCGTCAGATCGATATATTGATCTATATGGAAAGCTGGAAGATAAATTCGGAGACAACGGAGTCGTATCGGTGGTTATAGGAGAGATCAAGGGTGACACGCTGCATATGGATCTGTGGATTATGAGCTGCAGAGTATTAAAGCGGGATATGGAATATGCGATGATGGACAAACTGGTGGAGCATTGCCGCAAGGCAGGAGTCAGCACCATCAAAGGATACTACTGTCCGACGGCGAAAAACAAGATGGTACAGGATTTTTATGGACTGCAGGGCTTTAAGAAGGTTCATGAGGACGAGCAGGGGAATACGGAGTGGGAATTTGTGATTACTTCCGCCTATGAAAAGAAAAACAAGTGGATCCTCTATTGTGAGGATGTTTAAAATAAGATATACTAAATAGTATCTATATTTATATGAAAATACAGGAGGAAGCAAACTATATGAAGAGAATCGGAATGTTAACCAGCGGCGGAGATTGTCAGGCGCTCAATGCAGCAATGCGAGGTGTAGTAAAGGCTCTATGGTATACGCTCGGACCGGATGAAGTTGAGATTTATGGTTTCTTTCAAGGCTATAAGGGATTGATCTACAGTGATTACCGCAGACTGGAGTTCACGGACTTTTCAGGTATTCTGACCAGGGGAGGAACGATTCTCGGAAGTTCCAGAATGCCCTTCAAGTTGATGCGTGAGCCGGATGAAAAGGGTTTGGATAAGGTAGCGGCCATGAAGCAGAACTACTATAAGCTGAATCTTGACTGTCTGGTAATCCTCGGAGGAAATGGAACGCATAAGACAGCGAATCTGTTGAGGGAAGAAGGACTGAATGTCATCACGCTTCCGAAGACCATTGACAATGATCTGTGGGGAACGGATATGACGTTTGGTTTCCAGAGTGCAGTGAATATTGCAACCAATGCAATTGACTGCATCCATACAACGGCAGCATCCCACGGGCGTGTATTCATCGTAGAGGTGATGGGACACAAGGTTGGATGGCTGACACTGAATGCAGGTATTGCAGGCGGTGCGGACATCATATTGATTCCGGAGATTCCTTATGATACCAACAAGATTGTCGAGGCAATCCAGAAGAGACATACACGCGGCAGTGCATTCACGATTCTAGCAGTTGCAGAGGGCGCAATCTCCAAGGAGGATGCGGCACTTTCCAAAAAAGAACTGCTTAAGAAACAGGAAAAGAGTACTTATCCGTCTGTTTCCTATGAAGTGGCGGCGAGAATACAGGAACAGACCGGACTTGAGATCAGAGTTACGGTTCCGGGACATACACAGCGAGGCGGTAGTCCGTGTCCTTATGACAGAGTACTGGCATCCAGACTCGGAACGGCAGCGGCAGAGCTGATTATGAAAGACGAGTATGGTTATATGGTCGGTATCGTCAACAGAGAAGTCGGCAAAATACCGCTTGAAGATGTAGCAGGTAAGCTGAAGATGGTATCTCCGGATGCATCGATTATCAAAGAAGCAAAATTATTGGGTATCAGCTTCGGTGACTAAGAAGTAATGTAATTAA
This sequence comes from uncultured Lachnospiraceae bacterium, assembly GCA_964638005.1. Taxonomy (GTDB): domain Bacteria; phylum Bacillota; class Clostridia; order Lachnospirales; family Lachnospiraceae; genus JAAYYM01. The sequence continues at coordinate 4,025 of CAZWXS010000010.1, forward strand.
GCAATGTAATAAGGAACAGGAAGGGCAATCATGTCTTATACTGCATTATACAGAAAGTGGCGTCCCGATAACTTTGAAGATGTAAAGGGTCAGGATCACATCGTCACAACACTGAAAAATCAAATAAAGTCGGATCGGATAGGACATGCATATCTGTTCTGTGGTACCAGGGGTACCGGCAAGACGTCTATTGCCAAGATATTTGCCAAGGCAGTGAATTGCGAACATCCGGTAGACGGAAGTCCATGTGGAGAATGTGCCAGTTGTAAAGCAATTGCAACTGGTGCTTCTATGAATGTCATAGAAATCGATGCCGCTTCCAACAATGGTGTGGATAACATCCGTGAAATCAGGGATGAGGTATCCTATTCACCTGCGGAAGGAAAGTATAAGGTCTACATCATTGATGAGGTTCATATGCTCTCGATAGGTGCCTTCAATGCACTGCTCAAGACATTGGAAGAGCCGCCGTCATATGTTATCTTCATCTTGGCAACGACAGAGGTTCATAAGATACCGATTACCATCATGTCACGTTGTCAAAGATATGATTTCAAGAGGATTTCGATTGAAACGATTGCAGACAGGATGCGACCGCTGCTTGTTGAAGAACATGTACAGGTAGAGGAGAAGGCGCTTCGTTTCATTGCCAAGATGGGCGACGGGTCCATGCGTGATGCCATCAGTCTGTTGGATCAGTGCATCGCATTTCATTTCGGAGAAGAACTGACTTATGACAAGGCACTGGAGGTACTCGGTGCTGTTGATACAGAGGTTTTCAGCAGATTGCTGCGCATCATTCTGAACAAGGAAGTCATTGCTTCGATTCATTTATTGGAAGAAATCATTATGCAAGGACGAGAGTTGACACAGTTTGTCGTTGACTTTACATGGTATCTGCGTAATTTATTACTTGTTAAGACTTCAGATAATGTGGAAGATGTATTGGATGTCTCAAGTGAGCATCTGGGCAGGCTCAAGGAAGAGGCGAATATGATAGAGCCGGAGACCTTGATGCGGTATATCAGGATATTTTCAGAGCTTTCCGGACAGATTAAATATGCTTCTCAGAAGAGAGTATTGACAGAGATGGCGTTGATTAAGCTTTGTAGGCCAAGTATGGAGACAGATACAGAGTCTCTGCTTGACAGGATCAGAGATATTGAAGCTAAAATGGAACAAGGGATTCCGGTAATGACTACAGCAGCACCGGCAGCAGGATTTGCCCCGGCCCCTGTGCAGGCAGCTATACAAAAGCCTGAGCTTCCGAAGGCAATTCCAGAGGATGTGAAAAAGGTTGTCGGTATGTGGCCGTCAATTGTAGGAGAGATGCCGGGTATGTACAAGTCCTATTTGAAAGCGGCAAAGCTTAGCTTGAAGGAGGATGGTATACTCTTAGTCGTTGTAGGAGATATGAATGTCAGCAGAATGCTCAATCGGGAAGAGCATAAGAGCAAGATTCTGGATATCATATCAGAGAGGATCGGCAAGAGGGTAGATGCTCAGATAGAAGGTCTGGAAAGCAATCAAAGATTTGAACAATCCTATGTGGATTTGAGCAAGATAATCAATATGGATGTCGAAATAGAAGATTAAGGAGGATTAGGAAACATGGCAAAAAGAGGTGGATTTCCGGGAGGCGGCGGAATGCCGGGCAACATGAACAATCTCATGAAGCAGGCACAGAAGATGCAGCGCCAGATGGAAGAGAGTCAGAAGGAATTAGAGGAAAAGGAATTTACGGCGACGGCAGGCGGCGGAGCGGTTGAGGTCACTGTATCGGGAAAGAAAGAAGTGACAAAGGTAAAGCTGTCAGAAGAGGTCGTTGATCCGGACGATATTGAAATGTTAGAGGATCTGATCATGGCAGCGACCAATGAAGCATTTCGTCAGATGGAAGAAGAATCTCAGGCGGCAATGTCCAAGTTGACAGGCGGTCTCGGCGGTATGGGCGGCGGATTTCCGTTCTGATTTTAGAATCAGGGAGGCAGAGTACACTCCGGCAGGGGTTTAGGAGGAAAAATGTACAATGGAACTGTACAGCGGTTACATTAACAGATTGATAGAGGAATTGTCCCGTTTACCGGGAATCGGAACGAAATCGGCGCAGAGACTGGCTTTTTATCTGATTAGTATGCCGGAGGAAAATGTCGAAAGATTGGCATCGACTATGGTAGATACACGAAAGAATATCAGGTACTGTTCAAAGTGTTATACACTGACAGACAATGAACTATGTCCAATCTGTGCCAATTCAAAGCGTGATAAGAAGACGATCATGATCGTAGAGACACCCAGAGATCTGGCTGCATATGAGAAGACGGGCAGGTATGAAGGTGTTTATCATGTACTTCATGGTGCGATTTCACCGATGTTGGGTATCGGGCCGAATGATATCAAGTTAAAGGAACTGATGCAGCGGCTGCAGGAGGATGTAGATGAGGTTATCATCGCGACCAATTCCAGTTTGGAAGGCGAGACAACAGCGATGTATATCAGCAAGCTGATCAAACCTTCCGGAATCAAGGTAACCAGGATTGCCAGTGGAGTTCCGGTCGGCGGAGATTTGGAATATATTGATGAAGTTACGTTATTGCGGGCATTAGAGGGACGTATCGAATTATAATACAGATATAGGACGAGGAAAAGGAGAGAGAATATGGGCGTTATAAGAGAAAGCTTTGGTAAGACAAAGGATGGTCGGGAAGTATATTTGTATACCATTACGAACAGCAAGGGCATGAAGGCACAGGTTACGGATTTTGGTGCGATACTGACAGCACTTTTTGTACCGAATCAGGCAGGCAAGGCAGATGATGTGGTATTAGGCTTTGATACACTGGCAGATTATGAGATCAACGGCAGCTTCTTCGGAGCAACAGTCGGACGTAATGCGAACAGGATTGCAGATGCGAAGTTCACAATAGACGGAGTGACCTACCAGCTGGCAGTTAACGACGGTAAGAACAACCTGCACTCAGATGCAGCATTGGGATACCATAAGAGAGTATGGGATACTGAAATCGATGAGCAGTCAGTGAAGTTTTCTTATGTCAGTCCTGACGGTGAGATGGGATTTCCGGGAACGCTCAACATCTCCGTTACATATACGCTGACGGAGGACAATGCATTAGAGATCTATTATGATGGTGTCAGTGATAAAAAGACAGTCATCAATATGACAAATCATAGTTATTTTAATCTGGCGGGACATAATAACGGTAAGATATATGATACAAAGCTACAGCTTTTTGCAGGCAATTATACACCGATTGTTCCGGGTGCGATTCCGACAGGAGAGATTGCATCGGTAAGCGGAACAGCAATGGATTTCACGAAGTCGAAAAGAATAGGTGATCAGATTGGTGATGATTGGGATCAATTGACGATGGTCAAGGGATATGATCACAACTGGGTCATTGACGGATATGACGGAAGCTTAAGAAAAATCGCTGTTGCAACGGATGAGGCAGCAGGCAGGACGATGGAGGTCTACACAGATCTTCCGGGTGTACAGTTCTATGCCGGCAATTGTATTGATGAGACTGTCGGCAAGGGTGGTGCCGTATATTCTGACAGGAGCGGTTTCTGTCTGGAGACACAGTATTATCCGAACCACGTGAACCAGCCGAATTTTCCCCAGGGAATCTTTGATGCGGGACAACCCTATCAGACAAAGACCATCTATAAGTTTGTATAAGAATCTGCTAAAGAATCTTAGATAAAGGTATCTGAATGAAACAGGAAAATATTAAGTATTCTTTGAAGAATAAGCTGATCCTGCTTATTATGATAGCGATCATCCCTCTTCTTGCAATCTCAGTCTATCTCATCTTTGCATTGATCAACTACAGCAATGCTTATGATGAGATAGTTGGCAATATGACGGTTGCAAATAATTACAATCTGAACTTCAAAGAGGAAATGGATGAGAGTGCCTATAAGATCGTTGTAGGAGGGGCTACCTTTGATACGATCGAGGAGGACAATTCCTTAAGGGATCCATATGTGTTAATATCTGAATTACAGGACGAGTTTAAGAAGCTGGAACGCATCACGACAGATCGTGAGAGTCGGATCTGGCTTCAAAGTCTGCTGCGAAATATTGATACGCTCAAGGATCGTGTAGATGACATCAAGGTCAATCTCGAAGAAGGGAAGCCTTATGAAGAGAATCTGGAGATGCTGGATGACAACATCTATATTCTGACGGAGCTGATACAGGATGATATCCAGTATTACATCTACTATCAAACGAAGAGCATTGAAAACCTGACCATGCAGTTGAATAAGCAGGTATCTTCTTTTATTTTTCTGATGGTGATCATAGAGGTATTGATTGTTGCGGTGGTGGTTACGGTTACGGTATTTGTATTGAACAGCATCACAAAGCCCATCGGCAACTTGTGTAAGGTTACGGATCAGATATCGGAAGGTGACTTTACGGTACGCACGAATGTTGATACACGGGATGAAATAGCGGTTCTGGGAGAGAGCGTCAATGGTATGACCGAGAAGCTGGAGGTCATGGTCAATAAGATCAAAGAGGATGAAAGAAAGATGAGATATGCCGAGCTGCGATTACTGCAGGAGCAGATCAATCCGCATTTCCTCTATAATACACTGGATACGATCGTATGGCTGATTGAAGGAAAGGATTCTGACAGTGCGGTCAATATGGTTGTATCGTTGTCTGAATTTTTCAGACTTGTACTCAGCAAAGGCAAGGAATATATCACGATTCAGGAGGAGAAACTCCATATCATCAGTTATCTGCAGATTCAGCAGGCACGATACAGAGATATATTGGAGTATGAGATCAAGATTTCTCCGGAAATCTATTCCTATAAAATATTGAAACTGACTTTACAGCCGTTAGTAGAGAATGCACTCTATCACGGCATCAAATACAAGCGTGCCAAAGGTAAGATCACAATTACGGGAAAATTGATTGATGATAAGATATATCTTGCAGTGGAAGACAACGGTGTCGGTATGGAGCCTGAAAAGCTCGAGAAACTGCGGGTTGAAATCACAAGACCCTGCACAGAGATAGAGGCAGGCTTCGGATTGGCCAATGTAAACGAAAGAATCAGAATGAATTTTGGTGCGGAATACGGTATGACGATTGATTCCGCCAAGGGCGAGGGGACGCGTGTCGGAATCGTTATTCCGGCAGAACTTTTCGATGCGGCAGAGGATATGGTATCTGAAACAGAAGGTGATGCCACAGATCAGGAAGGAGATGAGATGAATGAGGAAGCAGCAGATGAATAAAAAATCAAGGGTTTCATTCCTCATCATCGGGCTTTTACTGACTTGTCTGACCGGCTGCGGGATGTTTAGTCCTGTTGTGGAAGAGAATTCACAGACAGGTATCAATAATGATCTGATTGTGGTAGGAGTTTCACAGCTTGGAAGCGAATCATTATGGAGAACAGCCAATACGGCGTCTATTCAGCGTGCATTTACGAAGGAGAACGGTTATTTCTTGATTTTCAATAATGCCAGACAGAAGCAGGAAAATCAAATCAAGGACATCAGAAGTTTTATCTCCCAAAGAGTAGACTATATTGTATTTTCTCCGGTGACCGAGGATGGATGGGATACGGTGCTGTTGGAGGCCAAGGAGGCAGGAATACCTGTCATACTGGCAGATCGTATGGTTAATATTCAGGATGAATCTCTGTATACGACATGGGTCGGTACGGATATGCATGAAGAAGGAGAGAAGGCCGGCAAATGGCTGGAAGAGTATTTGAAGGAGCATAGGCGCGATGAGGAAGAAATCAATATTGTTGTGCTGCAGGGTACGATAGGTGCTACTTCGGAGATCGGAAGAACAGAGGGTTTTGATTCGATTGCAGACAGGCACAGCAATTGGAATGTTCTAAAGCGGGTAAACGGTGACTTTACGACAGCTAAGGGAAAGGAAGTCATGGAATCGCTTTTGAAGCAATATACGGATATTGATGTTGTAGTGTCTCAGAATGATGATATGACCTTTGGAGCGATAGAAGCCATTCAGGAGGCGGGCAGAACCGTCGGTGTTGCCGGTGAGATCACGATGATTTCCTTTGATGCGACGCACGATGCGCTTGAGATGGTAGAGCAGGGTCTGATCAATGTAGATGTTGAGTGTAATCCGGAGCAGGGAGACCAGATTGCCGAAGTCATCATGAAGATCGAAAACGGAGAAGAAATCGAAAAGTCATATATTATAGAGGAAAATGTATTTACAAAGGAAAACGTAAATCAGTATTTGGACAGTAGGACGTATTAGTGGTTGAAAGAACAGGGAGCCGTTATGTTAAAAGTATTTTTGGTAGAAGATGAATTTGTGGTAAGAGACGGAATCAAAAATAACATTGACTGGAAAGCGCACGGATATGAGTTCTGCGGTGAAGCAAGCGACGGAGAACTGGCTTTTCCGATGATTCAGAAGTTAAAGCCGGACATCGTGATCACAGATATCAAGATGCCGTTTATGGATGGACTGGAACTAAGCAAGCTGATCAAAAAGGAATTTCCGTGGATGGAGATCATTATTTTGTCCGGCTATGAAGATTTTAAGTATGCCAGAGAAGGAATCAAGATTGGTGTTGCCGAGTACCTGACGAAACCGATCAGCGGCAGTGAGCTTTTGGAAGAGGTAGATTCACTTGCCTCCAAGATCGAAGAAAAGCGCAGAGAACGGGAAATCAGTGAAAAATACAGAAAAGAGATTGAAGAAGTCTTTCAGCAGGAAAGAAAGAATCTGTTTCAGTATCTTGTGACCGGGTCCAAATCTGTACCGGAGCTTTTAGAGATGGCAGATCGACTGAGCGTGGATCTGTCTTCCATGTGGTACAGCATCGTACTGATCATGACACAGTCAATGAACCATGCGCAGGAGGAATACTCCAACAGTCTGATAGAGATAGAGCAGAAGCTGAATGCAATCGATGATGAGACTCATATATTGATTTTCGATAGAAATCTGGAAGGAAAGGCACTTCTATTCAAAGCGGATTCCATAGAAGAACTGGATCGTGTGCAGAACGAATATCTGGACAAGATGAAGGAAATCCTGCTTCCGTACAGCCATGTCCGTTATTTTGGCGGGGTCGGTGTATCGGTAAACAGATTAACGGAACTGCCGATTTCTTTTGAGAAGGCAAGCCATGCATTTGCAAATCGCTATCTTGTCAAGGAAAGCCTTGTTTTGTATAGTGCAGATCTGGAACAGGGCGTTCCTGTGGAGCAGGCAGAGTTTGATATCAGCCATGTCGATCCGAAGCAGATGGACAGAACTAAGATCCGGGAATTTTTAAAACTCGGAGATAAAGAAGAAACCATCTATTTTGTGGAGGAATTCTTTAAGGGATTAGGTACCAGTGCTTTGGAATCCAATATGTTCAGACAGTATATTGCGATGGATACTTATTTCTGTGTGGCTGAGTTTGCAGAGGGACTGATGTTTCAAAAGGATGAGCTGGAACCGATTGATATGACCTCCGGAATATTGCAGAGTTCGGAAGGTACTATGAAATATATTGTCAGGATCATCGAAAAGGCACTGGAACTGCGTGAGAAGGCTGCAAGCAATCGCTATGGTGATGTTGTGGATGAGGTCATGCGGTATATTGAGAAGAATTATGCGGAGGAAGATCTGTCGCTGAATCTGCTCGCATCACATGTGAATTTCTCTCCGAATCATCTGAGTATGATTTTCAGTCAGCAGACGGGGCAGACCTTTATCAAGTATCTGACGGATTTTAGGATGAACAAGGCAAAGGAACTGCTGCGGTGCACCGGCAAGCGGAGCAGTGTGATCTGTATGGAGGTAGGATACAAGGATCCGCACTATTTTTCCTATCTATTTAAGAAGACGCAGGGGATGACACCGACACAGTATCGTGAAGGGAAATAGAAAAATGAACTTCTATCATAAAAAAATCAACTGTTTGTGAAGAAAGATAAAAAAACAAACTTTTGAATGATTTATCTGCATGGATTTGTTGCAAAGAGAGCAGTAAGATATGACCATCAAAGGAATGGTCCTTTGAAAGACAACAGATTCAGGAGGGTAATATTTATGAAGAAGAAAATTTTAGCAGTTGTTTTGGCAGCAACCATGGTATTTGGCTTAACAGCTTGTGGCGCTAAAGAAGCAGCACCCGCGGCAGCAGAGCCTGCAGCAACAGAAGAAGCACCTGCAGCAGAGGCAGAAGAGCCCGCAGCAGCAGAAGAAGCAGCACCTGCAGCAGATGACGGCGCACTGATTAAGGTTGGTATCATCAACAACGATCCTAACGAGTCAGGTTATCGTACAGCAAACGACAAGGATCTGAAGGAAACATTTACAGAGGCAAACGGATACGAAGCATCTTTCGCATACAGCCTTAAGAATGACGAACAGATCACAGCAGCACAGAAGTTTATCCAGGACGGTGTAGATTACCTTCTTCTTTCCGCAGCAGATACAGCAGGCTGGGATTCAGTTTTGAAGGATGCACAGGATGCAGGCATCAGAGTCATCTTATTTGACCGTACAATTGATGCTGATCCTAGTCTTTACGAAGCTTCTATCGTTTCAGATATGGCTAAAGAAGGCGAAACAGCAGTTAACTGGTTAAAAGAGCAGGGATTGAGTGAATATAATATCATCCACTTGCAGGGCGTGATGGGTTCTGCAGCACAGAAGGGTCGTTCAGGCGCTTTGGATGCAGCAGTTGCATCTGACGGATGGAAACTTGTTACACAGCAGACAGCAGAGTGGAATGCAGAGAAGGCACAGCAGATCGTTCAGTCAGTGATTGATTCAGGCGATTCCTTCAATGTAATCTATGCAGAGAATGATGATATGGCAAAGGGCGCAGTTGCAGCTCTTGACAAGGCAAACATCGCTCACGGCGTAGGCAAAGACGTCATCGTTATGGGATTTGACTGCAACAAATGGGCACTTGAAGAGTTACTCGCTCAGAATTGGAACTATGACGGACAGTGTAATCCGTTCCAGTCATCTTACATAGATGAGATCATCAAGACACTTGAGAGCGGCGGAACAATTTCAGAGAAGACTGTCATCATGGATGAGAAGGGCTTTGACGCTTCAACTATTACACAGGAAGATGTTGATAACTACGGTATCTAAATAACAAATAACTTTGATGAACCATAAAGAGTAAAAAGAAGCGCGGCGCAATGTAAATGACAATTTCAACACTTGCGCCGCGGTTTTTCTTCTTAATAAATCGCCGTTCCAGGGAAACGTCGATTCGATAAAATAAGATGATAGGAGGCGAATCCACTCGTGAGAGATAAAGCCGTATTGGAAATGAAAAATATTCATAAAAGCTTTCCCGGAGTACTAGCGCTGCAGGGTGTGGATTTTACGCTGTGTGAAGGAGAAATCCACGCATTGATGGGAGAGAATGGTGCCGGTAAATCAACCTTGATCAAGGTATTGACCGGTGTGTACGGAAAAGATGAAGGACAGATTTATCTCAAGGGAACAGAAAAGCCGGTCGCGATCAAATCGCCGCAGGAAGCGCAAAACCTTGGAATCAGCACGGTGTATCAGGAAATTACCCTTTGTCCCAATCTTTCTGTTGCAGAAAACATGTATATAGGACGCAGTAAGAATATATATCAGAACTGGAAGAAAATGAACGAGGACGCAGACAGGATCTTAAAGTCACTCGATATACTGGCAGAACCGACACAGCAGCTGGCAAGCTGTTCGATTGCGGTTCAGCAGATGGTTGCAATCGCCCGTGCGGTTGATATGGACTGTAAGGTATTGATTCTTGATGAGCCGACTTCTTCCTTGGATGAGCAGGAAGTTGAAAAGCTCTTTAAGTTGATGCGTGATCTGAGAGCAAGAGGTGTAGGTATCATCTTTGTGACACATTTCCTCGATCAGGTCTATGAAGTATGTGACAAGATTACGGTCTTACGTGACGGTAAACTTGTAGGAGAATATGAAATCAAGGATCTTCCACGTGTACAGCTGGTTTCTAAGATGTTAGGCAAGGAATTAGACAGTCTGTCAGATGTGCAGGGCGAACATGCGACCTTTGATCAAAAGGATAAGTCAACACCTGTATTTGAGACGCAGGAACTTGTCAGCAACGCAGGAATCAAACCTTTTGATTTTCATATACGCAAGGGAGAAGTTAACGGATTTACCGGACTTTTGGGTTCAGGACGTAGTGAATGTGTGCGTGCCATATTCGGTGCAGACAGAGTCATTGGCGGAGTTGTGAAGAAGAATGGTAAAGTCGTTAAGATCGCAAAGCCGATTGATGCCATGAAAAACGGAATCGGATATCTTCCGGAGGATCGTAAGAGAGACGGTATCGTAGGAGATCTTTCGGTACGTGACAACATTATCCTTGCATTACAGGTAATGAAAGGATTTTTCAAGCCATTTACAAAAGCAGAGGCAAATAAATTTGCAGATGAATATATCAAGCTTTTGGGCATTAAAACAGCATCCGCCGATACACCGATCAAGTCTCTGTCCGGCGGTAACCAGCAAAAGGTCATTCTTGCTCGCTGGCTGCTGACACATCCGGAATACTTGATCTTAGATGAACCGACGCGTGGTATTGACGTCGGAACCAAAGTAGACATACAGAAATTAGTTTTGAAGCTTGCTTCAGAAGGCATGAGCATCACCTTTATTTCTTCTGAAACAGATGAGATGCTGAGGACCTGTTCACGATTGATCGTTATGAGAGATCGAAAGGTCGTAGGTGAATTATCAGGCGAGGAACTGACCCAGAATATGATTATGAGTACCATTGCCGGAGGTGAGAAAGAATAATGCAGACAAAAGAGATGAAAAGACCTAAAACATCCGATTATTTTTCAAAATTATTCGGAAAGCAGATTTTTATCCCGATAGCAGCACTTTTATTGCTTGCGGTGTTTAATCTGATAGCAGATCCTTCCTTTTATAAGATTACGTTTGGATACAACAGTGTAGGAGATCCTGTGTTATCCGGCTATCTGATGACGATTCTGGATTATGGTTCTGAGCTTGCGATTTTGGCGCTTGGTATGACGTTGGTAACAGCAGCTACAGGCGGTCAGGACATCAGCGTGGGTGCAGCCATAGCCATCAGCGGAAGTGTCGTGTTGAGAGTTCTTTGCGGAACCAATTCAAGACCGGAAACGCTTCAGGCACCGATTATCGTGGCATTTTTGGTCAGCTGTGTAGTTGCGATGCTGTTCGGAGCATTTAACGGAACGCTGGTAGCATTTTTCAAGATCCAACCGATGGTTGCAACCCTGATTCTCTTTACGGCAGGACGTTCTATCGCAGCATGGATCAATAATAATGAGCTGCCCATTATAAGCGATCCTTTTTTTAGCTATTTTGGCGGATTTATTCCGGGTATTCCCATTCCGACACCGTTTTTCATTGCCATGGCATGTGTGATCGTGATGATGCTTGTACTAAAGTTTACGAATCTCGGTTTATATACGCAGTCAGTCGGCATCAATGAACATTCCTCCAGATTGAATGGTTTAAATCCGGCGTTTATCAAATTTCTTACCTTTGTAATTCTTGGATTATGTGTTGCGGTTGCAGCTTTGATCAAGGTCAGCCGCCTTTCTTCCATCAATTATTCGGTTATTGCAAAGGATATAGAGATGGATGCGATCCTTGCGGTTGCTTTGGGCGGAAATCCGCTAAATGGAGGTAAATTCAATATGACGGCTTCTATTCTCGGAGCTTATGTCATTCAGTTTTTGACAACGACGCTTTATAAATTTAACGTACAGTCGGATGCGCTTTCGGCATATAAGGCGGTTGTTGTAATCTTCCTGGTGGTTATCAGTGCACCGGTGGTCAGAAACTGGGTTTCGGACTTTTGGAAGAAAATAAAATTACAAGTACGCGTGAAGGAGGTCGGATAATATGTCATTACTTCATAAATCAACAGCATCCGATAGTCGTTTGCGCAGTAAATCAAAGAATATCACAGATACCAATTTACTGCTGACCATAACCATCGTTGTTTTCTTTGCGATGTATATCGGAGCAATCCTAATTCAGGGAAAAGGATTTTTAAAGCCACAGACATTCTTTAATATTCTGAATGCAAATGCTGCCCTGATCATATTATCCTGTGGTATGAGTCTTGTTATGATCACAGGAGGTATCGATATTTCGGTCGGCGGTGTTACCGCCTTGGTCAGCATGTGTTGTGCGGTTTATCTGGATTTTCACAATGGCAACGTGTTTGTTGCAATGTTGATTGCATTGGCAATCGGCCTCGCATTTGGTGTAGTTCAGGGATTCTTGATTGCATATCTGGATATACAGCCATTTATCGTAACATTGGCAGGTATGTTCTTTGCAAGAGGTATGACCACGATCGTCAATACGAACCCATTCAATGTCGAGAATGAAGCATTTGTTGCATTGAAGGAGACGAGAATTATCGTGCCGGGGCTTGGTTCGATCAATAAGTTGGGGAAGTATGTGAATGCATACATTGAAATAGGTGTGGTTGTTGCGATTCTGGTTGTCATTATATTGTTCTGTATCCTTAGATGGACGAAGATAGGACGTGGCTTCTATGCAGTCGGAGGTAATAACCAGAGTGCATTGATGCTTGGTATCAATGTCAAGAGAACAAAATTCATATCCTATCTGACATGCGGACTGTTAGCAGGCATCGGAGGATTTGTATATTTCATGCACGTTGGTTCAGGATCTGCTTCACATGCAAGCGGTGCTGAGATGAATGCCATCGCATCCTCCATTATAGGCGGTACCATGTTGACAGGAGGTGTTGGCAACATCATAGGAACGTTCTTTGGAGTGTTGTCACTTAGCACCATACAGAACATCGTTTCATCAGCGGGACTGGATCAGGCATGGTGGACAGGTATTACGATAGCAGCGATGCTCTGTCTCTTCTTAGTCATTCAGAGTGTTGTCATGGCTCGTAAGAAGGGAACCGTTAAAACAAAGTAGAAAAACTTTTCATATTTCTCATTTTTCTCCTCTTAGGGTTCTGTGTTTGCTGCACAGAGCCCTTTTTTGTATATTTTGTATATTTATATGGCAAATGAAGTTAAAAAACTATACAGAAGTGAAGATTTTTCATGGTAGAACGAAGAAAATTGTATGTATTTTGTGTATTCAAATTGATATGATTATCACTGTAGTAAGGGAAGTACTCATATTATATGAGACATCCTGACAAACAACGGGGCCGAAAAGGTTCTACAAAGTTAAAAGGAGGATATATAGAAATGAAAAAGAAATTACTCAGTGTATTACTTAGTGTTGCTATGGTATCTGCATTGCTTGCAGGCTGTGGCGCAAAGACAGAAGAAGCAGCAGCTCCCGCAGCAGAAGCACCGGCAGCAGAGGAAGCAGCTCCTGCAGAAGATGCAGCAGAGGAAGCAGCTCCCGCAGCAGAAGCAAACGGACAGACAGTTGGTGTGGCAATGCCTACACAGTCATCAGAGAGATGGATCAATGATGGTGCTGATATGAAAGAGCAGTTGGAAGCACTCGGATATGCAGTAGATCTGCAGTATGCAGAGGATGATGTTCAGGCACAGGTTTCTCAGATCGAGAACTTGATCGCAAAGAACGTAGCTTGCCTCGTTATCGCAGCAGTTGATTCTTCAGCACTTGTTAATGTAGAAGCACAGGCTAAGGCAGCTGGTATTCCGATTATCGCTTATGACCGTCTTCTTATGGATACAGATGCAGTTTCTTACTATGCAACCTTTGATAACAAGGGTGTTGGTACAGCAATCGCTACTTATGTAGAAGAGAATATGGATCTTAAGAATGCAGAAGCAGACGGCAAGTCATATACATGCGAGCTTTTCATGGGTTCACCGGATGATAACAATGCAGTATTCTTGTACAATGGTGTTATGGAAGTTCTTCAGCCTTACTTCGACAGCGGCGTTCTTGTATGCGAATCAGGTCAGCTTGATTTCGAAAGCAACAACACACTTCGTTGGTCACAGGAAACAGCTCAGCAGAGATGTGAGAATATCTTAACAGCTAACTATGCAGACAAGAAGCTTGATATCGCTATCACAGCTTATGACGGACTTGCATACGGCGTTCGTTCAGCTCTTGAAGGTGCCGGCTATGTAGTAGGCGAAGACTGGCCGTTAATCACAGGTCAGGATGCTGAGACAATGGCATGCAAGAACATCCTTTCAGGTCATCAGACAATGTCTATCTGCAAGGATACAAGCTTATTGGCTTCTAAGTGTGTAACAATGGTTCAGGCAGTTCTGCAGGGTACAGAGCCTGAAATCAACGATACAGAGCAGTACAACAACAACGTAAAAACAGTTCCTTCATACCTTTGCACACCTGTACCTGTAGATGCAAGCAATCTGGAAGAAGTAATTGTAAATGGCGGTATCCACACAGCAGCTGATATCGGATTATAAGAATCGGCAGCAGAAAATCTAAAGTACTAAGGGGCGGCGGCGTTAGCCGCCGCTTTTTCAAACAAAAACACTGACACGAAATAAGAGAAGGAGATGAGAGTAGATGTCTGATATTATTCTGGAAATGAACCACATTACCAAAGAGTTCTCGGGCGTAAAAGCGTTGGATGATGTAACATTCAAGGTAAACCGTGGTGAAATCCATGCGCTCTGTGGGGAGAACGGAGCAGGGAAATCTACGCTGATGAATGTTCTTTCCGGTGTATATCCGTATGGGGAATACAGTGGGGATATTGTTTACAACGGAGAAATCAGTAAGTTCCATAAGATTAAGGATAGCGAAGAAAAAGGTATCGTTATCATTCACCAGGAACTGGCACTCAGTCCATTTCTGTCGATTGCTGAAAATGTATTTATCGGAAATGAGCAGACACAGATGAAAGGTGTCATTGACTGGACAGAAACAAGAAGCAAGGCAAAAGAAGTGCTTGCAAAGGTAGGACTCGAAAATGAAGATATCAATGCACCGATCAATTCTCTCGGTGTAGGAAAACAGCAACTGATCGAAATTGCAAAAGCAATGGCAAAGAAAGTAGAACTGTTGATTCTGGATGAGCCTACGGCAGCGCTGAATGATGAAGAAAGCAAGAAACTGCTTGATATCATGCTGGATCTGAAAAAGCACGGTATCACATGTATCATTATTTCACATAAATTAAACGAGCTCAGTTATGTATCGGATGCGATCACCGTTATCCGTGACGGTAAGACCATAGAGACTCTGGTAAAGGGTGTCGATGATTTTTCCGAGGATCGGATCATCAAGGGAATGGTCGGAAGAGAACTCACGAACCGATATCCTGAGCGTAAGAGAGAAGATTGTCCGATCGGCGATGTCATCATGGAGGTCAACAATTGGAATGTATTCCATCCGGATGATGCAGACAGACAGATGATCAAAGATGTATCCATAAATGTTCGTGCAGGAGAGGTCGTAGGACTTGCCGGATTGATGGGTGCGGGGCGGACGGAATTCGCAATGAGTATATTCGGACGGGAATACGGACAGAAGATCTCCGGCGAAATCAAGATGCACGGCAAACCTGTACATATCAAGAATGTTAAGGATGCCATAGATAACAAGATATCCTATACATCAGAGGACAGAAAGACCTATGGTCTGGTCCTGATTGATGATATCAAGCACAATATGACTATGGCTGCGTTACGAAGCTATTTCTCCAAGAAAGGCGTCGTGAACAGCAATGAAGAAATCTTAAAGTCAGAGGAATACAAGAAGAAAATCAATGTCAAAGCAACCTCTATTAACCAGACAGTCGGTTCCTTGTCAGGTGGTAATCAGCAGAAGGTCGTGCTCGCCAAGTGGATGATGACACAGCCTGATGTATTGATTCTGGATGAACCTACCCGCGGTATTGACGTAGGAGCGAAATATGAGATCTATTGTGCGATTAACGAATTAGCCAAATCCGGTAAGGCAGTCATCGTGATTTCTTCGGAGATGCCGGAGCTCATAGGAATCTGTGACAGGATATATGTCATAAATGAGGGCGAAATCGCAGGTGAACTTTCAAGTGAAGAAGTGTCACAAGAAAAAATCATGAGTTGTATCATGGCTCATAATAGAAAATAATGGAGGAGAATAGAGATGAATACAAAAAAAGCAAAGAATATTGATTTAAAGCAGTATGGAATGTTTCTCGCATTGATTGCAATTTTTATCTTGTTTTTTATATTATCAAAGGGTGCAAATGCAACCCCCGTTAATATTAACAATCTGGTTATGCAAAATGGTTATGTCGTAATATTGGCAACAGGTATGCTGTTGTGTGTATTGACCGGTAATGTCGACTTGGGTGTCGGCTCGGTCGTAGCTTTGTGCGGAGCATCCGCTGCCATTCTGGTTGTAGACTTTGGTGCACCGGTATGGGTAGCGTTTATCGTAGCTTTGTTGATTGGTGCCGTGTCAGGCGTTTTTGCGGGCTTTTTCATAGCCTATCTTGGAATCCCGCCCTTTGTTGTTACACTTGCTACCATGTTAATGGGTCGAGGCCTTACTTACACCATACTGAAGGCTCAGACCAAAGGTCCACTCCCGGACAGTTACGTGAAAGTGGGAGCGGGATTCCTACCTACCATTAAAGTCCCGATGGGAGAAGGCACGCTGGATCTGGTTGCTGTTATTGCTGCAGCCGTAGCAACCGTATTTCTGATTTTGACAGAAATGAAGGATGTTAAGACAAAGAAAAAGTATGGCTTCCATACAAGTCCATTGTGGCAGCTGGTTCTCAAGAATGTGATCATTCTCTTTATCGTATGGTTCTTCTTCCTGAAATTAGCACAGTATAATGGTATTCCGGTTGTACTTGTAATCATGTTTGCACTGGTTGCAATCTATCACTTTATTACAAGCAAGACAGTTGCAGGCCGTCAGGTATATGCACTCGGTGGTAATGCCAAGGCAGCCAGACTCTCCGGTATCAATACAAAGAAGGTATTCTTCTGGGTATATGCCAATATGGGAATCCTTGCAGCCATCGCAGGTATCGTATTATCAGCACGTAACGCATCTGCTACACCAAAAGCCGGTGACGGTTTCGAGCTTGACGCAATCGGTTCCTGTTACATCGGTGGTGCAGCAGCGGCCGGTGGTGTCGGAACGATTGTGGGTGCGGTTGTCGGAGCCTTTATCATGGGTATCCTGAACAATGGTATGTCATTGATCGGATGGACAACAGATGTACAGAAGGTAGTCAAGGGTGTTGTACTGCTCGGTGCGGTTACATTCGATCTTCTTTCAAAGCGTAAAAAGAACTAAATCAATATATTGATACACCTCAAAGGTCGGTGAAAAAGCCTGGCATTTGAGGTGTATTTTTTTGCGCACTTTTTTGGCTGTGTGTTATGAGAATATAGAAAAAGGATAAATTTGAAAAAGGGGGTTGCATAAACAAAAGATACCATATATAATTTAGTAAATGGTAAAATAGTTTAGAATGCACAAAACAATACAATTTACTAAACGGAGAAGCTTATGGGAGAAAAATATCAATTACATTATAATGAACCATGGATTTTACAAAGAGCAGATCCATATGTATACAGGCATACGGACGGAACATATTACTTCACTGCATCGGTTCCGGCATATGACGGCATTATACTGAGAAAGTCTGAAACACTGGAAGGACTTCAGACAGCAGAGGAGACAGAGATCTGGCATAAGCATGATAAGGGCATCATGAGTAAGCATATCTGGGCACCGGAGCTGCATTATCTGGACGAGAAATGGTATATCCATTTTGCGGCAAGCGATGTAGACGATATCTGGGCACTGCGGCCATATGTGCTGGAATGCACGGACGCGGATCCTGTGAATGGCAGTTGGACGGAAAAGGGAAAGATTCAAAAGGCAGATGGAGATGAGTTTTCATTTGAGGATTTTTCACTGGACGGAACTGTATTTGAAAATCAGGGAAAGAGATATTATGTTTGGGCGGAGAAGGTCGGTGTCGGCAGCAGGATCTCCAATCTGTATATCGCAGAAATGGAAACGCCTTATCGTCTGAAGACGGTGCAGGTACTTCTGACAACACCGGATTATGAATGGGAACGTACGGTTCTGTGGGTCAATGAAGGACCGGGAGTATTGAAGCGTGGGAATCGGATCTTCTTAACCTATTCTGCGAGTGATACCGGTGTGAATTACTGTATCGGCATGTTATGTGCAGACAGTCATGCGGATCTTTTGGATCCGCGCTCCTGGAAGAAGGAAAGATATCCGGTTTTGAAAAGCGATGCGGACAGAGCCATCTACGGGCCGGGGCATAATTCCTTTACGATAGACAATGATGGCAATGACATCATGGTATACCATGCCAGGACAGAATCTGAAATCATAGGAGAACCACTGTACAATCCCAACCGGCATACCATGCTGATGAAGATCAGGTGGAGTGACGAGGGAATTCCGATATTTGACTATGAAACCAAGTGAGGGACACGCATATGAGATTTGGTAAGATTATTACTGTTTTATCCGTAACAGCTATAACAGTGGGAATGTTCAATGGATGTACCGGGGCAAAGACAACAGAACAAGTACAGTCGGAGACGGCAGATACAGAAGAAACCATAGAAGAGAAAAAGATACCGGAGGAGGTCTTTGAGGAACCATCTATAGACAACATCAAGGTCGGGACATTGGATGGCTGTGCAAGTGTGCATGATCCCTCTATTGTTGTAGGAGAGGACGGAACCTATTACATATTCGGCTCTCATATGGCAGCTGCCAGATCGACGGATCTTAGAGACTGGACTTTTTTTGCGGACGGAGTAGGCGGGCGCAATCCCCTGTTCTCCAATCTCTTTGAAGGAGATGATTACCCGGCATTTTCCTATGTGGGAAAGAACAGTGAAGGATGGTATTCCGTATGGGCACCCGATGTCATTTATAATAAGGCGATGGGAAAGTATGTGATGTATTTCTGCACGACTTCTACTTATATCATGTCTAATCTGTGTTTTGCAACTTCGGATACACCGGAAGGACCATATGAATATCAGGATACATTTTTGTATTCGGGATTTATCAGAAGCAATGTGAAACAGACCAATTTCCTTGATTATGTGGATAAGAGTGAGCTGGACAATTATACGAAATCAGGGCTTGGATTCAACAACCAGTATTGGCCGAACTGTATCGATCCGACGTTGTTCTATGATAAGGACGGCAGGATGTGGATGACTTACGGTTCCTGGTCAGGCGGTATTTTCCTGTTAGAAATCGATGAAGAGACAGGATATCCGATTCATCCGGAAAAGGATGAAGCAAACCAAGTGGATCCGTACTATGGTAAGCGTCTGGTCGGCGGTTTTCATCAGTCGATCGAAGGGCCGTATATCCTATATGATGAAGAAACAGATTACTATTATCTGTTTGTATCTTATGGCAGCCTGACCAGTGACGGAGGCTATCAGATACGGCTGTTTCGTTCTAAGGAAGTCGACGGAACCTATACGGATGCAGCCGGACAAAGTTGTACACTGGTAGATTCCACAAATGCAGAGTATAATAAAGATTATGGACTGAAGATGATGGGCAATTATCAGTTTCCAAGTCTGGAGACAGCTTATATGGCACCCGGACACAATTCTGCATTTATTGATCAAGACGGAAAGAAGTATGTCGTTTATCATCAGCGGTTTGACGACGGTAAGGAATATCATCAGCCGAGAGTGCATCAGCTTTTTACCAATCAAGACGGTTGGCTCGTGGCAGCGCCGTTTGCAACGTCGGGAGAGTCTCTTAAAGAGGACGGATATGCGGTTGCAGATATAGCAGGGACATACTATGTAGTCAATCACGGAACAGACATCAGTGCCAAGGTTCCGGCAACCGAGGCATACGCATTTTATTCAGATGGCTCTATCTACGCAGGTGCAGGTGAAGAAAAGACACAGGTCGGTTCTTATGTATTAGAAGCCGGAAGTCCGAATGTAACAGTCACCGTGAAGGATGAAGTATTTCAGGGCGTTATGATCGAGATGACGGATGAAGCCGGAAATGCGGTGATGTGCTTTACGGGAGCTTCTGATCAGAATGAAACGCTCTGGGCTGTCCATTATCAATAAAACAGGAATCAAAACAGAACAAAATAGAGGTACACATGGAAAGGAAGGAAGAGATATGGCGAAATTGTATATCAACGAAAACCACAAAAAAGGTCACATCAACCCGGAACTGTACGGACACTTTGCGGAGCATCTCGGAAGATGCATCTACGAGGGATTATATGTAGGTGAGGACTCCTCCATTCCAAACAAGAACGGCATGCGTACGGATGTCGTAGAAGCGCTCAAGGAAATGCAGATACCTGTGCTCAGATGGCCGGGAGGCTGTTTTGCAGACGAATATCACTGGAAGGACGGTATCGGTCCGAAGGAAACCCGTAAGAAGATGATCAATACGCATTGGGGCGGAGTGGTTGAAGACAACAGCTTCGGAACACATGAATTCTTTGAGCTTTGCGAGCAGCTTGGCTGTAAGACCTATGTCAACGGAAATGTCGGAAGCGGAACCGTGCAGGAGATGTCAGAATGGGTTGAATATATGACCTTCGAGGGTGTTTCTCCCATGGCTGACCTCAGAAAAGCAAACGGGCATGAGAAAGCATGGAAAGTAGACTACTTTGGTGTAGGCAATGAAAATTGGGGCTGCGGCGGCAATATGACACCTCAGTTTTACGCAGATAATTACCGTAGATATCAGACTTACGTCAGAAACTATAATGATGCAAAGCCGATACAGAAAATCTGTGGCGGTGCAAATGTAGCTGATTACTATTGGACAGAGGAAGTTCTTAAGAAAACGCATGACAATGTGCCAAAGGAATTCCATGGATTGATGGACGGACTTTCATTACACTACTATGTACATCCGGAAGGCTGGGAAATCAAGGGCAGCGCAACTGACTTTGATGAAGCGGTATGGTATAAGTCCTTGTCCAAGGCTTTGTACACCGAAGAATTGATTCAGAAGCATGGTGCGATTATGGATCAGTATGATCCGGAGAAAAAGATTGGCATGATCGTGGATGAATGGGGCGGTTGGTACAATGTAGAGCCGGGAACGAATCCGGGCTTCCTGTATCAGCAGAATACCATGAGGGATGCGTTGATTGCCGGGCTTCATCTGAACATATTCAATAAACATTGTGACAGGGTAAAGATGGCAAACTTGGCACAGATGGTCAACGTACTGCAGTCTGTCATACTGACGGAAGGAGCCAGAATGGTTCTGACACCGACCTATCATGTATTCCATATGTACAAATATCATCAGGATGCTGACTTGCTGGAGAGTTATATAGATGGAACAAAGGAACTCGGAACAGAGGAAGCATATAAGGTACCAAATCTGCAGGAGTCTGTATCTATGGGAACAGACGGAATAATCCATGTGACGCTCAACAACCTGTCGGTGACGGAGGATGAGCCGATAGAACTGATGCTTTCCGAACAATCTGTCAAAGAGGTAAAGGCAAGTATTGTAACAGGAATCATGAATGACTATAATACGTTTGACGAACCGGAACATATTACGGAGAAAGCATTTGATCGATTCACGATTTTAGGGAATAAGGTGACATTTACCATTCCTGCCTGCAGTGTAATGGCACTGCATATCACATTGTAACTGCCTGATCGGGATAACTATACAAGAGATCATGAATGGAATGTGGAGTCGGTAGTGGAGACAAAAACAATAGAGACAAGATGTCGAAAATGTCTGCTTCAGGACATTGATCCGCAGGCATATCAACAGAAGATACAAGAACTGGTAGAACGGATGGAACCTTCTTTGCGAGCAGAGGAGGTGCTGTACAGGGAGCGTCTTGCAGTCTGTGAGACCTGCAGTTATCTGCGGGAAGGCTTATGCGGAGCCTGTGGATGCTTCGTGGAACTTAGAGCTGCAACCAAAAAGCAAATATGTCCGTATCAAAAATGGTAACCGCATCGGTTACCATTTTAATTTACTTTGAAGGAACTTCCCCTGTAAAAGGACTGTAATTGATTCGGACATTGATGTCCTGATTGTAGTTACCGAAGTTCTTGCCAAAGATGGTAAGACCGCCGACGTGTGCGGCATCTTCGGGTACGCCCATCTTGAATTTGATGGTGCTCTTATAATCCAAATCGAAGTCCTTGATTGTTACATCAGAAATCTGCAGACCGTCGATGAAGGTTCCTTTCTTATTGATGACGAGCAGCTTTAACAGACCATATTGATTCCAGTTCAGATCCAGCCAGTCGGGAGTGAATATACCCTTGATGCCGCCGAAGTCACCGGGACTTGTCCAGATGCCGATGCATTTGTCATTGATATAGAAATGGATATCGGAGGGCCATACGCTGTTGCTTCCGGGAGCTTCTGAGCATAACTCGGCAGATATCATGATCTGATCAATCTTCTGGGATGCAGGGATAAAATTCGGAATGACATATTCCACATAACCCTTTGTGAACCAGAGGATATCAGCATTATAGCGATCAGGATGTGCAAAATATCTCGTATCGTCCACTTCACCGATCAATGCGGTGGCAGAAGCAAGTCCGCAGGTTGGATAGATATTGTAATCGGAGAAATGACCGACCTTGATATCTGTCTGATATACATTCTTGGAATCTTCCTCAGAGTCAAAGTCCACAAGGATCTTATCGATGTATACGGAGCATTTCTTCTGATTGCCGTGTCCGGCGGATTCACTGGATATCGTGACAATACCGGCGTCCTCCAGCTTTTTGATATGACTGGTCAGAGCACCGTTTGTGATATTAAGACGGGAAGCCAGTTCATTCATATTCATACCGTCGTTTTCCAACAGTATCTTGATAATTTCGATTCTGACATCGGAACCCAGTGCTTTGAAGATGTTGAGTCCTTCATCCAATGATTTGATGTGCAGCATACAAGTTCTCCTTGTTCTTAAGGTAGATATATTTTTTAGAAATAATTAAAATAATATAGTAAGTATATCTTTCGCATCAAAATTAGTCAATATTTTAAATAAAATTAAATGTTTATGTTTTTTTAAACATTTAAGTCAAATCAAAATTATTTTACATTTTAGTAAATTATATATTGACATACACTTGTATGTGTTGTACACTATTTACAGAAAGGGATATGTAAACGAAATTTATTTATGCAAATTTGCAAACGTATATTCTTTCGTAAACTATTTAGAAGATTTCAAAACAATGTATTACAAAAAAGGAGGATTTATTAATGAAGAAGAAATTACTCAGCGTACTCTTAAGTGCAGCAATGGTAGCATCTTTATTAGCAGGATGCGGATCAGCAGCAAGCACGGACGCAACAGAACCCGCTGCAGAAGCAACGGAAGAAGCTGCGGCAGAAGAAGCAACAGATGATGCAGCAGCCGAAGAAGCAACGGACGAAGCAGCAGTAGAAGGCGAAGTAGAGCCGGAAGCAGTTACCACAGTCGGTGATGCAAACGGCACACACATGGAAATGTGGTCATTCGTTGAATTACACAATACTTATTATGGTAAGATGGTAGAGAACTGGAATGCAGCAAATCCTGACAGAACCATCGAAGTAACATTTACAACATATCCGTATGCAGATATGCACAACAAGCTGTTAATGTCTTTACAGGCAGGTACAGGAGCTCCCGATCTGTGTGATGTAGAAGTCGGACAGTTCCCGAACGTTGTTGCAGGTGTAGATCAGTGGCTGTATCCTCTTGACGAAGCAGCAGCACCATACATGGCTACAATGGTTCAGTCTCGTATGGATACATATGCAGGTGCAGACGGCAAGCATTACGGTGCTCCTTTCCACGTAGGTGCAACCGTTATGTACTATAACATGGCAGCACTTGAAGAAGCAGGATTTACACAGGCAGATGTAGATGCAATCAAGACATGGGATGACTATACAAAGCTTGGTGAAGATTATATTGCAGCAGTAGGTCAGGAAGGTAAGTACTTTACTTCTGTTGATACAGGCGGAGTTGACTGGCTCTGGTTAGCAATGTCAGAGTACGGCGAGGACTGGACAGGCGGATTCGAAGGTCCTGCAAATGTACAGCTTGATTCAGTTAAAAATATGTTAAATATGCAGGTTTCATGGTTAGATTCAGGTGTGGCTCAGGTTTCTCCTGACGGACACGTTGACCTTGAGGCAGGCTTCCAGAATATTCTGGATCACAACATTGTATCTTTCCCGAAGGCTATGTGGTACATGAGCAGATTTACCAACTACATGCCTGAAGAAAAGGGCAACTGGTACATCGCTCCATGTCCGGTATTTGAAGAAGGACAGAACAATTCAGTAGGTATCGGCGGTACAGGTACAGTTGTAACACAGCAGGCTTCCGACGCAACACTTGCAGCAGATTTCCTCTGCTATGCTAAGATGTCCATGGAAGGTGAGCAGATGAACTGGGAAATGCTTGGATTCGACGTATGTAACACAGAAATGTGGACAGACGAAAGTATCATCCATGATGACAACAACCAGTACAATCAGTTCTTCAGAAATTATCCTTATGATGTATTGAACGAAATCAAAGACGGCATCGGCAAGATCAGCGTAGTAGCAATCAGCCCGACCATCAATGAAGATATGTGTAACGTAACATTGAATGCAATACTGGAAAACGGAACACCTGTAGATGAAGCACTTGCAACTTCTCAGGAGACCATTGATCTGGAGCAGTAAAAGATCAACAGAAATAAAATAACATTTAGGGGAGCTGCTCAAGGGTACTATACCCTTGGGCACTCCTTGTAAAAAAGGAGGACATATATGAAGATAAAGAAAATTCTTTATTCACAGAAAGCAGCCCCTTACGTGTTTGTACTACCGTTTATTTTGAGCTTTGCTATTTTCTGGATTTATCCGCTATGCAGTACGATTACCATGAGTTTTCAAGATATCAAGCCGGCCGGAGCAGAGTGGGTCGGTTTCAAGAATTATTCCAAGTTATTGATAGACTCCGTATTTCATACGGCAGTTCTGAACAGTTTTGAATACATGCTTTTGACATTGGTATTTCTGATTCCGTTTCCGATGATCTTTGCAGCATTGATCGACAGCAGATTGGTAAAGGCAAAGGGTGTCTGGAAGGCAATCCTGTATTTACCGGCACTGACTTCTATCGTAATATCCGGGACATTGTTTAGATTGATGTTTTCAGAATATCATACAGGTCAGCTGAATGTGATTACGGCGGCACTTGGACTTGGCACCTTTAAGTGGTTGAAATTCAGGACAACGACATATTTTGCATTGGTTGTGATGTCCTGCTGGCGTTGGACGGGAGTGAATATGCTGTATTTTCTCTCCGGTTTGAAATCCATCCCAAATGCTTTATATGAATCAGCTGAGATAGACGGGGCAAGTGGATTACAGAAATTCAGATACATAACGATCCCGTTATTAAAACCGACAACCATCTATGTATTGACAATCAGTATCTATGCAGGTCTTGCAATGTTCTTAGAGTCCTTCATGTTATGGGCGAACGGAACGGCATCACCGAACAACATCGGATTGACGATCGTAGGTTATCTATATAGACGTGGTATAGAAAAGAACCAGATGGGATATGCATCTGCAGTAGGACTTGTACTGCTTGTTATAGCGTTGATCATCAATATTGCACAGTTGATTCTGAACGGTTCATTTAAGAAGGAGGAAAAATAGTGTGAATGGAAAAACATCTTCCCGAAAAGTGACCACGATTTTAGCAACAGGCGTTTTCGCAGTTCTTTGTTTCATCGTCGTATTTCCTATTTTTGCAGGTCTGCTGGCGTCCTTCAGACCGGGTACGGAGTTGATCAGAAAAGGACTGAGCATCAATTTGGATATCAGCACCATGACACTGAATAATTATATCTATCTGTTCAGCGGCAATGCAGATTCCAAGAAGTATTTCATGTGGTTTACAAACAGTATGGTACTGACGATCTTACAGGTATTTTTGACATTGGTCATCTGTTATTTTGTAGCATACGGACTCTCCATGTATGATTTTAAACTCAGAAACCTGTTATTCTTCCTTGTTATTGCAACTATGATGGTACCCTTTGAGATATTGATGCTTCCTCTTTATCAGGAAATGATCACGATCAACCTGATTGATACGAGAGCCGGAGTATTGCTTCCTTTGATATGCGGAGCGTCCACGATATTTTTCTTCCGGCAGTATATGGCATCTCTGCCAAAGGAACTTCTGGATGCAGGTAGAATTGACGGTGCGACAGAGTACGGTATCTGCCTCAAGATCATGTTGCCGATATCAAAACCGGCCTTTGCCGCAATGGGTATCTTATGTGCAATGGGGTCTTGGAACAATATGCTGTGGCCTCTGCTTGTATTCAGAAGTGCAGGAAAATTCACACTTCCGATCGGTCTGAACACATTATTGACACCTTATGGAAATAATTACGATGTACTGATTGCAGGCTCCATGTTTGGTATTATTCCCATCTTTGTCATCTTCCTCATCTTCCAGAGGTACTTAATAGATGGAATGACAGCCGGAGCAGTGAAAGGATAGGGAGCTCGAATGGAAAACAGAAAAGCAAAATTAGTGATTGATCAAGATATCAGCATCGCTTCGGTTGATAAGAGAATTTATGGTTCTTTTATAGAACATCTGGGACGTGCCGTATACCAAGGCATCTATCAGCCCGGACATTTGACGGCAGATGAAGACGGATTCAGACAGGATGTTATGGAATTGGTACGGGAATTAGAGGTACCGATTATCCGTTATCCGGGCGGCAATTTTGTCTCCAATTTCTATTGGGAAGACAGTGTGGGTCCGAATAGAAAGTCTCGTCTCGATCTGGCATGGAGGACAAAGGAAACCAATGAATTCGGTCTTCAAGAGTTTTCGAGATGGTCTAAAAAGGTCAATGCAGATATTATGATGGCAATCAATCTCGGAACAAGAGGAATTACAGATGCTCTGAATCTGTTAGAATATTGCAATATGGATGAAGGTACCTATTATAGTGATCTGAGAAGATCTCATGGGGACAAAGAACCATATCGTATCAAAACATGGTGCCTTGGAAATGAAATGGATGGACCGTGGCAGATAGGTCATAAAACAGCAGTTGAATATGGAAGACTTGCTGCCGAAACAGCCAAAGCCATGAAGGTTATGGACGATACCATAGAGCTTGTCAGTTGTGGCAGTTCCAACGTAGAGATGCCGACATTCCCGGAATGGGAAGCAGTTACGTTGGAGGAGACTTATGATTATGTAGATTATATTTCCCTTCATAATTATTACGGAAATCCTGAAAACGATACTGCCGACTTTTTTGCCAAAACACAGGATATGGAGAGATTTATCCATACGGTCATAGCGACCTGTGACTATATCAAAGCGAAGAAGAGAAGCAAAAAAACTCTGAATCTGAGCTTTGATGAATGGAATGTATGGTTTCATGCAAATGAAGCAGATAATGAGGAAATGCAGAAGAGACCATGGCAGATAGCACCGCATTTGTTGGAAGATCATTATGATTTTGAGGATGCAATTCTGGTCGGCTTGATTCTGATTACCTTCCTAAAGCATGCAGACAGACTCAAGATGGCGTGTCTGGCACAGTTAGTCAATGTCATAGCACCGATTATGACAGAGACAGACGGGGCAGCATGGAGACAGACAATATATTATCCGTTCCTGCATGCATCCAAGTATGGACGCGGAGTTGTATTACAGCCAATTTTCTCTTCTACAAAGCATGATACATCACAGCATGAAGATGTTACAGACATCGAAGCAGTAGCTGTTTACAACGAAGAAAAAGGGGAAGTGACAGTTTTTGCAGTGAATCGGAATACAGAGGAAGATGTATTGTTTGAAGCAGATATCCGCAGTTTTGCAAGATATCATGTGGCAGAATTCATCGCACTTGAACAGGATGACATGAAAGCGGTCAATTCTGTCGCGGGAGAGCAGGTTGCTCCGATTCAAAAGAACAATTATGAATTTACAGATGGTATATTCAAAGCAGAATTAAAGAAATGTTCTTGGAACGTTATCAGATTTTCAATGTAAATTCAAGAAAAAACTCTCTATGTATTGCATTGCTTAATTGCGGCTGATTTGATAGAATAGTAATCAGAGTGTAAATCGTAAGCAAAAAGAGAGAGGAACATCATGAAGAAGAATAGATATGTTACAAAGATGAATCTGTATATCAGAATATTAGTAGCGGGATATGTCGTGTATCTGGCATATCAGCTCATCCCGAGTGTTCAAACGGCAGAAGAGGGCGAGAAACTGTGGATGATTATTGCGACCTCCATATTGGCTTTGGCAGGATTGGTCATTGTCGGATTTTCGGTTAAGGGTCTTATTCGAAAGGAGTACTATGAGCCGGATGAGATAGCGGAGCTGGAAGCCGCCGGAGAGGCAGATGCAGCAGAGCAGACTGAAACAAGCGAAGAAACAGCGATGAACGAGCAAATAGAGACAATCGAACAGACAGATACAGCGGATCATGCCGAGACGGAAGAACCGGAAGAGACTGCTTAAGAGATGACTTTTGTGCAAGAGCCTCGTTTGATTAGAGAGCATGGAAGCATCATCTGCATCGGAATGTGATATTGACGGTATAGGGACAGAGAGGTCATGATGAAATTGGCAGCGTATTCGCCCATCAATTCCGTCGGTGCATTGATCGTTGTCAGCGGAGGATTCGTATAAGCAGAAGCATTGATGTTATCAAAGCCGATGATGGATATGTCATCGGGAATATGCAGTCCGGCTTCGTTTAATGCGCGGATGGCACCAAGTGCAATGGCATCACTGGCTGTAAAGACAGCAGTCGGCAGATCGTTATGGCTCAGCAATTGCTTCATCATGGAATATCCGGATTCAATAGAATAGGTATCCTCATAGACATAGGACTCAAAAATGAGTCCTTTTTCTTTACAATAAGCTTCAAAGACCGATTTTCTTTGTTCAAAATAGACCGTATCTGCAGAGATATATTCCTTGCCGCCCAGATACCCGATCTTTTTGTGTCCAAGTGAAATCAAATAATCCAGCGCATCCGTAGTTGCATGCAGAAAATCCAGAGTCATGCAATTGTGCAGGATACGAGTTGTATGCATATCTACCAGAATAAAATTAGGTGTGATATCGGAAAAGGATCTGATTTCTTCTTCGGCAAACTTGCCGATACAGATCAGACCGTTGACGCCTCTGAGTGAGGACAGATAATCTGCGTCACCACGAAAGGCACGGATTACATTGATGCTGTGTTCAGAACAATACTTCTCTGCACCCAGCCGGATGGACAGATAATAAGGATCCTCCAGTTCCTGCCGGATGGAATACCACTGCAGGATTCCGAAGGTAAGTGTTCCATTGGATTGTCTGCCGGAGCTCTTTTTGACATAATTCATCTTTTGAGCAATGGACAGAACGCGTTGTCTGGTTGGTTCAGATACACTCAGTGTAATATCATGATTTAGGATTCTGGAAACTGCACCGGGCGATACACCTGCGGCTTCGGCGACTTCTCTGATGGTTGGCATAGTATATTCCTCTTTTTTTAGACGGATATCAATCAAAAGTTAGTAAACACAATCAAATGATTTACTAAGTATAAAGTGGCAAAACGATTGACTTTATGCAATGCAAATGCTAGTCTGTAGTTAATATAAACGGTGATTGTTTAGTAAAACTTTAGCATGAACAGAGGTGCTTGTCAATCACAACAATGTATATGGAGGAAGAACATGAAGAATACAAAGCAGTTAATTGCAGAATTTGATCGACAGGAATATGACAATCTTCTGTTGGATATTTATGTGGATCCAAAGCAATTGAACTATCAAAGAGAACGCTATATCAAAGCTATCCGTGAGTTTGAGACGCTCTATGGAGAGAGCAGCGTCTCTATCTACAGTGCACCCGGAAGGACGGAAGTGGGAGGTAATCATACCGATCATCAGCATGGAGAGGTGCTTGCGGCAGCAGTAAATCTGGATGTCATAGCAATCGTAGGAAAAAATGCAGAAGAGGTCATTAAGATCGTATCGGATGATCGGGATCTTCCGGCGATTGCAGTCGGAGATTATGCGAAACGAATCGAAGAAGCAAATACGAGCGTGACCTTGGTTCGAGGCGTATGCAATTGCCTAAGTGAAAAAGGATATCTGATCGGCGGCATGAATATTTATATGACCAGCGATGTGCTTGGCGGTTCAGGATTGTCGTCTTCGGCATCATTTGAAGTTGTACTCGGAACGGCAATTTCCGGCATGTTCAATCAGATGCAGATTAGTCCGATCTTGATTGCACAAGCAGGACAATATGCAGAAAATAAATATTTTGATAAACTGAGCGGCCTTATGGATCAAATGGCATCTTCTGTCGGCAGTCTGGTGCACATCGATTTCGGAGATAATGAGAATCCGACGATTGATAAGGTAGCAATTGATTTTGAACAGTTTGACCACAGTCTCTGCATTGTGGATACCAAAGGCTCTCATGCAGATCTGTCGGGAGAGTATTCAGCGATACCGATTGATATGAAAAAGGTTGCTGCATATTTCAACAAAGAATATCTGACACAGGTCAGCGAAGAGGAATTCTATAGAGAGATTCCAAAGATCAGAGAGGTGGTAGGAGACAGAGCAGTCTTACGTACGATACATTTCTATGATGACAACAGACGTGTCAGACAAGAGGTAGAGGCACTGCGCAGCAATCAATTCGGTCGGTTCAAGGAGCTTGTTCGTGAGTCAGGCAACAGTTCCTACAAATATCTGCAAAATGTATATGCCAATATGGATTTTGAAAACCAGAGCATTCCGATGGCGATTGCACTCAGTGAAAAGGAGCTTGGAGAGAATGGAGTCTGTCGCGTACACGGAGGCGGATTTGCAGGGACTATACAAGTATTTATCCATAATGATGCAGTGGATGCTTATAAGGCAACGATGGAATACTATTTCGGCAAGGGCAGCTGCCATGTACTGAAGATTCGTAAATACGGCGGAATCAGAGTTATCGGAGGATGACGGGAAGGATGAAGGATATGATCAATCAATATATAGCAGCATTAGTTGAATATGGACTGAACTGTCAGTTAATCAGTCTTGAGGACAAAATATATACGACTAATCTGATTCTGGAAGCATTGCATCTGGAAGATTATGAAGAGCCGGAATCCGGTACGGAGGCTCTGCAAGAGATCCCGCTTGAGGAAATATTGAAGGGAATCTGTGATTATGCATATGAAAACGGACTGATTGAGGAAAACGGAGTCGTATACAGAGATCTCTTTGATACAAAAATCATGAATTGTCTTGTACCGAAGCCAAGTGATGTCATACGTTCTTTCAATGAGAAATATGCAAGAGACCCGAAGGAAGCAACTGATTACTATTATAAGCTGTCTCAGGACTCAGATTATATTAGAAGATATCGTATAGAAAAGGATATCAAGTGGGTTGCGGAGACGCCCTATGGAGCCATTGACATTACGATTAACCTTTCAAAGCCGGAGAAGGATCCCAAGGCAATTGCGGCAGCAGGCAGGGCAAAACAGTCGGGATATCCCAAATGTCTGTTGTGTGTGGAAAATGAAGGATATGCAGGTCGTCTTAACCATCCTGCAAGAGAAAATCACAGAATTATACCGATTACGATCTGCGGGAAGCCATGGGGGTTTCAGTATTCTCCTTATGTATATTACAATGAGCACTGCATCGTATTAAATACAGAGCATGTACCAATGACGATCGACAGGGCAGTATTTGAAAAGTTTTTTGATTTCTTAAGACAGTTTCCGCATTATATGATCTGTTCCAATGCCGATCTGCCGATTGTGGGCGGTTCCATCCTCAGTCACGAGCATTTTCAGGGAGGCCGCTATGAAATGCCTATGGCAAAGGCAAAGATTTTGAAAGAGATTACGATACCGGGCTACGAGGATGTAGATGCAGGAGTTCTCAACTGGCCGTTGTCTGTTATCAGGATCAAGAGCAGGGAACAGAGCCGTCTGGTGGATCTGGCTTCACACATTTTAGACTGCTGGCGGGAATATACGGATGAAGAAGCATTTATCTATGCTTATACCGATGATGTAAGACACAATACAATAACTCCGATTGCAAGACGAAGAGGAGATGATTATGAATTGGATCTGGTTCTGCGTAATAATATTACGACAGAGGACAGACCGTTGGGTGTATATCATCCACGCAATGAGTATCATCACATCAAAAAGGAGAATATCGGAGCTATCGAGGTTATGGGACTTGCAATACTGCCATCCAGGCTCAGGGATGAACTTGCGCTGCTGGCAGAGTATATCGTAGAACAAAAGGACATCCGAGCCAATGAAGCACTTGAGAAGCATGCAGACTGGGTAGAGGAATTCCTGCCACGATATTTGCAGATCAGCCGGGATAACATCATGGAAATTCTCAAGAAAGAGACAGGAAATGTATTTGTCAAAGTATTGGAGGATGCAGGCGTATTTAAGCAGACTTCAGAGGGAAGGCTATACTTTGACAGATTTCTTGCCGCATTATAGATATAGTATTAAACCATCGCAAGGACATGTTGCGGTGGTTTTGTTTTCTTGGTAAAATAGAAATGGCTGACGAGGTGCCATATTATGAACAACAAGATACGTTTGATCGTCATAGCAATGATATTCACATCTTTATTATTCGGATGCACAGTTTCCGGTGCGTCTGTTCCCGTGAAGCCTGATATGGAAAATGAAACAACAGGAGAAGCCGCCGCAGCTCCGACAGAAGAAGTTCTGCCTGTCACAGAGGTCAAGAAGGTGGGCGTTGCCATGCCGACAAGTTCCTCGGAAAGGTGGATCAATGACGGAGCCAATATGAAGGCAAAGCTGGAAGCACTGGGATATGAAGTAGATCTGCAATGCGCAGAGGATGATATAGATATGCAGATAGAGCAGATTAACAATCTGATCATGAACGGAGCAGATTGCCTTGTGATTGCATCCATTGACTCGGAGGCATTGATCGATGTATTGGATAAAGCGAAGAAGAACGGAGTCTATGTCATAGCATATGATCGTCTGCTCATGAACACAGATGCAATCTCATATTATGCAACATTTGATAATACCGCAGTCGGTACGATTATCGGAAGGTATATAGAAGAAAAGAAGAATCTCAAAGCGGCAGCGCATGAAGGTAAGAGCTATACGATAGAATTTTTCATGGGCTCTCCGGATGACAACAATGCTCTTTTTCTGTACAACGGTGTGATGGAGGTGCTGCAGCCTTATCTGGATAACGGAACACTTATCTGCAGGTCCGGACAGACTTCCTTTGAGGATACCTGTATCCTGCGTTGGTCTCAGGATACAGCAGCGGAAAAGTGTAATATGTATCTGAAGGAATACTATACAGATGAAAATCTGGATATTGCATGTTCAGCATTTGACGGATTCTCATACGGAATCAAGACAGCACTTCTTGATAACGGATACGAAGTCAACAGGAACTGGCCGATTGTCACCGGACAGGATGCGGAAAAGGCAGCAGTACAGGATATCATAGAGGGGTATCAGACGATGACGATATATAAGGACACCCGAGTGCTTGCTACAAAATGTGTCACGATGGTACAGGCAGTGCTGGAGGGAGCGGTTCCTGAAATCAATGATACACATAAGTATAACAACGGAAAGATGGCGGTACCGTCATTTCTATGCACATCCATAGCGATAGATGTGGATAATTATGAAAAGATACTGATAGATGGTGGATATTATACAAAAGTACAGCTGATGCGATAGCAGAGTTTTTCGGGCGGAGGTGCAGGATGAGTTATTATAGTGTGATGCTGGTGGATGATGAAGAAGAAGTACGGGAAGCAATCATCAAACGGGTAGATTGGGAATCCATTGGATTTCAGGTCGTGGATTTTGCCGAAAACGGGGAAGAAGCATTGGAAAAAGCAGAGCGGATCTGTCCGGATGTTGTGATGACGGACATACAGATGCCTTTCATGGACGGTCTGACCTTTTGCAGAAAGCTGAAGGAACGAATATCCGGAACCAAGATAGTTATCTTCTCAGGTTATGATGAATTTGAATATGCCAAGGAAGCCATTAAATTAGAAGCAGAAGAATACATCCTGAAGCCCATTGATGCAGCAGAACTTACGGAAGTATTTTCCCGCATCAAGGAACGTCTGGATGAGGAAATGGATCGCAAACGTAATGTTGAGAGACTGGAACGATATTATCTGGAAAGTGTCCCATTGCTCAAGGAGCAGTTCTTGATGGGGCTGCTGGAAGGCAGACTGACGGATGGATCCAAGATCAAAGAATATGAGGTATCCTATGGGATGGAGCTGAATGCGCCCTATTATGCAGTCAGTGCATTTCGTATAGACACAGGCAGCAGAGATGATGTACATCCACTGGATGCCAATCTGCTTATCGTATCTGCAAAACAGATGATTGACGAGCAGATGGAAAAAGAATTTACCTATCGCAGCATACACTACCTGGATACGATTATCATCATCGGCATGCTGGATACAAAGAAGCATCTGACCAAGTTTATCCAGGCGTCTGACCGTATCTGCAAACTGGTTAATAGAATCCTGCGTATAGACATTACGGCAGGTATCGGACATATCTGCAGTGACATTACTTCTCTGCATAAGTCCTATACAGAAGCTCAAGCAGCAGTAGAGTATCGTATTCTTCTGGAGCCTAATCAGGCAATCTTTATACAGGATATCGAGCCACGTTCAGAGGAACGGTTTTTGTTGGGAGAGCAGGAGCTGGAAGAAATCATCAAGGAGATCAAGGTCGGTACAACAGAAGACTTGAAGCAGACAATATTACGACTGGCCGAGCATTTGAAGAATGCCTCCATATCACTTCCGCAGCTTCAAAATGCATTTACGGAGATGACGGTAGAGATCATGAAGCTTGCCAGAGTGTATGAGGTGGATATTGAGCAGATTGAAGGATTAAACATAGATTTCTATACTAAGATCAAGGAGTTCAGCTCTCTTGATATGTTGGGCGAATGGTTGCTGTCCGTTTGTATGCAGCTGCGTGGACAGATCCGCAGGGAACGGACGGATAATACTAAGCTGCTGATTGATAAAGCAAAGCAGTATATCAATGAAAATTATAGCGATTGTGAACTGTCTGTAGAGAAGCTGTGCGGATATCTGGGGCTCAGTGCAACATATTTCTCAACGCTCTTTAAGCGAGAAACAGGAGAAAGTTTTGTCGTGTACCTAACACATGTCAGGATGGAGCAGGCATTACAGCTACTCAATGCGACGGAGGAAAAAGCATATGTGATTTCAGAGCTCGTAGGCTATACGGAGCCGAATTATTTCAGTTATGTATTTAAGAAGCAATATGGCGTGTCACCCTCCAAGTATCGTTCCAATCAGGTAGAATTAAATGAAAAATAGGTTTCAAAAGAGGAGCATTCAGCTCATCATCACCATATCCTTTACAACAATAGCCGTAATTGCGATGGCATTTATGGGTATTGTTCTCTATACCCAGTTTGCAGAGACAACAAGGGACAATGCCATCGAGAGCAACAAACAGCTCTTAGATCAGGCGGGCTGGAACCTGAATACATATCTCCGTAATATGATGACCATATCAGATACCATGTACTACAGTGTCATTAAGAACAGAGATCTGACCTACGAGCCGTTAGACAGAGAAATGACGCTTCTGTATGAGGCAAATAAAGACAACCTCATCAGTATTGCCTGTGTGACAGAGGACGGTGCCGTGATGGCAGCCGCTCCGGTAGCTACCAGAAAACAGGGAATTGATATCAAGACACAGGATTGGTTTATTCAGGCTAATGAGAAAATCGAAAATCTACATTTTTCAACCCCTCATGTACAGAATCTTTTTGACAGCAGTAATTATCGATATTACTGGGTCGTATCACTGAGCCGTTCCGTAGAGTTGACCAATATCGGCCGTATTCGAAAGGGAGTCCTGCTTGTTGATATGAACTTCAGCGGTATCGAACAGCTGCTTTCCAAGTCGAATGAAAAGGGCTATGGTTATATCTATCTGATGGACAGGAATGGTGAGATCATTTATCACCCGCAGCAGCAGGCGATCTATTCGAATCTGGTGCAGGAAAATAATCAAGTGGCGGCTTCCTATGAAGACGGAGACCATACAGAAAAGTTTGAGGGCAAAGAACGAGTAGTCATTGTCAAGACTGTCGGCTATACAGGCTGGAAGCTGGTCAGTGTGACGCCTGTACAGGAATTTGCCGTGAATCTGAATCAGATTCGGTTCTTTACGATTATGATTGCAGCGATTACCATCATTCTACTCCTATTTGGTAATGCTTTTATATCTTCCAGAGTGACCGACCCCATCCGCAGACTGGAGAATTCCATCAAATATTTGGAGGAAGGCAATCTGGAGGCGGATGTGTACATCGGTGGTACACATGAGATCCGGCATCTGGGCAGAACCATCACATCCATGGTCAGACAGATGCGGAAGCTGATGGATGATATGGTGGCAGAGCAGCATGAAAAGAGAAAGAGTGCTCTGGATGCACTGCAGTCACAGATCAATCCCCACTTCCTCTATAATACGCTGGATTCCGTTGTGTGGATGATCGAAAGTGAACGATATCAGGAAGCCATCTCCATGGTAACGGCGCTTGCGAAGCTCTTTAGGATTTCCCTGAGCAAAGGAAAGAATATCATATCGATACGCGATGAGATCGCACATGCCAAGTATTATCTGGACATCCAGAAGGTGCGTTATAAGAATCGTTTTGAAGTGAAGATGGATATAGATCCCACTATCGAGGATTACTGTACGATCAAGCTGATCGTGCAGCCACTTCTTGAAAATGCCATCTATTACGGCGTGGAGCATATGGATGGTGAAGGAGAGATCATCTTGCGCGGATACGAGGATGGAGATGATGTCTGCGTTGAAGTGATTGACAATGGAATGGGTATTCCGAAGGAAAATATAGAATTTCTCTTAACAGATGACACCAGAGTCAGAAAACATGGTTCCGGAATCGGGCTGCGCAATATCGATCAGCGCATCAAACTCTATTTCAAGGGAGACTATGGCTTGACCATTGAAAGTGAACTGGATGAAGGAACGACCGTTAGGATACGGCTGCCGAAGATGAATTATTCTGAAGCATATCCAAAGGAGGTGCCGCATGAAGAACTCTAGGACGTTCCTACGGATTATCATAGCAGTGATTGTATTGGGTCTGTTCTTTGGTATGTATTACTATGCAGTCTATGACAGGACACCCAAAGAAGTAACAAGGATTTCCATTGTCGTATATGGCAATGATTCCGAACGGTGGGAGAACCTGCGACGTGGTACGGAACAGGCTGCAGATCTGTTGTCAGCAGAGGTTACCCTGGTTACAATGTCTGATACGGCAGGTGCCGAGGAACAGAAGAAACTATTGCAGAGAGAGATTGATAACGGGGCGGACGCGTTGATGATTGCTGCCTGTGACAGTGCAGAAATGAAGCAGTATATCGAAACGCTCCCGGATGAGATCCCGGTGCTTCTGGTGGAAAGCGGAATCGGATATACAGAGGATAAGCTGTGTATCAGCGCAGACAACTATACAATGGGGCAGGTACTGGGAGAGGCAGTGGCAGAGAACGAGAGACCGGAGGTCAAGGTTGCCATTATCTGTGACCATGAGCAGAGGGACAGCGTTGCAGAGCGTTATCAGGGAGTGTATGATTCTTTGGTTGAAGATGTTGACAGAATTACAATCTGGAAGCGAAAAGAAAACGAAGCAGATATCAGATCCATGCTCTTTCTGCAGCGAGAATTGACAGAAGAAGCAGTTGATGTTGTTGTTGCATTGGATACTTCTTCAACAGAAGCCATTATTGATGCTGTAGAAAATCTGGATAAAGAAGTGCAGATTTATGGAATCGCGAATTCCGATAAAGCGGTTTATTATCTGGATAACGGAATATTGGACGCACTTGGTTACCAGAATGAATTCAGTATTGGCTATTTGGGAGTACAGGAGCTTATGGGAGAAGTACATTTCGAACATGAGGAATACAGGCAGATGATAGCATACAGAGTTGTGACCAAGAAGACCCTGTACGAAACCGACAACCAGAAGATGTTATTCCCGTTTGTAAAATAAACGGATACAACTATAAAATGGAGAATATGATGAAGAAAATCATTACTGCAATCATGATCGTGGCAGTCCTTATGACGGGCTGTGCAAGGCAACTGAATTTTAATGGTTCCAAGGAAGAAGCAAAGAAAAGCATTCGGATTGGTGTCAGCATTTATGACGAATATGACACTTTTGTTGCTGAGATGGTTTCTTATCTGAAGGAATGGAGTGTTGAGAAGGAAAAGGAAACAGGAACGGTCATCACTTTAGATGTCGTGAGTGCAGGCGGTTCGCAGCTGACGCAGAATGACCAGGTGGAACGTTTTGCAGACAGAGGCTATGATGCTGTCTGTGTTAATCTGGTGGACAGAACAGATGCAACCGTTATCATTGATAAAGCAAGAAGCGTAGATATGCCCATCGTATTTTTCAATCGAGAGTTGGTCGAAGAAGATCTGGAGCGCTGGGATAAGTTATATTATGTAGGTGCGATTGCCCAGCAGTCCGGCGAGATGCAAGGTCAGATTGTAGTCAATGCGTGTAAGGAACGATTCTCGGAAATCGACAGGAACGGAGATGGAATGCTGCAGTATGTGATGCTGGAGGGAGAAGCCGGACATCAGGATGCCCTTGTCAGGACACAGAGTTCTCTGCAGACAGTGACAGAAGCAGGATATGAAGTGGCAAAGCTGGGAGATGAGATTGCCAATTGGAACCGCGCACAGGCAACCACTAAAATGGATGCCCTGTTAGAAAAATATCCGGATCAGATAGAAGTTATCTTTTCCAATGATGATGATATGGCGCTTGGTGCATTGGATGCTCTTGAACGAGACAATGTACCACATATGCCATTGATTGTCGGAGTCAACGGCATCCCGGAGGCACTCGAAGCCATCAAAGCAAAGCATATGGAAGGAACCGTCTATAATGACGGCAAAGGCCAGGCTTGCGCCATCATCGACATGGTTTATGCCCTTGTAATGGACAATCCGATGCCTGCTACCGTTTCACTGACCGATGAAAAATATGTTTATCTTCCGTACCAGATCATTACTTACAACAATGCACAGCAGTATATTACAAATAGGTAAGAGCAGAGACATGAAATATGCTCTTGTTTTTTCATGAAAGATTGTAAAAGTATAAGCAATCAAAAGAGAATCACGGCTGCATATACAACTCAGTCTTATCCGCATCTGACAATTTTCTGCCGTGTAATTGTATATCGGCCTCTTTCAGCAGCATATCAAGGTCATAGATCGGCATGGTATAGAGCTTGCGGTAAGCGTGAGCCAGGATCTTCTTGTTGACGGAATCGAGAGCCTTGAGGTGAGGGAAGTAAGCTTTTACCTGGTGGTCTTTGGTGCACAGATAGCCTTGATAATTATTTGCAAGGATATAGTCTCCCTCTGCGGAATCGAGAGGAATGTACTTCGTTGAGGAGCCGTTAAAGTCCGTATAAGTATGAAGCAGTGTGAAATCATCAGCCTGATATACTTCTACATGGCGGTTCTTGTATACGACAAAAAGCTGGGTACCGTCATCATTATAAAATAGGTTGGTGATGTAGTTTGTATTGAACTCCTTGCTTCTGACCGGTTCAGGAGAATCCGGTGCATATTCTTCCAACATACCTGTTTCAATGTTTGCAACCAAATAAGTCGTTCCGTCAAAGGTGGTTACAACAGGACAGTTATTGAGAGTGATTACATTTTCATTGATATAGGTACTTTCTAAAACCATCTGATCCATATCATATACGGTGAATCCTCGACTTTGGAAGACAAAGAGCTTATTGATGTCACTGTTATAGAGATAAGAATCTACAAACCCACAGTCTTCGTAAGTTATTTTCTTGACCATTTTTCCGGTGTGTGCGTCATACATTATAAATTCATCAGTAAACATGATCATGATATATGCGTCATTTTTTCCGACGTAGGATACATCAGAAAAAACAATATCCGATTTTATGGTAAAGAGTTCCTCCTTGGTCTGGTAATCAAAGCAGATCAATTGGTAGCCGTCTACGGAAGAGGTAACAAAGTAGTTTGTACTGTCGTAGTTAATATCAGCATAAAAAACATCATTTTCCAAAGAAGCCAATTGTTCCATTCCGGGGTTTTCTACATATCGATACAGGATGACCTGCCTTGATGAATAGGGCAGGATACCCACATAATTACCGGCTCTTACAGATGCCTTGATGTTGTTGCTGTTTGCTTCGAAATAGGCATCATAGATGATACCGCCGTCATAATTGATGGATTGTGCCAAACCGTCACGGGTCAGACAATAGCCGTAGGTATTGTCGTTATAGGATACACAGTCGATGATTTGAGAAGAAAACGTCATGGAACCCATCAGAGAACCATCTGACAGAACAAGGGGATTGATGGAGTCGTAGCCTTGGGCAATCAAAAAGGGTTCTTTACAAGCACTGAGCTCCAAAGTATAGATAGTCTCTCCTGAGAAGCGAACTTTCCATTGCTGCGCTTTCTCGTTCAAATTGTATAGTATGACATCTCCGGAATCATCTACCATAAAGAAATCCTCTGACAGATCGACATGGGAGTTAGCAGCAATGGCCAGATGTCGGTTATCAGTAAAGCATAGGTCACAGATATACGGAAGTTCTGTCTGAATTGTGTCAAAGATAGAACCGTCTGCTGTATTGATTATGCTTATTTCTCCGTTTCCATCATCATTGACGCTATTTGATGTAAAAGCAAGTAATTTGGAATCAGAACTAAATACCATTTCCTGTCCGATGTACGGATGTCCGCT
Organism: uncultured Lachnospiraceae bacterium; assembly: GCA_964638005.1. Lineage (GTDB taxonomy): Bacteria > Bacillota > Clostridia > Lachnospirales > Lachnospiraceae > JAAYYM01. The sequence continues at coordinate 44,982 of CAZWXS010000010.1, forward strand.
TTCTACCTGATAAGAGGCAATGACAGTACCGTTTGACAGATCATAGATTCGGATTTCCTCATAGTTTGTTGCTGCCATTATGGTGTTATCAGGAGAGAATGCATAGGAATAGAAATAAGAATCTTCTGTTTCCCAGATAATCTTTTCGGTATCGCAGTTGTAACGTTTGACAGTGTTATCTGAGGAATATACAATCTCTGCCTCATTCAAGAAAGAAAAGGAATTTTCATCCGCATGATAAAGAGGATCTTCTGCAGCAATAAAAGTAGTGATCGGTTCTCCGAGAGAAGCATTCCATACCGTCGCAATACCGGTGGATTCTATTGTCAGCAGACGATCTCCTGAGGGAGAGGGAATCATGAATTCTACATCTGTATCATGATCAAGTGCTCTGTCAGAGAGTAGCAGGGATTCATTTTCATAGACATAAAGCGCTTCTGCCAATGCATATTCAGCATGGGGAACAAAAGGAGTCTCCAGATCAGTGGATGAAGCGGGCAGAGCTGCCTTTGCCACGAGGATACTCTTCATACGGTCGCCTTCATTTAGCAGGCGCAGAGATGTATCAGCCAGTGTATTCAGACTGGAGATGAGAATTTTCTGATATTGTTCGGTGATTTGGTCTGACTGTTTTCTGATTTCTTCGGATTGCTGTTGGATCTGTTTGGACTGTTTGCTGATGCGCAGTGCCTGTATGGTACTGAAGCTGCCGAAACCGATGAAAAATATATTGGCGATGACAAATGTCGTAATGATTCTCTTAATCTTTCTTTGGCGGTGGCGCTGTTTCAAGTCATCATAACTGCAATCAAACATCGGGGCAGCCAGACGCAGCAGCTCGCGTTTGATGTTTCTCATGACTTCGTGCCGGTTCTTACCGCGAACATCGGCAGCAAGCGGTTCTACAGCAACCTTTTGAATCGACTTGGTGCCATCCTCGAGAGTGACCTCCTTGCGGGCGGTTAGCAGTGCAGGCGGAAAAGACTCTTCCGGCTCGCCTTCAATCAAGACGGCAAGGATATGATCTCTGCCATGCAGAGAAATAAAGGTCTCAATCTCTCTTTTAACCCAGATGGATTCAGGAGTTCTGGGAGAGCAGATGACGATCAGAAATTCAGATTCATTGAGAGCCGTCATGATGGGACTTGCCAGATCGCTTGCAATCGGCAGTTCATCCTTATCACGGAAGATACGCTTGATTCGTGTCTTTTCTCCTTCCAGACGGTTCTTGGAGGCAGAATGTGGCAGCTTGAACGCTTCCAATCGTTTGTGCAGATTCTCTGCCACGAACTTGTCTAAATCAGTGTGCCTGTAACTGATAAACGCATCATAAGTATAGTATTCTTTCACGGCTTTTTACACTCCTCATAAGTAGTATGGAATATATTATTTTCAATGATATAAATGTCATGCATGTCATCGCTTCTGACGGCAATATAGTCATTGACCCTGCCAAGCATGTACTTATCTTCATCCCATTCGGTAAAGACCTTGACAGATTTCTCAAGCGGTTTGGCATAGATGTAGGTCTCCCCGGAGGAGATGCAAGACTTCACATAGGAATCAAGGGACAATACGTTTCCGTCAATCAGATTCTTGATGGTTGGCTTATATGGGACGTTGAGATCATATGGAACATCACAGGGTGTATAGCTGCGGCTGAATTTTTCCAAGGTACTCGGGTAGACCTCGCCTTGTATGCCGATCATAATGACCATATTCTTTGTGACGTAGGTGTCAATGTCACCTTCCAGAGTACGCACAGTGATTGGTGTGCCGATGGTCAGGAATTCTTCCGGTACGACATATCCGACCGGCAGGCGGCGCTTCTTATAACATGGCATACCTGCGATGTCGATGTCATAGTCCTTGGCATAGATGATGTCAAAGCTGTAACAATACTGCTGTATCCGCTCGGAAAAATAGGCTTCCGTGTGATATCCGGGATGCGCCCGTTCATATTTTCTGCGGCTGATGAATCCGCCGGCTTTTTCCAGATGTCCGCCACCGGAACCGATGCTGTTGGCAAGATATACTGCGAGATCGCTTGCTTTCGTCTCCTTGACACAACTTCTGACGGAGAATTTGATGCCGTCGTCCAGTTCGTTGTATACGACGCACATATCCACATCATCCACCTGAATGCACATATCACTGATGAGCCCCAGGATATTTGGGTCACAGGGCTGCGCCTTAATCAGGGAATAACGGTTTGCGTCGTTGTGAATGGCACGTATCATGGCGATACCTGCTATTTCCAGCTCCTTTGCAGACAGATTGGAATTGCGCAGCAGGCTGATGGTGCTCAGTGAAAAATGCAGGGAGTCGCGCATATCCTTGTCTGCGGGGTTGTAGATTTCCGCAAATTGCAGGGTATCCGTGAACAGCCCGTAATAAAGAGCGGTTGAAACATCCTGGTGTATCGAGAAGTCAAAGCCGGCCTCTGTGAGCAGCTGCCATATAATAGTAGAACAACTTCCGAAGTTGCTCATGATTAGGGAATTGTCAATGGAATCCACTTCTATTTGATGATGATCGATGATTGCCACATGAGAGGCATTGATCAGGGTCACATTACCGGCACTGTACTGGCAGTCTGCGGTAATCAACAGTTCATCGGTCAGATGTATATCTGCCGGGGTGACATACTCTATCGGAATAGAAAGTCTGTCTACCATCAGGATCAGATTGCTCTTTTGGATTTGGAATCTGCCGCTGTAGATTAGACGAACCTGCTTTCCCTTCTCCTGAAAGTAGGTATATAGGGCGAATCCGGAAGCCAAAGTATCGGCATCGGGGTTGTCATGACATTGGATGTAGATACTCTTATAATGATCAAAGTCCTGTAATTGCATTGAGGAATCCTCCTGATATATGAAACACATATAAATAAGAATACCAATTTTTTGCCTAAAATTCAATACTTGATACGAAAAGAGATGGTTTTGTCCACGAGGCTCTGGTATACTGTTTAGTATCAATCAGGAAAAGGAAGGAATGAAAGATGCAGGATCAATATACATTTCAGGAGTTTAGAGATATTATTGCAAGGCTGCGTGCAAAGGATGGCTGTCCGTGGGATCGGGAGCAGACACATGCTTCCCTGGAACCATGTATGATAGAAGAGGCAGCAGAACTTGTCTCGGCAGTCAGGATATATGATAAAACAGGCAGTTACGGAAATATGTGTGAGGAGCTCGGAGATGTACTGCTTCAGGTTATGATGCATAGTATCATCGCGGAAGAGGAAGGTTTCTTCACCATTGAAGATGTGATCACAGGGGTATCCAAGAAAATGATCAGACGGCATCCGCATGTATTCGGAACGGCAGAGGCAGAAGATTCGGATGCGGTTCTTCGAAATTGGGCAGAGATTAAAAAGAAAGAAAAAGAAGAAAATCAATGGATTGATTCTTCCCGACAGGAAAAAGATGATCTGATTCGGGAAATAAAATCTGTCATAAAAAAGGAAGAAAGATGAAAAAAGAAAAGGAATGGAACTTATTTACATAATATAATTTTGAGGATATTATGTAATCGAAAACGCGAAAAAGTGGCTAAAATACAACAAAAGTACCAAATATTCCTTGACAAATAGGGGGAAAAAGGTTATAAATAGTGTTAGACGTTGGATTCACACTACAAACGTTGAAAAAAACATACTCAGAATAGAGGAGGAGTTCGCAATGAACAAAACAGAATTAGTAGCAGCTATGGCTGACCAGGCTGGATTATCAAAGAAAGATGCAGAAAAGGCTTTAAAGGCTTTTACAGATGTAGTTTCTAAGGAATTAAAGAAGGGTGAGAAGGTTCAGTTAGTTGGCTTTGGTACATTCGAAGTATCTAAGAGAGCAGCTAGAGAAGGAAGAAACCCTCAGAGCGGCGCAGTTATGAAGATTCCTGCATCAAAGGCTCCTAAGTTCAAAGCTGGTAAGGCATTAAAGGATTTAGTTAATAAGAAATAATTGATGTAAGTTACTAACAGAGAGTCTTTATAGACTCTCTGTTTTGCTTTATAAAAAGCAGGAAGGAATGTTATGAGGTTAGACAAATACTTGAAGGTATCCAGAATCATAAAGAGACGCACTGTGGCGAATGAAGCTTGTGATGCAGGCAGGGTAACAATCAACGGCAGACCTGCCAAGGCATCGGCAAATGTGGCAGAAGGGGATATCCTGGAGATACAGTTCGGAAACAAAAATGTAAAGGTCGAAGTCCTTGATGTCAAGGAAACCGTAAAGAAGGACGAGGCAGGAGAGATGTTCAAATATATTTAGAACATCGACATATGAAGAAAAGCCCCCGCATATACTCTTATTAAGTTGTTTAGTAAGTATATGAGGGGGTTTATTAGGATGGAGGATTTAAATAAGCAAAGGGTACACAAATTAAGTCTGTCAAATAGAAGGACATGTAATATCAGCGGCGTATCGGATGTACTGTCCTTTGATGTCAGTGAGATATTACTGGAGACAGAGCAGGGTATGCTTATGATCAAGGGTACGGATCTGCATGTGAATCGACTGACACTTGAAAAGGGTGAGATTGATGTTGAGGGCAAGATTGACAGCCTGACCTATTCGGAATTATCCGGATTTTCCAAACAGGGAGAATCTTTGCTTGGAAAGCTGTTTAAATAACGGGGGATGAGGCGGATCGCATGAGTCAAAGTATATGGCATGAGATAGATTTTCTGATACATACTTTTTTATTCGGTATCATGATTACGGTATTATATGATACACTTCGTATCCTCCGCAGGCTCATCAAGCATGGGAACATGTGGATTGCAATAGAGGACATGGGATTTTGGATTGTCTGCAGCATCAGCATCTTCAGTCTGTTAATGGAAGAAAATAACGGAATCCTCAGGTGGTTCGCGGTTCTTGGGAGTTTGCTCGGTATGATTATTTTCAAGGTGACCGTCAGCCGCTTCTATGTCAAGTATACGACACAGATCATCCAATGGGTGGTTCGGCGATTACTGCAGCTGCTCTATCTGTTGCTTCGGCCGATCTGTTTTATCTTAAAGAAGATTTATCTGATATTGAGAAAAATATATCGATGGCTCCGGAAAAAAACACGGATTATGAAAAACGCCTTGACGGCACGCGCAAAAATGGTTAAAATAATGTTATGTAAACGATGATAACTTACAAGGGGTGTAAGGTTTGTTTACAAGGGGAGATTATTATGGCAAGAAGAAGTGCCTTTCGAAAAAGAAGACAAAACAGGCTCGGCATGGTATGTGTGACTGTGGTTGTAGGCATGATGTTCATAGTGATTCTAATCAGTAGTGTGGGACTCAAAGGAAAACAGGAGGCTTACATCAAGCGAGAAGAAGCACTGATGGAACAGATTGCACAGGAAGAGAAACGAGTCGAAGAACTGGAAGAGTATGAAAAATATACAAAGACAGCCAAGTACGTCGAGGAAGTTGCGAAGGAAAAGCTGGGACTGGTATATGAAGACGAGATTATATTTCAGGCAGAAGAGTAAAAGCAGTTATCTGTAAAGGATGATTGCTTTTTTAGTTTCATAATATAAATGAACCACTTCGAATTGACAAACGCTTATGAAGAATCCACTTATAATGAGTCTACGAAAATGATAAGGAGGATTTGACATG
>CAZWXS010000010.1:50710-58590 GCA_964638005.1 uncultured Lachnospiraceae bacterium
CCGATCGATCAGGTGGTCAGATATGCGATTCCGATGATATTGACAATTGTCGTGGTCAGGCTCTCAGAGGTACAGCACCGGATCTGCCGAAAGTGGAAGGGCTACGTGATCAGCGGATTAGGGCTGCTTTCCATGGATATTACGCGCAGGGCAATGTCAATAGACGGGGATACGATCCTAATCGCAGGTATATTGGAATGTATACTGGTCGTCAGTGCGTCCTTTGTAGTAGGTGGTGTGATCCGATTCCTGCTCAGTTCCGAGCGGGAGCTGTTGGGTGAGAATCACAAGGAAGAGTTATTCCTGAAGGGTCCGGGTAAGGGACGTTTGCTGGCATATGCCGAGTCTTTCCGCAATTTGGCGAAGACCTTTACCTATGTTCCGGATGAAATACCGATTGCGGTAGACGGCGAGGGAAGCGTGTTGGTATCACCTGCAGCCATACTGACGGAGGAAGCTATGATAGACCGAAGGGAAATGCTCTGGAAGAGCAGGTTTATGGAAAATAGGGTGGTTCTTGCCGGCCAACTTAATGAGATGGCGCACATCATATCAGAGGTGGCGGAGGAGATATACAATGTAGTGGATGTGGGAGAGAAGCTGGAGGAGAGGATATGCAAGTGGCTGCGTAGGGAAGGCATCATTTCAAAGAATATACTTGTGGTAGAGAGAAAAGAACATAGAATAGAAGTATATGCGACATTACGGATGGAGAGAGGCAATAAGGTGGCGACAAAGGAAGTGGCAGGCTTGATTTCGGAGGCATGTAAGAGAAATCTGGTGCCGTCAAATGAAGGTGCACTGACCATCGGCCATGAATTTACGACAGTGTTTTTTGAAGAGGATGCTGCGTTCAGAGTGTTGACGGGAGTTGCCAGATTGCCGAAACAAGGGGAAGAGGTATCCGGTGATAATTATGCATTTACAAAGGTCGGCGCAGGACGGGTCGTTATCAGTCTGTCAGACGGGATGGGTTCCGGCAGGCGTGCATGCAAGGAAAGTGAGACGATCATAGAACTGACGGAGCAGTTTCTGGAGGCAGGATTTTCAGGAGAGACGGTTGTGCAGATGATCAACGGTGCCATGGTCGCAAGGTCAGAGGAGCAGGCGATATCCAGTCTTGATATAGCGGATATTGATCTGTACAGCGGCGTCTGCAACTTTATCAAGGTGGGAGCGTCTACGACCTTTATCAAGAGAGATACGAAGGTTGAGACGTTGGTATCTACAAGCCTTCCACTCGGGATTTTTCATCAACAGGATTTCGACAGCATACAGAAGAAGCTGTATGATGAGGATTATATCATATTGGTGACGGACGGTGTACTGGACAGAGTCGGAAGCGAACAACCGGAGGAGGTTTTGTGCGGTATCATCGAGAAGATGAAGAGGACGAGCCCCAGAGAGATGTCATCTAAGATTCTGTCCAAGGTCATGGCAATGTCTGACCAGGAGGTCAAAGATGACATGTCTGTATTGGTTGTGGGGATATGGAAGAAATAGCAGAGACACCATAACTTGACTTGATTTTTCCGCTGAAAATCTATATTATGAGTATATAGAGAAGCAGTAGAATCAGGGAGCAGTCAATGATAGAAAAGGTTCGAAGATATATTGAGCAGTATCATATGATTTCCGAACAGGATAAGATTGTAATCGGTGTATCAGGAGGGGCAGACTCGGTTTGCCTTCTCTTTATGCTGATGGAAATCAGTCAGACGCTTCCGTTTACGCTATATGTCGTGCACATCAATCATGGATTGAGGGGCGCGGAAGCTGAGCAGGATGCTGCATTTGTACAGGATATTTGCAGAGAATATAAATTGCCCTTTTATCTATACGATGAGGATGTCAGCAGTTATGCGAAGGAGTATGGCCTGACACTTGAGGAAGCGGGCAGAAAATTGCGGTATCAGGCATTTGAGGATGTAAAACAGAAGGTCGGTGCTGACAGGATTGCGGTAGCACACCACAAGAACGATCAGGCGGAGACAGTATTATTTCGACTGTTTCGCGGCAGCGGAATTAAGGGGCTGGGAGGTATCCAACCGGTTCGGGATGAAATCATCAGGCCGCTATTGTGTCTGGAGAGATGTGAGACAGAGCAGTATCTGAAAGAAAAGGGAATATCTTATTGTACAGATGCCACCAATGAAAGCAATCATTATACACGCAATGTCATTCGCAACAGACTGTTGCCGATGATTGTAGAAGAGATTCAGGAACGCGCGGCGGCACATATTGCAGATACGGCAGAATTGATGCAGGAGGCAGAGCGTTATATTTACCGACAGGCAGTTCGGGAATCAGAATCCATAATATCGGGAGACCGGGAGAGCGGCTATCGTATTCGGATAGAAGGTTTGCTGCAGCAGGATCTTATCATCAGACAGTATGTCATCAGAATCTGTATGGAACGTCTGGCATGTGAATGGAAGGATATTGGAGCACAGCATGTAAAGGCGGTATTGGAATTGTCATCGAAAGAGGTCGGCAAGACGGTTATACTTCCACAGGAACTGGTTGCAAAACGGGATTATGACGATATACTGATTTGTTTGCAGGAGCATCAGGTGAAGAAATCACAGAGCATTCATGTTCTGATAGACCGGATACCGACAACGGTTCATCTCTCAAACGGAATGAGCGTGGATTTTTATTTGGAAGTATCTGAAAAAAAACAGGAGATTGCACAAAAAACATATACGAAACAGTTCGATTATGATAAAATAGAAAACGATTTGTTATTGCGTAATCGTGAAAAAAATGACTTCTTTTGCATCAATGCCGAGATGGATCGGCAGACGATCAAAACATATTGCATCAATGAAAAAATACCCAGAGAAAAGCGTGAAGAACTGGTTCTGTTAGCAGACGGAGCCCATATTTTATGGGTCATCGGTCATCGGATCAGTGAGAAGTATAAGATTACAGAAGAAACAAGGAATATTTTAAATGTACGAGTTTATGGAGGAAGCGCAAATGAGTGAGAAGATAAGCGTCTTACTGACGGAAGAAGAGGTAGACCTTAAGATCAAAGAGATCGGAGAACAGATCAGCAAGGATTATGCGGGCAGAACAGTACATCTTGTATGTATATTAAAGGGCGGTGCATTTTTTATGTGTGAGCTTGCCAAGAGAATTTCTGTGCCCGTAACGATGGATTTTATGTCTGTCAGCAGCTATGGGGATGACACCCAGAGCAGCGGTGTCGTAAGGATTGCAAAGGATCTGGACGAGGCTCTTTTAGACAAGAATGTAATTGTAGTAGAGGACATTGTTGATTCAGGCAGAACCCTCAGTTATTTATTGAATATCTTGAATGAGAGAAAACCGGCAAGTCTGGCATTATGTACGCTATTGGATAAGCCGGAGCGGAGAGTGGTTGATGTCAATGTGAATTATACCGGATTTCAGATACCGGATGAATTTGTGGTCGGATATGGACTTGACTATGCACAGAAATACAGGAATTTACCGTATATAGGAGTTGTGGAAATAGAATAATCTGATTCCGGAAGGAGGAATATTTTGAATAAGCAAAACGGCAGAGGATTCGGATTTTATCTGTTGCTGATAGGAGCATTTTTTGTATCGCTCTTATTGTGGCGGAGTATGTGGACTGAATCCCAGGATTACATTACAGACAGTGAATATCGAACCTATCTTGCAGAAAATAAGATAGCGGATATCGTCATCGAGCAGAATGCAGAAGTACCGACGGGTGAATTGCAGATTACCCTTACAACAGGAGAGGAAAAGAATCTGTTTGTATCGGATGTGGCGGAGATTGAGAAAGAGCTTCGTAAGGATTTTCCGGGTTATACGTTAAAGGATGTGACCAGAGCCAGCTGGTTTATGAGTTATATGTTACCGAGTCTGATTATCTTCGGTATCATTCTGGTCATTATTTTCTACACGAACAGTCAGTCAGGCGGAGCCGGCGGCGGTAAGGTCATGAATTTCGGCAAGAGCCGGGCAAAGCTTTCCACGGATGAGAACAAGATGACATTCAAGGAAGTGGCGGGACTGGACGAAGAAAAGGATGAACTGAAAGAAGTAGTTGATTTTCTGAAGGCACCTCAGAAATACATTCAGGTAGGAGCCAGGATTCCGAAGGGAGTGCTTCTGGAGGGACCTCCGGGAACAGGTAAGACGTTGCTTGCCAAGGCTGTTGCAGGAGAGGCAGGCGTGCCGTTCTTTAGTATTTCCGGTTCGGATTTTGTTGAGATGTTTGTAGGTGTGGGTGCGTCCCGTGTACGAGATCTTTTTGCGGAAGCCAAGAAAAGTGCACCTTGTATCATATTTATAGATGAAATCGATGCGGTTGCCAGACGCAGAGGTACCGGCATGGGCGGCGGTCATGATGAGCGTGAACAGACATTGAACCAGCTGCTGGTTGAGATGGATGGATTTGGGGTAAACGAAGGTATCATTGTAATGGCAGCTACCAATCGTGTAGATATTCTGGATCCGGCAATTTTAAGACCGGGACGTTTTGACAGAAAGGTCGGCGTGGGCAGACCTGATGTGAAGGGCAGACAGGATATCCTGAAGGTTCACTCAAAGAATAAGCCGCTTGGTGATGATGTGGATCTGGAGCAGATAGCCAGAACAACGGCAGGCTTTACAGGTGCGGATCTAGAGAATCTGTTGAATGAGGCAGCAATATTTGCGGCACGAGAAAGCAGGAGCTTTGTCGTACAGGAGGATATCAAGAAGGCATTTATCAAAGTGGGCATCGGACCCGAAAAGAGAAGCAAAGTCATATCGGATAAGGAAAAGAAGATTACCGCTTATCACGAGGCAGGACATGCGATTCTGTTCCATGCTTTGCCAGAGGTAGGACCGGTCTATACGGTGTCTATCATTCCGACCGGAATCGGGGCAGCAGGATATACGATGCCGCTTCCCGAGAAGGACGAGATGTTCAATTCCAAGGAACGTATGCTGCAGGATATTACGGTATCGCTGGGCGGTCGTGTTGCCGAGGCAATGATCTTTCATGATATTACGACCGGTGCGTCACAGGATATCAAGAGTGCGACCAAGACGGCCAAGAATATGGTTACAAAGTACGGTATGTCAGATAAGATCGGCATTGTCAGCTATGACAACGAAGATGATGAGGTATTCATCGGCAGGGATTTGGCGCATACAAGAGGCTACAGCGAAGTAGTGGCGGGCGAGATAGACAGAGAGGTCAAGGCAATCATTGATGAGTGCTATCAGAGAGCGGAATCGATTATCAAGCAATATGAGAATGTCCTGCATAAATGTGCTGAACTGCTGCTCGAGAAAGAGAAGATCAGCAGAGATGAATTCGAGGCATTATTTGTGCAGAATTAACAAAAACCAAGTTGCGTTTTTGTAAAATTTGTGAATTCTAAATCTAGACCGGGTGGAATACGGATGCTATAATACTTCTTGTAACCCCCCCCAATACATTGTATAGTTTTTACTATACCCCATAAGAAAAGAAATACCTTCTCCAAAAAAGGCAGCAATCGTGAGGCTGTCTTTTTTACTGTTCAAAAATAGGGCTAAAAGCAGTAATGAACACTATATTTAGTGCTTTTTTGGTCTTAAGGGGTTGTATATTGCGGTTAGATAAAATATAATATATAAGTGGGTTGTTTTGGGCATAACTATCAGCAAAGGAGTTATATTATGGACTATTCCAGTTCTTCACCATATGAGAAAGGACTTTATCTGTCCAGCATGAAGCCGGTTCTGAATAAAAGGGCGTTGTTCAGCGATCCGTCGGATGAATATGTGATTCCGATGGAGCCGAATCCTTACGGCTTGATTAAAGTACGCTTTCGGACAGCTAAAAATAATGTTGACCATGTTTTTTTCATTTGCAAAAACGACAGGGTAATGATGCATAAATACCAGACCATCAATGCATTTGACTATTATGAGTGTGAATACCAATTAGACAATGACAGGATTACCTATCATTTTGAGGTAATAGCCGGCAGGATATCCTGCTTTTATGACCTGCGGGGAGCAGTTAGAGAAGTGGATCCGCATTTTGATTTTAAACTGATTCCGGGATTTCGAACTCCTAAATGGGCGAAGAGCGCAGTGATGTACCAGATTTATGTGGATCGTTTTTACAACGGAGATCCTGAAAATGATGTAGAAAGCAGAGAATATCATTATATCAACGGTGCAACAATCCGCGTCAAGGACTGGGATAAATGTCCGGATAAGTCGGGAATACGGGAATTCTACGGTGGGGATCTGCAGGGAGTGCTTGATAAGATGGATTATCTGCAGGATCTTGGTATTGATGTGATTTATTTTAATCCATTATTTGTTTCACCATCCAATCATAAGTATGATTGTCAGGATTATGATTATATTGATCCGCATTTCGGAAAAATTGTAGCAGACGGAGGGGATCTGCTTGCAGAAGGAGATTATGAGAATCGCCATGCGACGAAGTATATCAGACGTGTGACCGATAAGCGTAATCTGGAAGCAAGCAATACTCTGTTCATCAAGGTTGTGGAAGAGGCTCACAGAAGAGGTATGAGAGTTATTTTGGATGGAGTCTTTAATCACTGCGGTTCTTTTAACAAGTGGATGGACAGGGAACGGATCTATGAGGATAACGAAGAATATGAAAAAGGAGCCTTTGTTTCTGCGGACAGCCCTTACAGGAGTTTCTTTGACTTCCGTGGTGACAAGTGGCCGTATAATACGGCATATGATGGCTGGTGGGGACATGATACACTTCCAAAGCTGAATTATGAGAATTCTCCAAAACTGTGTCAATATATCATGGACATTGCCCGCAAATGGGTGTCTCCTCCTTACAATGTAGACGGATGGCGTCTTGATGTGGCGGCAGATCTGGGGCATTCCCCGGAATTCAATCATAAGTTTTGGAAGGATTTCAGACGTGTGGTTAAGGAAGCCAATCCCGAGGCAATTATCATTGCTGAACACTATGGCAGTCCAAATGAATGGCTCTATGGTGATGAGTGGGATACTATTATGAATTATGATGCGTTTATGGAGCCGGTTACATGGTTTTTTACAGGAATGCAGAAGCACAGTGATGATTTCAGACAGGATATGCTGGGTAACGCTAACAGTTTCTGGGCGATGATGAGAGTACATTATGCGGAATTTTCGGCACCGTCCATGCAGGTTTCGATGAATGAACTGTCAAACCACGATCATTCGAGGTTTTTGACAAGAACCAATCATATGGTGGGGCGTGTTGCGGAAAGAGGTCATGAGGCAGCCAATATGAATGTCAATAAGGCAGTCTTCCGTGAAGCAGTTTTGCTGCAGTTTACATGGTCGGGTGCACCGACAATCTATTATGGCGATGAAGCAGGATTGTGTGGATTTACCGACCCGGATAACAGACGAACCTACCCATGGGGTCATGAGGATCAAGAGTTGATTGCCTATCACAAGGAATTGATTCGAATCAGGAAGAAGTATAGAGAGCTTGGTAACGGTTCTATGAAGTGCCTGCTGATAGAGGACAATATATTGGCATACGGCAGATTTACCATGACGGAACAAAGTATTGTGGCAATTAACAACAGCGAAGCGGAAAAGACGATAGAGCTAAAGGTTTGGGATCTGGGCATTTCGAGAGAATGCATGGCAGAGAGCATCATTATGACGACACAAGCGGGGTATTCGACCGAGCGAAGGGAATATCGCATCACAGGTGGTAAAGTCATGATTACATTGCCGGCACAATCGGGAATTATGATAAAGCCAAAAGAAGAGAAAAAAGAAAGAAAATATCTTGCACGTTCATAAAACTTATGCTATTATTTGAACCGGTAATATAAATGGATGGGTTCCCGAGTGGCCAAAGGGGGCAGACTGTAAATCTGTTGGCA
>CAZWXS010000011.1:0-58455 GCA_964638005.1 uncultured Lachnospiraceae bacterium
TTGCGGGCACACTTGGAGCAGCCCTTGCATTTCTCAGGATCTATCTGATAGGTACGCAGTGCCTGACAGGTTCCTGTACGGCATTTCTTCTGCAGCACATGCTCTTCATACTCATCTCTGAACAGCCGCAGGGTTGACAGCACAGGCAATGCCGCGCTCTTTCCGAGTCCGCACAATGCCGTATCCGTGATCGCCTCTCCCAACTCCTGCAGGATATCCAGCTGTTCCATCGTTCCCTTGCCTGACACGACATCTTCGAGGATTTCCAGCATACGCTTCGTTCCTTCTCTGCAGGGAACACACTTGCCACAGCTTTCATTCTGAGTGAAGTTCATGAAGAATCTTGCCACTTCGACCATACAGGTATCTTCATCCATGATGACCAGGCCACCTGAGCCGATCATAGCTCCCATTTTTTTGAGGGAATCGAAATCAAGTGAGATATCCAGATGATTTTCCATAAGACAGCCGCCGGATGGTCCTCCGATCTGAACTGCCTTGAATTGTTTGCCGTTCTTGATCCCTCCGCCGATGTCATAGACGATCTCCCTAAGGGTCGTTCCCATCGGCACCTCGATCAATCCGGTATTATTGATGCTTCCCGTCACTGCAAACGCCTTGGTTCCGGGGCTTGTCTCTGTTCCGATGGAATGGTACCACTCTGCTCCGTTTGTGATGATCATCGGGACATTGGCATAGGTCTCTACGTTATTTAATACCGTAGGCTTTCCGAACAGGCCCTGTTCCACCGTACGCGGCGGTTTTGTCCTCGGCATACCCCTCTCGCCCTCGATAGATGCGGTCAATGCACTTCCTTCTCCACAGACGAAGGCTCCTGCTCCTCGATTGATATGCAGCTTAAATCCATAATCCGAACCCATGATATGTTCTCCGAGCAGACCTGCTTCCTCTGCCTGGGTAATTGCAAGTTTCAGACGGCTGATTGCAAGCGGGTATTCCGCACGCACATAGATATAGCCTTCCTGTGCTCCGACTGCATACCCTGCTATGATCATTCCCTCTATCATCTTATGCGGATCTCCTTCCATGACACTTCTGTCCATGAATGCTCCCGGATCTCCTTCATCACCGTTGCAGACTACATAACGGATCTTCTCTGCCTGTCTTGCAACCTGCTTCCACTTATATCCCGTCTGGAAGCCTCCGCCTCCTCTTCCGCGCAGGTTCGATTCCAATATCTCTTCCACTACTTCTTCCGGGCTCATCTCGAACAGAGCTTTCTTCAATGCCTGATAACCACCGAAGGCGATGGCTTCATCTATATGCTCCGCATCGATATGTCCGCAGTTCTTTAGCACAAGACGGGTCTGCTTTGCATAGAAGGGGATATCCTCCTGCGCCTGATACTTCACTCCGTCTGCTTCATACAGAAGACGTTCTACCGGTTCTCCCATGAGGATCGTCTTCTGATAGATTTCTTCACAGTCTTCTTCTTTTACTTTTATGTATAGGTAATTATAGGGCTCTATCCGTACAAGCGGGCCCATCTCACAGAATCCGTGGCAGCCGCTCTTCTTGATCCCGACCTGATGTCCGGTTTCCTGCTCATGGGACGGCTCCTCTTTATGGGCGATCTCGGCTCCGAATTCCACGCTTGTTCTCTTGCTGTCCTTCGTCAGCTCACACAGCTTCTCATATATGGATGCTGATCCGCCTGCCAGGCAGCCTGTTCCTGCACAGATCAGGATCCTCACATCATCCTCCCTGATCTTTGACAAGGCTTGTTCCCTTGCCTGTTCCATTACTTCCTTCGTCTCTATCTTCATGCGTCTTCACCTCGCAGCTTCTCCAAGAGTTCCGATACCTTATCCGGGGTCATTGACGGATGGACCTTATCATTTACTGTAATGACGGGTGCCAGTCCGCATGCACCGAGACACGATACTGTCTCGATCGTGAATTGCATATCGTCTGTCGTATGCTTCGCGGCTGATAAGCCCAGCTCCTGATACAGCCGCTCCAGTAACGGCAGGGACTTTCTTACATGGCAGGCCGTTCCGTCACATACCTTGATGATATACTTTCCCTTCTTCTCAAAGGAGAAGTTCTCATAAAAGGTGGCTACGCTATAGGCCTTTGCCTCTGTGATATTTAATCTCTTTGCTACATATATGAGCAGTTCCGGCGGCAGATATCGATATTCATTCTGGATGTCCTGCATGATCGGAATCAGATACTTCGCTTCTGTTCCGTGTCCGGCTATGATCTCATCTGTTTTGTCATAATATGATTGTTCCAGCATACGGATTCCTCCTGTGTTTTACCTAATAAAATAATCTACGGCAATATGATATATCATGAGCATTTCGTTGCTTTGCAACAAAAACCCTCACCTATTATAACACACTGCCGCAGTTCATCATATCCAATATTTTATTTTTTGTTTACTATTCCTTCTCTGCAGGCTTACTCTGTGTAAGCTTTGTAAGCAGCATGACGATCAGCATTACCAGGATGATTACTACAAATATTCCTAACATTCCCTTCCACATCATGTTTAGGGCTATCATTACGTTTGCTATGTTCATATTACGATCTCCTTTTCTGTAACTTGTTATAAGGCAAATTTTATTGAGCTTGTTTTCAGAATCAAGTTTTCAGAACCAAGTTCAAAAACCTTCGGTTTCTGAACTTGGTTGGCTCTCGCCAAACAAAAACAGATGAATGCCGGCCTTAGAAAGCAAGCTTTCACGGCCTGCTTTCATCTGTTTTTACTTGGTTCTGAGGGTCTACATGTAGTTAGACACAAGACTCATTAACAATCCGCCGGCTACTACGGATGCAATCTGGCCGGATACGTTGGCTCCGGCTGCATGCATGATCAGAATGTTTGTAGGATCTTCCTTGAGTGCCATTTTCTGTACAACACGTGATGACATCGGGAATGCGGAAATACCTGCTGCTCCGATCATTGGATTGATCTTTTCTTTTCTGAACAGGTTGATGAACTTCGCAAACAGTACACCGCCTATAGTATCAAATACAAATGCCAGAAGTCCGATTGCCATAATCATGATGGTATTGATATTGACAAATGCTTCTGCGCGCATACTGAATGCAATGGTGATACCAAGCAGCAACGTAATCAGATTAGCAAGCTGATTCTGTGCAGAATCGGAAAGTGATGTCAATACGCCGCACTCTCTGATCAAATTACCAAACATCAAAAATCCAACCAATGCAACAGATGTAGGTGCCACAAGACCTGCTACAAATGTAACGGCAATCGGGAATATGATACGAGTTGCTTTGGATACATTCTTCGGATTATAAGGCATCTTGATCTGACGTTCCTTCTTCGTTGTAACAAGTCTGATTGCAAAGGGCTGTACCACCGGTACAAGTGCCATATAGGAATATGCAGCTACAGCAATCGCTCCTACATAATTGGATCTTAGCATCTGTGAAACAAGAATAGAGGTCGGACCGTCTGCTGCTCCGATGATACCGATGGAAGCTGCATCCTTGATATCAAATCCTACCATTGTCGCAAATACAACTGCTGCAAAAATACCAAACTGTGCCGCTGCTCCAAACAGGAACATGATCGGCTGTGAAAGAAGCGGTCCGAAGTCTATCATAGCGCCAATACCGATAAAAAGTAAGATCGGCAATGCTTCCGATGCTTCTATTCCGATTTCAAATAACCATTGAATAATACCGTTTGTCTCGCCGATACCGGCAAGCGTCTGATTGATAACTCCCGTATTGGGCAGATTGACAAGTATTGCACCGAAGCCCATCGGTAACAGCAATGACGGCTCATACTCCTTTTTTACTGCCAGATAGATCAGCAAAATTCCAACCGCGTACATTACCAGCTGCTGCCAAGTGATTTCCAGCACATTTGTTAATAGAAAGTCCATTTCATATCCTCCTGCTCTTTTCTTGGTTCATTTTTTATTCTATATTCAGGCACCAACCTACAAAAGCTGCCTCTAGAATTTTCCACCGCCGCCTCCATGCGACCTTCCGCTGCTGCTCCTATGTGAAGAACTGCCGCCTCCATGCGAACCGCCGCTGCTCTCGCTCACAACCTTGACAGAGGATGTATGTGTTCTTAAGAAACGATCCTCAGAATTACGAATCTGAACAGTATCTTTCTTCAGATATTCATTGGCAAGTGTCGGAGGAACAGCCGTACGGCACATCTTAATCAGGACAATAATCAAAATCGTTGCGATGATCAATCCCCCGAGCAGGGCTTTCGGTATGACTACAGCCGCTGCTGCAAACGGATTGCTGTTGATTTCTTCAATGATATAACCCGAACCGTCATCATATTCAAGCTCATATGCTACATCACCGAGCCAAGCCATTACACCGTTTCCGTAATCGGCATCCGACAGATACACCTGTACCGTGGAGTTCATACCTTCGATTTCTTCATCGGAGAACCAGAGAATTGCCTGTCCGCAAGTAGAGATCCAGTACTCCCTGATATCCATATTGATTGTCAGGATAATGCCGTCATACTCTTCACCAATGCCAAATCCATTATAATCGTAATAATCATCCGCATATTCCATAGCACTTTTGCCTTCGCTGTCATTGGTCGTAACTACAACCACATCGCAGGCATATGTATTTCTGATAGAATCAATCTCTTCATTGATCTCGGCCTCATCCTCATCACTGAGCAGATCCGCATTATCAAACACTCTTTCCTCGTATGCAGATACCGGCACTGACATCATCAGCGTCATAAGCATCAAAAGGACTATTGCTGTTATTTTCTTTTTCATCATATCATCCCTCCTAATGCATACGCGATTACTGACATCAGATATACCACTGCCGTCACTCCACCCATGATTCCAAAGAAGGTTGCAACGGTTCTGCCTGTCGAAACAGGAAGATTTCCCACCATCTTACCGGTCTGTCCGTTCATCGCGAACATATAATCCTTGCCTTTGTATTTACTTACCAGCATCCATACCGGAAGCAGCACATAATGTGTCTTGTTATATTTCAGATTGGTGATGTTCTGTGCAACATTGACGGATGAATAGCCATGAACGCTGTCCTGCAATACCCTTACCGCAGAATTTCTCATTCTCTCATCCACACGTGGCTTTACATCTTCTGCACTCTGGTCATATTTCTCTGCAAGATAGCCTGACAGATAGGCTGTGGAAAAGGGCGCTATCTCTTGATAGTCATATGGCTCTATCGCACTCATCAGTTGGTCATTCATCTTCGTGGAGCCATCTGCAGGCACTTGATCAAACTCCATATCACCGGCACGCTTTACTGCATAATAGTCCGTCTTGGTATATTGATAATCACCCTGCCTCCATGTCTTCACCTTGGTCGCATGGAAGGTAATATCCGAATCCGCTTTACAATCATAGAGCCAGAAAGGAACATATACGCCTGTGATTTCCTCAATCTTGTTAGCTGACGTAAAATCTCTCGGAATCAGCCACTTGCCCTTACAAAACTGCTTAAAGGCTTCCTTTGCCTGCTTCTTGTCCTTCTTAAACGGAAGTACTGACTCCGGTCTGAAGACTCCTTCAAATTGCTTCGGAAATATTGCTGTATTTCCGCAATACGGGCAAAAAGAAGCCGATGTCGTTTCATCTGCAATAATCTCTCCTCCGCATTGCTCACAGGAATATGCTTTCATTCCCTGTAATTCTTCTGCACGCCATTCATTCTCCCTTGCGTCATATTCTCCGCCTGAAACAGTTCCTTCACCTTTTGCTTCCTGACCCTTGAGGTCCTCCAGCTGAAAAGAGCTACCACAAAATTCACAATCCCATTTCTGATTCTGACTGCCAAATTTCAGCGGAGCATCGCAATTGGGACATTGATAATTCACTACGTCCATATCTGATCTCCCTTTCGTATATAATTGTATTTTCTTTTGTCCGATCACATGACTATCTTTAACATAGTAGCATTATTAAAGCGAACATTCAAGATTCGAAACAAAGATTGGATGTTAAGGTTTGATAAAGAAAATGCAAAAAAGAAAGTCGGAAACAGTTTCTCCAGCTTTCTCTTTTCGCACATCTTTTTTCATCAGCAAAGCGTCTTCGCTCCGACGATATATTTATCTTTCTACATAAAATACTCCGACTGCATCCGGTCCGCTGTAGGTTCCGACTACCGGCCCCATGCATACATTGTCCGAAATGCCCTTAACACCTTGTTCCTCTAATATCTTCCGGAGATCCTCACCCTTTTCAGGTGCGTTTGCATGCCCTACAAGCAGTGGAAGACCCTCTGCATTCGGAAGCTCTGCAAGCTTCTTGCACATCCACTTCACCGAAGACTTTTTACCCTTTGCCTTGTCAACCACTTCAATCTTGCCGTCAATCAAGGATACGATCGGGTGAAGTCCAAGGGCACTGCCCACAAAAGCAACCGTTGATGAGATGCGGCCGCCTTTTTTTACATAATCAAGCGTCTCTAATGCAACAAACAAATGTAACTTTGGTATGTACGATTGAATGGCTTCCGTGATTTTCTGTGCCGATGCTCCCTGATCTCTCATCTGTCCTGCTATGATTGCAAGCAGTCCAAGAGCACTGCATACATTGCGCGAATCAATGACCGTAATCTTATCTGTCTCCAGATTTTCCTTTGCAATCGCTGCCGATTGACAGGTTCCGCTGATCTCACTGGAAATATGAATGCTGATGATCTCATCTCCGCGGTCGAGTATTTCCTTATATTTTTCTTCAAATTCAAAAGGATTTACCTGAGCCGTCGTAGGCAAATTCTTTTCGGCAACAAGTCTCCTGTAATACTCTTCATCCGTAATATCAATTCCGCTTCTATATACATCCTCGCCAAAACGAACCGTAAGCGGCATTACGATCAGGTTGAGTTCTTTCGCTTTTTCCTGGCTGATATCACTGGAACTGTCTGTAATGATCTGTATCATAAGTCTACCTCTCTTACTTTTTTCTGTTTCCAGTGTACAAACAAACAGTCGTTTTGTCAACCCCGTAATATAGTTTTTAATACTATATATGTTAAAATTTGTTACTTTATTATTTGGTTATAAGAGACTGTAATTCATCCCACTCCGACATCAATTGCAGCAGCTGCTCCTCCCCGTTGTCAATGCTGCTCTGAATTTCCTGCAGGCGCACATAATCACTTGCCAGCTCCGGATTCTGCAATTCCTCCTTTTGCTTCTGTATCTCGGCCTCACAAGTCTCCAACTGCTCTTCGATTTTTTTTATCTTACGTTCCAGCTTCGCCTGTTCCTTGCCCGGATTATAGTATTTCCCGCTTGTGACCGGCTGTCCTACTGCCGGATTTTCCTGTTTACCGTCGGACCGCCCGGGCGATACAACGGATGTCTTCCCTGTACCGGTACTCCGGCTGCTGCCCACACCTTCAGAATTATTCAGCTCACCGCGTTCTGCTGACTCCACTTCTTCCATATACTGTTCGTATCCAAACTGATAGACTTTATATTCTCCCATCGAGTCTTGACCGGCATCATCCGCAGGGCTCATAACAAGCAATACATCCGATACCTGTTTGATAAAGTAACGATCATGAGATACAAAAATAACCGTTCCCGGATAATCCTTAAGCATAGATTCCAAGGTTTCCTTTCCGACAATATCCATATGATTCGTCGGTTCATCCAGAATCAGAAAATTCGGTCTGCGTTTAAAGATCTTTGCCAATGCAAGACGTACCCTTTCACCGCCGGAAAGCATACTGACCTTCTTAAATACATCGTCCCCACTAAAGAGAAATGCTCCAAGACAGTTCCTCACCTCCGTCTGCATCAGAGACGGAAATTCATCCCAGAACTCGTCCAGCACCGTCTTATCGCTGGAATACTGCGCCATCTGCTGGTCAAAATAGCCTATCTCAACATGATTTCCATAGGAATAGGAACCGGACAACGGCTCGATCATCCCTACCAAAGTCTTGAGCAGCGTGGATTTGCCGATACCGTTACCGCCGATGATGCCCAGCTTCTGTCCGCGCTTCATCTCCAGCGATACCTTTGCAAGCGGACTGTCATAGCCGATGACCAGATCCGTGACCTGCAGTACATCTCTGCCGGTTTCCTTACTCGGCTCAAAATTTGCATGAAAAGTCTTATTGTCATATCGATCCGGTGCCTCGATAATTTCCATATGTTCAATCTGCTTGAGTTTGGAACGTGTCATGGCAACCTTGGTCGGCTTGTTCTTAAATTTCTCAACAATTGCCTCCAATCTGGCAATTTCCTTCTGCTGGGCAATGTGATCTTTCATCTGCTTTTCATAATTCAATCGTTTCTGCTTCATAAAGGCCGTATAATTTCCGGGATATCTCTTTGCCTTCTGATGCTCGATTTCATATACTACATCCACGATCTTGTCTAAGAACATACGGTCATGAGATACAATGACCACGGCGCGGCTATAGTTTGCCAGATATTTCTCCAGCCATTCAATCGTAGTAATATCCAGATGATTCGTCGGCTCATCTAACAGCAAGATATCAGGCTTACTGAGCAGCAGTTTGATGAATGCCAGCTTTGTCCTCTGTCCACCCGAAAATTCGCTCAGCTTCTTTTCCTTGTCCGCAAGATCAAATTGAAAACTGCGCAGCATCGTATCATATTCTTTTTCATAATAATAACCGCCGAGATCCTTGAACTTCTCCTCCAGGGCGGTATATTCTGCAACCCGCTTCTCTGTTGCTTCCGTTTCCATCTCTTCAACCAGCTCGGCGAGTCTCGTCTTCATATTGATGATGGGTGCAAAGACCTTTCGAATCTCTGCATCCAGAGTCAGATTCTCATCATCAAATGTCAGCTGCTTCAAATAGCCGATGGTCGGGTTGCCCGCACGTGTGATACAGACATCCTCATCGGAATCCCTCTTTGACAGATCCACTTCTCCTGCAATCAGCTTGAGCAAGGTCGTCTTACCGCAGCCGTTTCTTCCGACTACCGCGATCTTCTCTGTATTCCGAATTTCAAAATTTACATTTTCCAATATCGTGTCAGCCGCAAAACGTACTGCACCATTACATATCTGATATAGCATTTCTAATCCTCATTGATCTTCCGATTCAACTGTGCCGGAAGTTTCTCTTGCTTTTCTCTCCTGAACAATCTTTTCTATTTTCTCCAAGGATACGGGATAATCATATTCCTTCTTGATTCTCTCTGCACTATACCCTTGATCCGCCAAATGTCTTATCGCATCACCATATGCAAAGTTCTGAACGAAGTCTGCCAATGCATCCTCAAAATATGACATCATGCCACCTCTTTCAACCAACTGCTATCTAAAATCTGTGATAGAATAAGTCGGATACTCCTTGTCAAACGTATACCCCAGACGTTCTGCAATTCTTCTGGACTGCAGATTGGCTGCATCCCAACAAGGATAAAGACCTCGATCCAGGCATTCCAGAATCAGTCTTGCAGCAACTGCCAATGCCAATCCTTTTCTGCGGTGTTCTTCCTTCGTGTCCAACTCAATTTCAATTCCGCCGGTATACATAGAATAGGAAGAAGCACCTGCCACCCATTCATCACCATGCATAACAGCAAACCCTAATCCTCGTTTTGCAAAATCCTCATATGTCGCAAATTGAGAACAGAAATAACTTGAAAAAACCTCCTTGTCTGCTATGCGATATAATGCTTCGTCGATCTGACGTATGGTATAGCCCTCCGGCAATCTGTCCACATATTCCTGAAGCACTTTGGGATCAAAATCCGTAGGTGCCTTCTTAATCGCATAACGCGTCAGCCTTGTATGATTGTTTGGATATACACGTTCTATCACCTTAGACCAGTCTTCATTTTGCGGAACCATCAATGCAAATTCCGTGCTGAAGTCAGCCGGAATATTTCTGACAAGATCCTCTGCTCCTTGCACATCAAAATTCCCTGCAAAGTAAAAGAAATCACCTAATAAAATCTCTGCCGCTGCCGGATTTTCAATGTCATCTACCCAGGCACGTCCCATATGTCCCTGCAGGCATGACCAGAGCAGGGATTCTTCCCAGCCTTCATACAAAGATTCTATCTTGTACATTTCTTCATTTTTCAACTGTTGTACTGCCATTTTTAACTCCTTTTTCGCTTGATCCTTCCGATATTTTGTATTCTTTTACAATACAACAATGCATCTTTACTTACAAAGAATGAATTACATCATTTAAAATTGCATCTGCATCATTTTCTGCAATATCAAGTCCCTCTGCCGAGATAAATTCTGTACTCTTAATCCCAAGATCATTGGCAATATCCCTGATATAATAGTAACCATGATTCTTTTCTCCGATATATCCGCCGGCTGTCGTGATATAGACCAATTTTTCTGCCTTGCACAGCCCTTCCTGCCCATAATCTCCATATCGGAAGGTCAATGTATTCACCATGATATTTCCGATATAAATCTTCAAAATAGCCGGAAAAGACAAATCCCAATATGGCGCACCTATCACAATATGATCAGCTTCGGCAAATTTCCTTGCAAGTTCAAACATCGGGTGATCCAGATGCCCCACTGCAATCAGTTTTTCCCGCTCCGTCAATTTCTCCGCTGTCATCGGCTGTATGATGCGATCTGCAAGTACCACCGTTTCTAATTCAATTTCCTCGGTCTGTCCGGCACGATATTTCTCCAGATATGCCTCACACAACATTCTCGTCCTCGATACCTGCTTGTTTGTAATACAGGCATCGACAAACAGTAGTTTCTTCATCTGTAATATACTCCTTGTCATAGCAATCAGGCTGTTTCTCTGCCCTTAGACAGTATAACAAATTTTGTTGCATTTATGAAGTCCAAATCCGCAATCTGCTTTTCTACTGTTTAGACAATCTCTAAATAACTGCCCAAATAACTGAATTTCTCACTCATTTCATCCAGTTCACAGATGAGCTGTGTAAATCTCGGCGAGTACACCGATGTCTCCAGATCAAAATAGAACATGAACTCAAAGTCACGATCCGGAAGCGGACGGCTCTCCAGTTTGACAAGATTGATTCCCAATGCATAAAACCTGGATAGTACCTTGTACAGTGAACCCGGCTTATGTCCGATGGTCATCATGATAGATGTCCTGTCTGCACCTGCATAGATTTCAAGTTTTTTCGTAATACAGATAAAACGGGTATAGTTATTATCGGTATTTTGAATGGAATCTCCGATGGACTGTAATCCATATAATTCGGCACAGTCATGTGATGCAATCGCCGCGATATCGCTGCGTCCTGATTCTGCCACGAGTTTCGCCGCACTTGCGGTATTCTCGCAAGCCGTCACCTTGACATCCTTCAATTCCTTCAGATATTCCGAACACTGTCCGATTGCCTGCTCATGTGTATAGATTTCCTTAATATCTTCAAGTTTCATTCCCGGCTTTACAAGCAGAGAGTGATCTACCTTCAGTCGAATACTGCGGACAATGCAGAAATGATATTTCATCATCAAATCATAAATTGCATTCACGGAACCGGCTGTACTGTTTTCCACCGGCAGCACTCCGTACTTGCAGAGTCCTTTATCAATTGCTGCAAACACACCCTCAAAGTTGTTGAAATACATGATATTCGGAATCTCAAAAATCTTCTCACAGGCATGCTGCGAAAATGCACCCTCTACTCCCTGACATGCCACTACACCATATGGCGGAAATACTTTGTCAGTATCTTCAATTGCCTTTGTAATCTTATCCATCAGAGCTGTTGACGGGTTCATCAGTCCTTCTTCATAGGAACGGCTGATATCGAAAATAAAGGAATACATCATATACACATAGGAACGCAGGGCTTCGTCTGTATTCTCCATAATATCCTTTAACTTTTCCTGCATATAGCTGCCGTCATAAATCGGCAAACCGTTCTTCTGCTTATAATCTGCGATTTCGCCACACTTCTTAATCCGGTTGCTGACCAGTTCAATTAATTCATTATCCATCTTTCCGATTTCTTCTCTCATGCTTTTGATGTCCATTTTTACATCCTCCTATATTGTTCTTTATTTTTCTATCCATTTTCTTCTCAATTTTTCTTCCGGTTCTGTACTTCTACTTCTGTTTTTTTTGCTCATTGACTGATATACCTTATTTTTACTCAAGTGCTGCCCGAACCTTGCGAACCCTCTCGGCAACTGCCGCAAATTGTGCCGGAGTCAGTGACTGTGCTCCGTCACACAGTGCCTTTGCCGGATTGTTGTGTACCTCAATCATCAGTCCATCGGCTCCTGCAGCTACTGCTGCCAGTGCCATCGGCTCTACCATTCTCGCGATTCCGGTTGCATGACTTGGATCGACCACAATCGGAAGATGCGTCATCTCCCTAAGTGCCGGTACTGCCGACAGATCCAACGTGTTTCTGGTATATGTCTCGAAGGTTCGAATACCTCTTTCACATAAGATGACCTGCTCATTGCCGCCTGCCATGATGTATTCCGCACTCATCAGAAGTTCTTTTAAAGTATTGGCAAGTCCTCTCTTTAAAAGGATCGGCTTTCTGATCTTGCCCAGTTCCTTCAGCATCTCATGATTCTGCATATTACGTGCACCGACCTGAATGATATCCACATTTTCAAATTGCGGCAGATGATTGACATTCATAATTTCCGTAATGATCGGCATTCCTGTTTCTTTCTTTGCCCCGAGCAGCAGTTCCAGTCCTTCGGAACGAAGTCCCTGGAAATCATACGGCGAAGTCCGCGGCTTGTATGCCCCTCCTCTCAAGATGGTTGCACCTGCTGCCTTTACAGCCTCGGCCACCTCACAGATCTGCTCATGTGATTCCACAGAACACGGTCCGGCAATCATTTGAAAATGTCCTTTTCCAAGTTTTAAGTCTCCTATTTGAATGACTGTGTCCTCCGGGTGGAACTTTCTGTTGGCACTCTTGAACGGATCACTGACTCGCTTCACCGATTCAACAATATCCATGCTCTCCAGCAATTCCATGTCAATCTTACCCGTGTCTCCAATCAGACCCAATACAGAACAATATTCTCCTTCTGATTCATGGACACTGATGCCCTGTTCCTCGATCCATTCCTTCAAATGTTTCCTCTGTCCTTCTGCAATCCCTTGCTTTAATACAATAATCATGTTGCTTCCTCCTTTAACCGTTTTATGATGTTTTTTCAAACCCTTATTTCAATAATAAAAGAGCCCCACAGTGATTTACACTGTGAGGCTCATATAAACAATGATCAATTCATTCTTATACAGACACTCTATTTTCCACAGCACAAATCACCTTTTCGTCAAAGCCCATAAAGCCAAAGCCGAAAAAGTAAAAGAAAAAATATGCTGCTGTTGAAAATAATAATGTTTTCATTGCTTTCCTCCAAAGTTTATGTTGGACATCTTAACACCTTGCCGTTGATCTGTCAATGTCAGTTTTTGTTTGTTCTGTATTTTGTACATTACTAGAAACTTCTGATTTCATCGTTTTCGCCATCATCAGACTGATCAATTGCCTTGATTACAACATCATAGCCATATTGCTCATTGACCTGTATATGTACACGGTCACCAACCTTATGTTTCAAAAGAGCCTTCCCCATCGGAGACTCTACACTGATCAGGTTCTTAAGAGAATTCTGACGCATCGTTGTTACAATCCTATACTTTTCTGTTGTCTTATCCTCTTCAAAATAAACTTCCACTGCCGTATTCATGCCGACTTCGCCTTCACTTGATTCATCATCAACAATAACAGCAGTCTTAATCATCCTCTCTAAGAATCTGATTCTGCTTTCATTCTGGTTCTTTTCTTTCTTTGCGGCATGATATTCAAAGTTCTCACTCAGATCGCCCTGTGCTCTGGCCACTTTAACATGCTCCAGAAGTTCATGACGTACAACCACTTTCCTATGTTCTATTTCCTCTTCCATCTTCTTAATATCACTGCGTGTCAGTTTATCATACATAACCCGAACCCCCTTGTTTGACAATAGAAGACAGAGTCTTCAGTCTCTACCTTCTTATACATTCTATCATGTATTTTTTACTTTTGCCAGCACTCAAAATAATATATTTCCGAGAAAAAAGTCCCGCAGCATCTATGCTGCAGGACTTTCTAATGTTCATCTTTGGTATCTTAGTAGTTGATACCTGTAATTCCAAGCTTGCCATCTGCGCCATAGTTAAAGATCACATTAGGCTTTGACTCGCCAATCACATAACCTGCTTCTGATGCTGTAAGAGCACTTACATCTGCTGCGTCTACTGCTGCAATCAATTCTTCTGTAAAGAGTGCGTCTGCACCGATTGCAACGAAGTCTTCCTTAGTTGCTACTTCCATTCCATCACCCAATGCTACATATGTAGGATATGTAACAAGTGCTGAAAGTGCCTCGATGTCTTTTGCATCTACTGCTGCTACGATCTGAGCTGCAAAATCTGCAACTGCTGCCTCATCTGCTACTACTTCCTCTGCCGGTGCCTCTTCTGCTACAGGTGCTTCTTCAACAACTGCTGCTTCTTCTGCCGGTGCTTCTTCTACTGCTGCTTCCTCAACAACTGCCTCTTCTGTTGCAGGTGCTGCTTCCTCTGTCTTGCTTCCGCATGCTGTCAAACCGATCATTGCGACTGCAAGTACTGCTGCTAATAATGCCTTTTTCATAATTACATCCTCCTCTGAAACTTGATTTTTGATACAGACCGTATCATATCACTTTTTTCATTCGGATGCATTATATAAAACTCACAAAAAAAATGGAAAAATACTTTACATTTCATCTTTTAGCCTATTAAGTTTTTTTAAATATGAATATATTGACATTTTTTCTTCAATCTGCTAACATAGTATTCAATACTACATGTTGTGTTTATTGAAACTTTTTGTCGAAAAGGAGTTCTATTATGAAAAATGAGTTATTGTCAAAAATTATACGAATACTGACGGTTCCGCCTATATTGGCGCTGTTGATGTTTACCTATCTGCTGTTCTTCGTACCCGAAGTATTTCCACATATCACAGACTATATCATGGCTGTTTCATTTATCAGCATCTTCCCGTCACTGGCCTATATCATCCAGCTTCCGCTAAAAAAATGGTTTCCGGGACGTGACGGACAGCGTACGCTTGCTATGATTCTCTCTGTTACAGGTTACATCTGTGGTCTGATTACAAGTCTTCTGCTTCATCAACCGGAATCTTTAATCTTTATTTATCTGACTTACTTTATCTGTGGGCTGATCATCCTCGTCAGCAGCAAGGTATTTCATTTCAAATTAAGCGGACATGCCGTTGGCTCAGCCGGTCCGGTCGCCATCCTGATGATGTTCAGACAATGGATCTTTCTCATCGGGATTCCGGTTCTGGTATGCGTCTTCATATCCAGCCGCCGTTTAAAGAGACACACTACCGCACAGATCGTATCCGGTATCATACTGCCCTTTCTGGTAGGTGTTATATTATCACCTATATTTCTTTACTAAGCATACCCATTAAAACTCTTCTCTTATATTCAAAAATTGATAATACCTAAATGTTCAAGCAAAATCTTACTTCCAAGCAGAATCAGGATTGTACCTCCTGCAATTTCTGCCTTGGATTTGAATCTCGCACCAAAAATACTTCCAACCTTAACTCCGATGGCTGACAAGGCAAATGTAGTCACACCGATAAACGTAACCGCAGCCAGAATATTAACTCGCAAAAAGGCAAACGTAACACCGATCGCAAGTGCATCTATGCTGGTTGCAATCGCCATCAAAAACATTGATCTTGCTCCAAAGGAACCACATGCTGTCTCTTCTTCTTTTTCCTTTCCAAAGGCTTCTCTGATCATATTAACCCCAATAAGCAGCAACAGGCCAAATGCAATCCAATGATCAATACTTGTGATATATCCGGCAAATGTGTTTCCAAGTATATAGCCTATTAAGGGCATCAATGCCTGAAACCCTCCAAACCATGCACCTGCAATTGCCATATGCTTCCACCTGGTTTCTCCTACGGAAAGACCCTTACAGACAGATACTGCAAATGCATCCATCGACAGCCCAATTGCCAAAATCAATAACTCTAATAAGTTCATACATATTGCTCCTTAATTCTGTGAATAGATATAATATAGCAGATATGATCTCAAAATGAAATCATATCTGCTATTTATCTTTACCTGTATATTATACTCTGACTTATTTTTCTGATGACGAAACATTCTCTGCCGATATACTCTGCGGATTCTCCACTGCCGGCTTCTTACCAAGCATCTTTATCTGTTCATAGCACTTCTGGATAAAATATCCGAATACATATACCATACACAGGAATTTAATCCAACCGCCAAGCACCGGTATAATGATCACAATTGTCAGCACCGCCGTACCGATGATAGAAGAAAGCCATACATTCATCTTCGGCAATACAATTCTTCCGGCGGAAGCACCTACAAACGGTACCGCAAAGATAAACATCGGTAATGCCAGCAACGTTACCAGACCTGCCGACGGTAAACCAATCCATGTAATACATAATAGAATCAAGGCAAACGGCAGAGCCAGTATGGACACAAGTCCTGTGACAGGCATAGCGACCGGCTTCTTCAAAAGCATCTTACCCGAGCCGTCAATCGCTCCCGGCATCACTAAGCAGAAGAACATTGCTACCATAATCATTGCCGGTATCCAATATGCACGATTGATTATCTTATCTATAAACTGTGTAATCGGTGAAATAACTTCGGCTGTTGCCGGATCAATCTCCGGTGTCTCAATATATTCGAACTCTTCTATTGCAGCTGCATCCGGTATCTGCGGCATATCAGTTGCATTCACAGTCAGCTTACCTGTTACAACTGCATCTGACCCGATGGTAACTCGGTTTCCTTCAATCACGGCATCTCCGTTTACAACACCATTGAAGATTACAATATTACCGGCTGCATATAACGCATCACATTCCCCGCTATAGGAAATATCATTTCCACATACATAAATACCCTTTGCAGTCGTATTCTCGTTAAAACTGAGTGAATTTCCCATTGCTGTTATATTATTTTCTACGCTTACATCATTCAGCTTCAGCCCATATGATGCCGAACGTATGCTTCCTCCGACTTCTGCAGTCTCTACAAACAAGTTATAGCCTGCTGCTATCAGATCTCCTTTGATCTCTGTGTCATACATGTTCACTTCGTTTCCGAACCAATAGACATCTCTCTCATAGCTCTTGTCCGCAGGTGACACCTCTGCCATAATCACGTTTTCTGCTGTATCTTTCTGTGTCACCTCAACGACATCCTCTTCAGCAGCAAAAACATTTACGCTGCCTGCAAGCAATGAAATCAACATAACCGTCAACAGCAAGACACTCTTCTTTTTTGTTTTTCTCATCTTTCTCTCCCTCTTTCATAGGTGTGAACTAAGAACCACCCAATTGCAGTTCTCAATCACATTACTCAAATGATACACTTTCATCTTTTCTTTTTCAATGCTTCAAACCCATATTGTGACAAATGTCACTGCAAGTCATTACAATTGGAAATCATCTCTGCAATCTGCATCGCAATAGGTGATACTCCCTCTTTTTCTATGTATGCATCATCTTCTGCTGTATTTTCTCCGTCTCTGCGACGCGCTGCAATTGCATTTAATCTCGAGAAATATTTCATCAGTTCCCTGAAGTCTGTAGTTCTGTCCAGTACACACTTTCCCGTCTCCTGCAATTCCATATCACAGGTGCTGATGACCTGCATGGACAGTTTTAGTTCTCCATAGATATCAGATGCTTCCATTAGGACATCGGGACGTTTTGACAGAGATGTCATAAAATAAGTCTTGGCTCCCGCGATATCCTTGTGCTGAAAATACTCCGCAATACGGTTCTTCATCTCTATCGTTTCTTTTTTCTCGCCCAACATGCCTACCTTACATTCACAAAAACGAAGTCCCTTGACCGTAATCCATACAAGCAGCAGGATCTCTGATATAAATCCAAAGACTCTCTTATGGTAATCATCATATGAGTCAATATCAATTCGCTTCTGTACCTCAAAGAAAATATCGAACAGCCATGCCGCGTATTCATCGAACAATTCCTTGGTTGTCACCATGATGTTTCCGAACAGAGTCCTGTTCGAATGAACGATTCTTTCATATGTGTCATAATATTCAGGATATTTCTCTTGGATGACATTTCCGGTCTCAATCAGATCCTTAATATGATGATTGGCTGCATATCCATCGTAATAAGCACAATTCAGCCTAAGCACCTTAGTTGTAACGAGATCGTACTCCTGAAGCAAATCTTCATACATTCTTTCTGTCAATATCACATCGTTCTCATCTACCAGATACCGTCTGTAATGGCATACGCCGACATAATCCTTTGTACGGATGTTCTTCCATATCCAATATATTCCGGTTAATTCACTATAATAACAATTCAACGCAGAAATGTTGTCGCCTGTGTGGTCACCCAGATACCCCAGATCACCGGCTCCGGCTCTGCCGACATGAAGCGGGATATAAATTTGATCCTTAGGCTCGTCAAACTTCTTATGCGTCATGGTAAAAATCGTAACCGGCATGTCAATCACCCCTTATATTGTTGCTTTCATAAGCACTCGATATAATCCAAAAGCCATGACCGCAATTATTAAAGTACTCACGGCAGCAGCAGCAACCGAAAAACCTGCAATGCCGAGCAGCAGCACTGCCACACCGATTAAACCGCCAAAAATCATTCCGCTGAATATACTGATGCCAGACGCAGCACCCTGCTTAATGACTACCATTTCATTTTCCCACTCGTAATTCGGAAACTTCACGTTCAAAAACATACCCCACATACTCGATAAGACAGCAAATGCCACAGGTGTCAGCAGATACCAGACTGCTACCGCAAATGAAGTCGGCTTGAAGGCGATCAACAGCAGGATACCACAAACAACCGATGTAGATAATTTAATGCTTAGATCAAATAAGATCTTGCTCTGTAAGATTGTCTGCGGTTCCAAAGGAAGTGACTTGATAATCCACAGATTCTTGCCTTCCAGAGACAAGGACACCGATGATGTGCATGTCATCGCAAGCAATGCCGATGCAAAAAACGGTATTGCACACAACGCTCCCTGCGTAAATCCTCCGAAATCCTCTCCCGCAAATGTCTGAATGACACTATCAGGTCCCTTGATTACACAAAAAACAGAGAAGATCAACGCCATTGCAGTACCCACGGTAGTATTGACGATGTATCCCGGTGAAGATAAGAATCTTGCCACTTCTTTCTTAAAAAGCGCCATCACAGGAGTAGAGGTCTGCAGTTCCTGCATCTTATAATTTGTCTTGGCATTATGCGCCTTCAGCTTTGTGTTGATCTTGTTAAAGCTGGCAGCTACTACATTTACAAAAATCAAATACCATCCAACGGATATAAGGATCAATACCAGCAGCGGCAACAGATTGTGCTGCGTCACACTCTCCTGAAACAGACGAACCGGCGGATACAGACTGCTCATCTTATCTATCAACATCGTACTGATTTCCTTCATCTGAAGAAACAACATTGCATCCGAATCCGAACTGTTGAGACAGATATTGAAAACCATAATGGCAAAAATCATGGCAAAAGAAAAAATCACAGAGAATAAATTCTTGTGCTTCATCCTGGATACAACTGCCGAAATCGCTGCTCCTGCCATCGTTGCAATCGTCATCGGGATCAAAGGTGCCGTAATCGTCCCCAATATCCAAATGATCAAATCCATCGGGTGAAATCCTGCAAACTGTGCATATGCCGTTCCAATCGGAAGCATGATTCCGATTGTCAAGAGCTCATTGACGATATACATATAGAGAAATTTGCTGGTGATGACGACCGTGCTCTTGATCGGCAGACACATCAGCATATCATAATCCTTAAATCCAAATAAAGTCACAACTGATTTCAGCATAGTGAAAAACAATGACATCATACAGCAGATGGTAAATGCCATACTCGGAATTGCCTCCGCCATTCCGATCAGATTCAGTCCCAGTCCGATCAAGTAACTGTATCCCACTAACATACAAAACAAAAAGATCATGGTAATAAAATAAACAATACTTCTGGAATGCTTCTTTTTATCCTTTTCATGAAGCATCTCATTGAATCTGAAGCTTGTAAGAAGCTGCGCCTTCATCAGCGTCCATAAGCTCTTTCCGATACCGACTCTCTCGAAACCTGCATTACTCATTTTCAACCACCTCCATGAATACCTCTTCAAGAGATTGGTTCTTGATGACGGTCTCCATATCGCCGGATTCAATCAGTTTCCCTTCATTGATGATCGCAATCTTATTGCACAGCTTCTCTGCTACCTCCAGCACATGCGTAGAAAAAAAGATAGCACATCCTTCGTCACACATCTCATGCATGATCTTCTTCAGATCCAGACTCGCCTTCGGATCAAGCCCCACAAAAGGCTCATCCAATAATAATACCTTGGGTTTGTGTACCAATGCGGAGATGATGGCAAGTTTCTGCTTCATTCCATGTGAATAGGAAGAAATCAGATCACCAAAGGAAGCCGTGATTCCAAACAAATCTCCGTAACGTTTGATTCGCTCGGCACGCTTTTCTTTCGGCACACCAAAGATATCTCCGACAAAATTCAGATATTGTATTCCCGTCAGATGCTCATACAGATCCGGATTGTCCGGAATATATGCCATAACCTGTTTGCACGCCATAGGCTCTTTCTTGATGGAGTGTCCGTCTATCAGAATCTCTCCTTCTTCAAAATCAAGCACGCCCGCAATTGACTTGATCGTCGTGGATTTACCGGCTCCGTTATGCCCGATGAACCCGTATATATCACCTGACTCTATCGTTAATGTCAGATTGTCTACTGCCCTTTTTCCATTTCCGTATTGCTTTGAAAAATTCTGTATCTGTATCATAGTGATCCCTCCTCAGTTCACAATGCTCTATTATTTGTATTATTATACTAATACAATGTAATTTCGTCAATTGACATCTGTCACATCTGCTTCCTGACTACCTTATATTCATCATTGAACTGATAATAGGGGCACTGGTAAAAGGAATTGGTCAGAAAATGTCCCATCTCATCCTCATCCATATCAACCTCACATACATATTCCTCAAATTCCTCGTCATAAATGTAATTGTTGCAGCTGTCACAACTTGTATTCATAGTCTGTTCCTCCTAATAAAAACGCGGAACAGGTCACCCCGTTCCGCCCTGTATCAATATTGTTTTTTCTGTTTCTTGATCGGCTCACTGGTCAGATCGACTCCCAGCCTCTTAAATATCTTAATGTCTACCTCGGAGAGCATGACCGACGTGTGTACCTGACAACCGCGCAGCTTCGGTAACTGTTCAAGTGCAACCTTTGCATTCTCGTCACTTAATGCAGACATGCTGAGTGCAATCAATACCTCATCTGTATGGAGTCTCGGATTCTTTCCGCCCAGATATTTTACCTTTAACTCCTGTATCGGTTCGATTGCCGTTGCCGGAATCAAATGTGTGTCATGATCGACATTTCCCATATACTTCAAAGCATTCAGCAAAAGCGCTGCCGATGCGCCTAACAGATCTGTCGTCTTTGAAGTGATGATATGCCCGTCCTTTAGCTCGATCGCTGCCGTAGGCACACCCAACTCTGCCGCACGTTCTTTGGCGGCAACCGTCACCTTGCGGTCATCCGACGTAATCTTGGCCTGATTCATTAAAAGTTCGATCTTGTAGATCTCACTTTCATCAGCATCCTCATTTGCCAGCTTTTCAAGCGTTGCATAATAGCGTCTGATGATTTCCATCTTAGATGCCTGACAGCATACTTCATCATCAATGATGCAGTTTCCTGCCATATTGACACCCATGTCAGTAGGGGACTTGTATGGATTCTCCCCGTAGATACCGTCAAATATTGCATTCAATACAGGGAAAATCTCAATATCCCTGTTATAGTTAACGGTTGTCTCTCCATACGCTTCCAAGTGGAACGGATCGATCATATTGACATCGTTCAAGTCTGCCGTTGCTGCCTCATAAGCCAGATTGATCGGATGCTTGAGCGGAATATTCCAGATGGGGAACGTCTCATACTTTGCATAACCGGCCTTAATACCACGCTTATTGTCATGATAGAGTTGTGACAGACATGTCGCCATCTTGCCGCTGCCCGGTCCCGGTGCGGTCACAACCACAAGAGGACGGGAGGTTTCAATATATTCATTCTTGCCATATCCTTCATCGCTGACAATCAATGGAACATTAGAAGGATAACCCTCGATAGAATAATGCAGGTATACCTTTTTCTTCATCTTTTTCAATTTCTTCTTAAACTGATCTGCTGCAGCTTGTCCTGCATAATGTGTAATCACGACACTGCCGACATAAAGTCCGCGCTCTGTGAATTCATCCATCAGTCGAAGTACATCTACATCATAGGTAATGCCTAAATCCCCGCGTATCTTATTCTTCTCAATATCAGTTGCACTGATGACAATAACGATTTCCGCATCATCCGCCAACTGTAAAAGCATCTTCATCTTAGAGTCCGGCTCAAATCCGGGAAGCACACGCGATGCATGATAATCATCAAACAGCTTGCCTCCAAACTCTAAATAGAGCTTATCTCCGAACTTGCCGATTCGCTCTTTGATATGCTCTGATTGCATCTTCACGTATTTTTCATTATCAAAACCCAGTTTCATCACACGTTCCCCTCCCAAATATCATTATTGATATTTTATCACATATGATTCAAATGTTCCAACCCTAATCAAAGAGTTTTATCATCTTGTTATAATGCAGTTCCTTCTCCCGTATATTCCAAGGAATCAATAATCTCATCAAACTCTGCTCTGAACTTATCCATATCGGAAGGCATGCAGGTAAAGAGAACCCATGCAAACTGATCGGATCCCTTTCCAAACTCCACAAGATGGGTATAATAGTAGTTCTTATGGCCTTCATTCTCTGCAGAAAATAACAGCGACTGAATGGTTTTGTCTCCGCTCTTTCGCTCCGAAGCCTCTTCCAGAATGACCACATGATCTCTTTTTCCTATGATCTCCTGGTTCTGAATCTCAAAAACGTCCTCTGCCGTCGTATCCTCGGTCAAATCTACATAATAAAAGTAAAAGAAGCTCGCACATGCATCATCATCCCCATATATGCACTGCAGATCAAATGCTGTTTCGCCGTCCGAACGTCTCTCCCATCCGTCACGAAATCCTACCTCTATGTCATATCCGTCAACAGCTATAACCTGGTCAACTTCGTATTCCCCTTCATACTCCTCTTCGTATTCCGCTTCCTCTCCGTTCACCACGGATGAGATTACCTGCCCTGCTATTTCCGCACATCCTGTTAAAAACAGCATGGAACCTGCTAAAATAAGTGCCAATCCTTTTTTCATATTTTCATATCTCCTTCCTGCGTTTTTAGCACAAACAAATACACACTTACATTTTATGCATGTGTGTATTTGCATTTTTCATCACGAATACAACTACCCAAAGCAATCTTTCACTGTTCCTAAATCGAACTGATATCATATGGTGTTGTCTGGTATACGTAATAATTCAGCCAATTTGAA
The DNA here is from genome assembly GCA_964638005.1 of uncultured Lachnospiraceae bacterium. Classification (GTDB taxonomy): domain Bacteria; phylum Bacillota; class Clostridia; order Lachnospirales; family Lachnospiraceae; genus JAAYYM01. The sequence continues at coordinate 23,548 of CAZWXS010000011.1, forward strand.
TATAACAGCTGACCTGTGGAACGCCAATTCACAATCGGCTCTTTTGTTGGATCATCATCCGGAAAATAGTTCAGGGGTACTTTTGGATTCATACCCTTATTGACATCCCTAAAATACTCCTGTGCCAATGTATCCTCATCATATTCCGGGTGACAGGATACGAAGAAATGGCGGCTGTCTGTCGTCTTCACGATTGTCACACCGGCTTCCTTGGAAGTTGCCATCAGTTCCAGTTCCGGAACCTTTGCAATCTCTTCCTCTGAAATACCCATCGCACGAGACTGCGGTGCATAAAATACATCATCAAATCCCCTGAATAAAGGAGACGTTTTCTTTAATACTTTATGGGCATAGACGCCTGATAGCTTCTCTTCCATATCATATCTCTGTAATCCATAGAAATAATACAGAGCCGCATACATACCCCAGCACAGATGAAATGTCGAATGAACGTGTGCCTTACCCCATTCCATGATCGTACATAATTCATCCCAATAGTTCACATCTTCGAACTTTACATAGTCAAGCGGTGCACCTGTAATAATCATTCCATCAAATTTTCGGTCTTTAATCTGGTCAAATGTCGTGTAAAAAGACTCCAGATGATTCGAATCTATGTGCTGCGGAATATAGCTTGCAGTCTGCAGCAAATTGACATTTACCTGCAGCGGAGTGTTGGATAATTTACGCAGCAGCTGAGTCTCTGTCACAATCTTTGTCGGCATCAAATTCAAGATGAGCATATTGAGCGGTCTGATATCCTGATGCATCGCACGTCGCTCTGTCATTACAAATATATTCTCGCTCTCGAGTGTTGCGCATGCGGGTAACTGATCTTGAATTTTAATCGGCATATTATCACTTTCCTTTGCTTAGAATTTTAATTTTAATTGTTTTACCATATCATAATTAAACTGTTTCTGCAACCTCCGACACATACCAATTCCTGTACACAGACCTCATATCAATTTCTGATCAGCTCTCATCAGAATGATGATTTTGCTCCTGATAGATGTATAACCAAGGGGCAATGATCGGAATAGATGCAAAATCCTTTTGCAGATACTCCTCTATATGACTGTCTTTATCAATTCTGATCAATCTGTCCGCCAAGGATAGTGAATCCGCCAGATTCACCGCCAGAATGACCACTGCAATTCCCTTTTTTAATATAATCTCCAGCAGCTCCCATATGTATTTTCGGTGCGACAGATCAGCTCCCTTAAAGGGCTGTACACAAAATACAACCTTGGGCTTCTGCAGCAAGACACGCAGATAAACCAGCTGATACTTTTGTCTTTCGCTTAATTCATCTATCGGCTGATCAAATATCTCATCTCCGAGCGTAGGTCCATACTCCTGCATAATGCTGTTCTTGATTCCCTTTTTGAGCCATACGGTCTTCAGTCTGTGATCCAGTCCGAAACACAAATTGTCCAGATAACTCATTTCAGGAAAGATCATGGATGTTGTCGGCAATTCCTGTATCACGGCAATGCTTCTGTTACGGCGGGTCGTTTCCTCCGTTCCGTCAATCAACAGTCTGCCTCCGGACAGTTCTCTCTCTCCTGTGACAATATCCAACATATCGTGAAATATCCTGTTGTTCAGGCTCTGTATAACCAGACATTCTCCTTTTTGTACTGAAAAATCAAATTTCCTGATGTATTGTCCGGTGACAGCCTGCGCTTCAAATACAGGCAATGTCTGTGCATGCCTTTCTACCTTGCCTGCCAGATGCAAGCGAACCAATTTATCGTATTCTTTCGTAAAATCGATCAAAACCTCCCGCTTCATCTCATCCTTCTGAATCACCTTTTCGATCCGCCCGTTCATCATAATGGATGCTCTGTCACAAATCTGCAGAATTTCTTCAAAATGCGGACTGATGTATATAAAAGAAAAACCTTTCTCTGCATAATGCCGCATAATCCTATACAGTTCCTGCAGTTCTGCATCACCGACAAGTGTACTGATTTCCGTCAGAACAATCAATCTATGCTCTGCAACCACTGCACGAAGCAGTTCCACCACAACTCTCTTAAAGGCCGACAGCTTCTCAACGTACTGATCTGCCTGTATATCAATCCCGATTTCCTCCAAAAACGGAGCCAATTGACGCTCCAGCAATTCCGGCTGCATAATTCTCTTTGAAAACCCTTGTCTGATGACAAATATATTATCTGCAACCGTCAGAGCCTCTACCAGACAACTTTTATCCTGTATCACACTGATCCTGTTATGATTGCGCTTGGATTCCCTCCATGAATTGACCATCTCCTCACGATAATAGACATAACCGTCATCAAGAGGCTGATTCATCTTCAGAAGCGTAATAAACGCCTGCATACCATGACCGCTGAGAGGAACCAATCCCATAACCTCACCGGCAAAAATATTCAGATTAAAGTCCTCCAAAAGAGTATTCCCATCCTCTGAATAGGTCACTCTTTCCATGCGGAATACTTCCTGTCTCATTATAAAACTCCCTGCCTCTTAATCTCGCGATCGCTTGTAATCATCGGAATCGATATCTCGACATCTGTCCCTTTTCCGGGAATCGAGTATACATGCATACCATATTCCTCACCAAAGATCAGATGAATTCGATTATTAACGTTAATAAGCGCGATTCCGCCCTTAGTCTCTTCCTCATTTTCGGTCAATTGATTACCGCTTCTTCCGAGTTTTTGATTCAGTCTCGTCAAAGTCTCCTCATCCATTCCCACTCCATCATCTGAAATCCGAATAATCAGCCGCTTCTGTGTCCTTTCAAACTGAATCTTCAAATTGCCGGTTCCAATCTTTAACTCTGTTCCGTGGATGATACTGTTTTCCAAAATCGGCTGCAGTGTCAGCTTCGGAATCCTGCAATGGATGATCTCCTCCCACTCTGTCCTGTCATAATCAATGTGCAGCTGCAGACGGTCACCGAAACGATACTGTTGGATTCTAAAATACGTCTCACAGTTCTGTAATTCTTCCTCTACCGACACCAGATTCTCTACCTTGCTGATGGTATACCGGAAAAAGGATGCCAGTGCCTCTGTCATATCCGCAACACTGTCCAGACCTGCAATCAACGCCTCACTCCGTATGCTCTCAAGCGTATTATACAGAAAATGCGGGTTGATCTGATTTTGCAAAGCTAGATACTGTGCCTGTCGTTTGCTGATATCCATCAGCTGTGAAGAGTGCAATATTTGATCAAGACGCTGCATTTCCAATTGTGACATTGGTGTCAGTACTACCTGGTTGATATCAGCCTCATCCGTCATATAGTAGCCATCTAAAAATCGCTTGACCACCCTTTCTGATTGCAGATAAGGACGCACAATAAAGACCCCTGCACTCAGGATGAACAGAACGCAAAGGATGACCATGATCATAAAAGGCCACAGCAGCACTTCCCCCGAAAGTGTCTGGATTCCTTGTAGAATTGTAAAGGCTGACAGCAGAATAAGAACCGCCAGTCCAAATATAAATACTCTTGTTGAAATATACTTCAGATGCTTGAGATATTTCATAGAACATTCCCTCTCACTTATCCATACAATTTGCGATAGGTTCCCGGCTTAACTCCTGCCGCCTTTTCAAACGTCGTAACAAAATGCTTCAAATCATTGTATCCGACCCTCTTACAAATCTCTGCTACCGACAGATTGGTCTCCCTCAACAGGATCTTCGCCTGCTCGATCCTGACATTGATTAGGTACTTCGCAAAGCCTTCTCCTGTTTCCTTCTTAAATAAAGCACTGAAATATCCTGCACTCAACCCTACAGCCGAGCTCACTTCTTCCAACGTAATCTGTTCATTGTAATGGCTTTGTATATATTGCTTGCTTTGCCTGATTGGCCGCAATGCATCATTATCACGCTCTTCAATCAATGCTTCTATGAAAGAGGACTGAAATCCCTTCAAACAGGTAAACAGTGCATCCGCCGAGCTGCATTGCTCGCAATCCCGATGATACTTTTCCATAATCGTCTGTCTGTCTCTCAGTTCCAACTGTATTGCAAATAAATCACCCGCAGACAATACCAGCTCCAGCAGTTCATATCCGCAGATCTTCTTAATCTGCAGGACATCCCTCTGCATATTGCCCACAGCCTCATCCGCGCTCTCCATACTCAATACCTCAACGGCATGTGCAATACTGCGTCTGTATCTTTCCAATAGGTTTTCTTCATGAATAGCAGAAGCAACCGGCATCGTCTCTAACAGATGTCCTGTTCCTTCTACGATACGTTCCTTCAAAATAAGTCTGCTTTCTGCCAAACTGATGGGAATCTCTTCTGCAGATTTCACGGCACAACCCAAAGCAACAGAAAATGCAATCGACTCAAATAAGCTCTTCTGCACCTCCAATTGATTCATGCAGTCGCGTAAGATCCGGCGGATGTCATCCTTTTTAACAGAAGCGTAATTCATAACTCCAAATACCGTGCTCTCTCTCATGCTCCAGACTATCTCTTGGCACAGCGGCTTCAGATTGACCTCCAGAATATCGTTTATTTTCTCTTCGACGATTTCCAGCGTCGATGCATTCACCTCAGCTTGATCATAATCCATCTTGATACAGAAGGTCTGATATCTGCCCGACTTGACATTCAAATGATATTCACTGAGCAGTCTTTCATCCGTCAACGCCAGATTTTCCTGTTCCAACAGATCCGTAATCAACTGTTTCCGCAACCTCATCAAATCGCTTTCACTGCTCTGCCAACCCGATTCTTCCCTGCTTTCCGTCCGATGTCTGCTGTCGATACGCTTGCACATCTTCTCTAAGGTCGTATTCAGTTCTGCCTTATCAATCGGTTTCAGCAGATACTCTCCCACCCCGTACTTGATTGCCGTCTGTGCGTATTTGAAATGTGCATATCCGCTGATGATGACAATTTCGAGATCCTGGCTGAACTCCTTTACCTTTCCAATGAGTTCCAGTCCATCACATCCAGGCATTCGAATATCCGTGATAAGAATATCCGGGTGCAGAGAAGATACCAGTTCGATGGCCTCCAGACCGTTTCTTGCCGTCCCAACCAGTTCCAATCCTACCTGCTCCCATTCAACCAACGCCTTAATCAGTTGACAGATCCGCTCTTCATCATCTGCAATGACTACTTTCCACATAAGAATTCCCCCAACTACATTACTTTTTATCATCATAACATAATTTCAAAGAAACCGTCGATATTTTCGACGGTTCCCTTGAAATTTTAAGTGTAACAAACCTATTCTATTTGGAAAGTACAGATACTCCTGTATCTACCACTTCACCACCCAATGATTCTCCTTCAAGAGCCTTAACGCATGCCTTGACACCTTCAGAACCCATGACATCAGGATTCTGTGCCATTGTACATAAGATAAATCCATCGTCGATCAGATTCAGGATTGCATCTGATTTGTCAAATCCGACTCCGATGATTGCCGCATTGCCGGATGCCTTGATTGCATTTCCCGCACCTGTAGTAGAACCTTCGTTACATCCGAAGATACCTACGACACCCTGTGTAATGTAATTCTCTGCGATGCTCTGTGACTTTGCTGCATCACCTTCACCATACTGTGTCTCTAAGAGGTTAAAATCTGTTCCTTCAAATGCTGCTCTAAAGCCTTCTTCACGGTTTACGCAAGAATCTGTTGCCGCATTGACATTGATGACACCGATGTCACCTGATGTTACACCTGCTGCCTCGAGTGCTTTCAACATTTCCTCGCCTGCCGTCGTGCCGGCTGCCTTGTTATCTGTTGAAAATGTTGCTTCTGCATCTACGTTTGCCGGTGAATCCACGTACACGATCTTAACACCTGCTGTTGAGGCTTCCTTCAGTGCGGATGAAATTGCATCCGGACCGTTGGCTGCTACCATGATTGCATTATAACCGCCTGCCACTGCATTGTTGACACATTCGATCTGCTGCGCGTCGTCCTTGGTGTTCGGTGCCATGAATGTAACCTCTACACCTAGTTCGCCTGCGGTCTTCTGAGCGCCTTCATTCAATGTTACCCAATGCTGATCGATGGAATCCATTGTGATCAATGCGATCTTCCATGCCTGGCTTGCCTTTGCAGTATCTGCAGAAGCTGCTGCGGGAGCACTCCCGCCAAGTGCTGCTGCATCTATGACTGAAACGCCTGTATCTGTAACCGCACCGCCAAGTGACTTTCCGTTTACGGCATCTACTGCCGCTTTGACACCTTCATATCCCATCACATCCGGATTCTGTGCCATTGTACATAACAGGAAACCGTCTGTGATCAGATTCAGAATGGCATCTGACTTATCAAAACCAACGCCGATGATATCTGCCGTGCCTGCTGCCTTAATTGCATTTCCTGCACCTGTGGTAGAACCTTCGTTACATCCGAATATACCAACAACTCCCTGTGTGATATAGTTCTCTGCAATGCTCTGTGACTTTGCTGCATCACCTTCACCATACTGTGTCTCTAAGAGGTTAAAATCTGTTCCTTCAAATGCTGCTCTGAAGCCTTCCTCTCGATTTACGCAGGAGTCTGTTGCTGCATTGACATTGATAATACCGATATCGCCTGATGTCGTACCTGCTGCCGTCAATGCTGCAAGCATCTGCTCGCCTGCGGTTGTTCCTGCTGCCTTGTTGTCCGTTGAGAATGTTGCTTCTGCATCTACATTTGCCGGTGAATCCACGTATACGATCTTAACACCTGCTGATGCTGCCTCTTTCAAGGCAGATGAGATTGCATCCGGACCATTGGCTGCTACGATAATCGCCTGATAACCACCTGCTACAGCATTGTTGACACATTCAATCTGCTGAGCATCATCCTTGGTGTTCGGTGCCATGAATGTAACCTCTACACCTAGTTCTCCGGCTGCCTTCTGAGCCCCTTCATTCAATGTAATCCAATGCTGATCGATAGAATCCATTGTGATCAATGCAACCTTTGTGCTTCCGCCTGTTGTTGCCGCTGCTTCTGCAGCACCATCCGTTGCCTCTGCAGCTTTGCTTCCGCATCCTGCCAGAGTTGCTGCTACCATTGTGAAGCAGCAAAGCATTGCTAATAACTTCTTTTTCATATTCATCCTCCTTCTATTAACCAACCGTCTTATTACGGTTCAGTTTCTTTTTACCCATCTGCCCTGTTCTGATAACCACATCCAGTAACACGGCAAATACAACTATGATTCCGATGACGATACGCTGAATACCAACCTGTGCACCGATCATATTCAAGCCGTTCTCCAATGTCTGCCACACTGCCGAGCCTGCCAGCGTACCAAGCAGGATTCCGGTTCCTCCGAGAGGTGATACACCACCGATAACACCGGCTGCAACACCATACATTTCATACATGTTGCCCGCTTCCATATTACCCATACCTGCCTGAGCACATAAGATCAATCCAACCGCGCATGAACATATTGCGCTGACCAGATATGCCTTTGTTGTAGTAGCCACGACATTTACTCCGGACAGCTTGGCTGCATCTACATTAGAACCGATTGCATAGATATGTCTTCCCGTCCTTGTCTTTGCCAGTAAGAAAAAGAAAATTGCAAAGAGGAACATCGAGATCCAAAATGTATTGAAAATTCCGAACGTTGTATCATAGTAGAAGAAATTCTGAAAACTGTCTGCTGTTTCCTTACCTACACCTGTTGCAATCGCATCTGTATTGCGGTTACCGTTCACCATATATGCAATACCTCTGGTAACAAACATCGTACCCAGTGTTGCGATAAACGGAGGCAGTTTGAACTTTCCTACCAGAAATCCATTCAGAACACCTACTGCCAGACATCCGAGTAATGCAACCAGAATCGCAATCCAGGGACTGACTCCCATTGTCATGAGTGTCGCTGAAATCATGGCGCTCATACCAACCATGGAACCGATGGACAAATCAATATTACCGGTAATCAGTACAAAGCTTTGTCCGATACCAATCAGCAGATATTTTGACATGGATCTCAGCAGATTCATGATATTCTGTCCGGTAAAGACCGTATTATTGATCAAACCAAACGCTATGTAGATCATAATCAGTCCTGCAAACGCCGTTAATGCTGCTCCCATACCCCTGATTGCCAGCAATTTCTTAATTGGGCTTTTCTTACTTTTCATTTTGTTTTTCCTCCTCAACACGCAGCGCTGTTATCTATCATTTTATTTTCAAAGCTTGTGGCAAGCGTCAATATCTCATCCTGTGCTGTTTCCTTTGCCATGACCTCACCCGTGACCCTACCGTCACACATGACGATAATCCGGTCTGCAATGCCCATGACCTCCGGCATTTCCGATGATACAAAGACAACTGCAATTCCCTGTTTTTTCAATTCATTCATCAGATTATAGATTTCAACCTTTGCGCCTACATCAATTCCTCTTGTTGGCTCATCAAAGATTACGACTCTGGAATTTCGCGCCAGCCATTTACCTACAACGACTTTCTGTTGATTTCCGCCTGAGAGATTACCGGCATCTATCTCGGTACTGGGAGTCTTAATTTGCAAATCCTTGACTGCCTTTTCACACAACTGCTCTTCCTTCTTGCGGCTTACAACATTGACCTTATTACATACAAGATCCAGGTTTGGCAGTGTCAGATTCTGTCGGATGCTGAGTTTCGTACAGAGGCCGTCTTTCTTTCTGTCCTCGGGTGCCAGTACGACTCCGTTCCTGATGGCGTCCATCGGACATTGGATGCTGACTTCTTTGTCATCTACATAGATTTCTCCTGTTTCCTTTGGATCAACTCCGAAGATTGCCCTTGTCGTTTCGGTTCTTCCCGCTCCCATCAGACCGGCAAACCCAACAATTTCTCCTTCATATACGGAAAAATTGATATCCCTTACCATACGTCCCGCATTGAGATTCTTGACCTCAAACACCTTTTTTCCTTTCGGACATTCGATACGGGGGAATTTCTCTTTGATCTCTCTGCCGACCATATCCGCTATGATCTGGTTCAGCGTCGTATCTTTATAATTTGTTGACGTGATATACTGCCCGTCTCTCATGATCGTGACTCTGTCCACAATATGCTGCAGTTCCTCCAGCCTGTGTGAGATATAGACGATCCCGCAGCCGTCTTCTCTGAGCTTTCTGATAATGCGGAACAGATCTTCTATTTCCTTTGCCGTCAGGGCCGATGTTGGCTCATCCATAATCAGTATCTTGGCATTTACGGAAAGAGCCTTTGCGATTTCAACCATCTGCTGCTTTGATACCGGTAGATCCCCTACTGTCTGACTCGGAAGAATATCAATCTTGAGATCATCCAATATCTTCTTTGCTTCCTGTTCCATCTTCTTGTTGTCAAGTGACAGCTTTCCTGTAACTTCTCTTCCAAGGAACATATTCTCAGTGACAGACAGATGCTTACACATATTCAGTTCCTGATGAATGATCGCCACGCCTGCCTGCTGTGCCTGCTTCGGTGTCATATCGCCATATTCCTTTCCGAAGATCTCAACAGAGCCTTCGTCTCGCGTATATACACCACTTAAAATCTTCATCAATGTGGATTTTCCTGCTCCATTCTCTCCAAGCAGTGCCATAACTTCACCGGAACGCAATTCGAAATTGACATTATTCAATGCCTTTACTCCGGGGAAATTCTTACAGATACCTTTCATAGAGACAATTACATCGTTCATCTCATCACCCATCCTTTAGGATTTTGTAACATTAAAAAACTTTATCTGTCATTTAGTATAACAGATAAAGCTTTTTCAAAAAGAGGGGGATTTTTCATTTTCATGGGGGTTATTTATACATCTTTTATATTTTCAAACCATTTATTGGATATATACTATACAAATTGACTATGCTTCTCGGATGCTCTCTCCATACTATCCGGCAATTCTGCCATCCGTGATATGAATGATCCGCTTTGCCGTCTCTGCAACACGTGTATCATGTGTCACAACTACAATGGTCATACCTTCCTCTTGATTCAGTTCCTTCGTAATTTTCAATACCTGTTCGGTTGCCTCGCTGTTCAATGCTCCGGTCGGTTCATCCATGAACAGGATCCGGGGACGGTTGATCATTGCACGACATATCGATGCACGCTGCAGCTGACCGCCCGATACCTCTCTGATATCTCTGTCTTCAAGCCCTTCTATTTCCATTCTCTTCATATAATACAGTGCACGCTCTCTGATCACTGCTGCATCTTCTTGCTTTGCGACGAGTCCCGGCAGCATGATGTTGTCGAGAATCGAGAGATTCTTGAGCATCTGTGCATTCTGAAATACAAATCCCATCTTAGTCAAACGAAATGCCGACAATTCTTCCTCTTTCATCCGAGTGATATCTGTTCCTTCAAACAGAACCTTTCCTTCACTGACACTGTCCATGCCGCTGAAGCTATAGAGGAGCGTTGACTTTCCGGAACCGGAAGGACCCATGATTGCCACATAATCTCCCTTTTCTATCGCAAAGGATATCTGATTCAATATCACCGTGTTTCCTATTTTCTTACTGATGTTTTCTGCCTGTATCATAATTTTCCTCCTATGCAGACCTATTCCATGATCTGATCTCTGATATGATATTTTTTAACCACGCCTGTCGCTGCGATAACAGTAATGCCACATACAAAAATCTGTATTAATGGACATATGATATACGAAGCCACCGGTTCGATCAGCATTGTGATCTTAGCAACTCCCATAGATGACAAGAGTGCTCCGAACATAGCTTCTCCCAGTGTATTTGTCAAAATCGTTCCGGTTATGATACCTGCAACCTGTATGAACAATACACGAACTCCGAATTGAATTCGAATATCCCGATTGGAAAAGCCAATAGATTTCTTGATGGCAATGGCACTATGCTCGCGTGTCGTAATCAGCTGCAAAAGCAATCTGTGCCTTTGCTGTTTTGCCTCCATATGTAACATCCTGATAAATACCACACACAGTATACTTTGTGACTGCCTCTTCCTGCTTGACACGAAGCGTATCTCCGACTTCCTTTTGCAATTCTTCAGCTTCCATATAGGAAAGGGCTATTTCATGTCCTTCCTCCTGTGGAGCACATCCTGACATGTATTCCAACGGAAAGATTGTCTCATCACCGCCGGACACCCGCAGATACTCCCATTGATCATCCTCTGTATTATGATCGTTTTCTACCTGAACATAACCGTTTTGATAAATGGCATACCTTTCAATCTGCTTATCCTGCTCCAAGTAATCTAATATTTGAGCCTTTTGCTCTTTTGCATCTCCGGTTCCCACATTCTGAATATCGACACGAATGTCACATTTTCCGATTCCCATGTAAGTAATAAACGATGGATTCTGTGTTGTGTTCTGCATATTTAGCGGTAGCAGAATCAAGAAAGCAGATAATGCAAAAACCAGAAAAAGTACGGCATATTCCTTCCATTTACAGGAGAGTTCTCCGAATGCCATCGTCAGATTACGGCATCTCAAACTTCTTTTGGGTAAATGAAAATGTCCTTCCTGCCTTCTTTTTTCTCCGTTCTCACCACGCAGCAGTTCTACCACCGTGCTCTTTTGATTCTTTAGGATCATCCTGCGGCACTGCAATATAACCAGCAATTCCAGAAGCAGGATTCCGACGATCGGGTATACCCACTGCATCCATTTTTCTATTCCCGTTCCACAATATAGCAGTACTGAAGCAGAGCAGATATCGCCAAACGGAACTGCTGCAAAATATCCAACCAAGCCTGCGATGACTGCCAAGAGCATATACTTTAACAAATATATCTTCACAATTGCCTTTGCTTCAAATCCCATTGCCTTCATGGCACCGATTGTTCTGTTTTCCTCGAGCATTGTCGCTCTGATGATATAAGAAAGACAAAGCAGCGCAATAATCATCTGCAGCAAGCTGACTGCCAGCAGCAGAAATGCAATCAGACCGTATGACAAGGAATTCAACATATTCAACAGATTCCCTGTAATTGCCACTCCATTTGCCGGCATATCTGCATCTATATAATCTCTTTCAAGTGTTGTGACATCCGTGTCAGGCTGTAGGAGGTATTCAAAGGAATATTCCCATTCCCCTGTATATGTGCTGATTTCCTTCTGATCTTCACTGCAAATGAGAAATCTTTTAGAGGACGTCAACGGCGCATTCATCTGTGCATCACGAATCAGCGTTACCACTGTCAGATCTTTTTGATAGCTGCCGTCTCTGATGACAATCGTATCTCCGACCTGTATACCGAGTTCCTCGTGATAATAGACTGGAACGCCTACCTCACCCTGTCCGACAACTGCAATCTGATTGTCCATATCCAGCAGATAATCAAAGCCTTCATTCTGCACGACAAAGCCATTATCCATCAGGCATTTCTCCAATGTCTCTCCCTGATATACAAGATTGGCATTATCAATATTCAGCATGGCAACCACCAGATCTGCCTTGATATAATCATGTGCATCCGCAAATGCCTGAACCGTCGCCGCATCATACTCACCCTTATGCAGTTTCAGATAATCCGGTGACATAGCCGCCTCATTCAATCCACTTGTTGCTGATATCATCGTTCCCATCACACGCAGCCCGCCCGCCATCAACAACGCCGACAGAATCATGAACAAAAGCAATACGATGGAAATAACCCTGTTCTTTCTGATATCATTCCATACAAGATTCCAAAATAACTTCATTTTCTACCTCCTGACCAAATTCTGTCTGGGTTGATTCTGAAAGTTTCTTAATCTTCTTCGAATCCAACACCATCAACCCAACCAATATAAGTGCTGTACCTGCTAGCATAACCAGCAATGCAATTCCCCTTCCCGTACCGGTTCCAATCATCATTCCTATATATGTCGCAATCTTTGAGCTTCCCTTCATAAACGGTTCAAATATATAGTCTGCCAAGACCCCTGAGCATGCATAAGCCACAATATAACCCATCTGAGAAACAAATCCAATCAGCCCGAAAGCACGCCCCTGGACTTCATTTACAAGGTTCTTACGAATCATAGTCTCTGCACTGATCTGTATTACCGGCATGCATATAAACATTAAAAAACCAAAGCATGCAGTCAGAATAATGCTTTCTCTGGCTCCCATCAATGCCATAAACAGACCGCATCCAATCAATCCTGCCGCAAGCATCCTACTATATGACCTGATATGCTTTATACAACTGATTACAATACTTCCAACCAGCATTCCGACAGCAACCATCGTCGACAATGTTCCCAGTTCCGTTTCATCTGCATATGCCAGAATCATGGGCTTGCTCAAAATCTGTATGAATCCAAGACAGAACACTGCAGCGGTCATGATCAGAATCAGAGCCCATACTCCATCAGTTCCGCGAATCGCTTCCACGCCTTCCTTCATTTCTGTTATAAAATTCTTTGAAGTATGTTCTTTTTGAAACACCGTCATATTCTTCCTTACAAATGCAATTGTCAAAACAGTTGTAAGAAATGTCAGAATATCAATAATCAACAACGTGCTGACCTGTGTTACCTTAAGCAGCAAGCCTGCCAAAGCGGGAGAAATCAACAGTTTTGCACTATTTGCAATCTGTATCAACCCGCCTGCCTTTGCAAAGTCTTCTTCAGATATCATATCTGTAACAGTTGCCTTAAATGCCGGTTCCATAAGCGCCGTGAATACGGAACTAAGTGCAACACCGACACAAATCATATATAGAGATGGAGAACCGCTCAAAATAGAAATCAAACAGACAATCAGCCCCAGACCGGAAAATAATTCGCCTAACATCATCATCTTACGTCTGTCATAGCGGTCTGCCAGGACTCCTCCAAGCGGCGTCAGCAGGATAGACGGCAGGAATGCGCAGATACTGACAATTGCCGTAGCGGTCACAGATCCAGTCAGATGCAATACATAAATCGCAAGGCCGAAATCCGTCAAACCGCTTCCGATGCCGGATATAAACTGACCTGCAATCAAGACCAAAAACATCTTCATAGAGTGCTCCTGTTTTGTTTCTTGTTTCGATTCTTGCTTTGATTTCTGAATAATATCTTCTTGATTCATGATAACTGATTCCTCTTTCGTTTACCTCTTTTGTATTTGCTTTTCTGATGGTACAAATGATTGTGATTTGATATCGACCGTCGGTCGGTATTGTTGTATAAATAAAAGCATCTCAATGACACTTTTATTTTGATTATAAAGTTATCCTTCAAACATTTGCATCAGGCTTTGCAATTCTCCGTCTTTGGTTCCCAGCATTCTTTCCATATTACACAGGAAAGCCTGTATCTTAATCGGATATTCCTCCGGTTTCCAATCAAATGTATCACAGTCAAACAGCATATGACCCAACAGTAATATCTCCTCCAGGCATTCCTTTGGATATTCTGTCTGAAAGACTCCTTCTGCAATACCTTCTGCCATTGGTGCTTCCATAACCTCTGTCATTCGCTTTAACATTGCCCGCAGATATAATTGCTGCAGCTTCGCATTCTCGATCTTATGCATTTCGTCCCTAATCTCCTCCGATCCTTCAAAATCAGGAGTCTGTGACATCATTGCCAGCATGATGCGGTTGATTAGCGGAATGCTCTTATCCTGCAGGATCCGTTCTGCCTTTTTTGCGCCTTCATCTACAATATCCAAAATGATCGTCTCCAACACTTCTTCCTTGGAAGCAAAGTAATAATAAAAAGTTCCCTTTGCAATGTCTACCACTCTTAGGATATCATTAACGGAAGTCTGCTCATAACCCTTATTGACAAACAATTCCCGTGCAGCCAGTAATATTTCCCGCTTCCGCACTTCACCTTCTTTGATTGATTTCATGAGCCGCCTCGTTTCCTATACTGAAAAATATGCTGATTGAACCGGTGTATCAATGATGTCGGTTATCGACTGTCGGTCGGTAAGATGATATTATACCCTCCTTAATGATTTGTCAAGTGTCAATTCGCGTTATCACTATATCGCTAAACAAATGATTCTATATACTATACAAATGGATGTCGCCGGTCCAGAGGATCAAAAGCCTTCCTTTTCTGACATGTATGTCAGATTTTGTGCCTATAAATTCATTGCTGACCCCGATCGGAAAATCTGTCGTAAGTACCGCATCTGTCAATGGATATTTCAGACCCGACAGATACACCCCCTCTGCGTTTCCTCCATAAGCAAATATGGAAATGACACCCTCAGCATTTTCATGAAAAACGACCTTTTCATCTTTCACAAGAAGAACATTCTCCTGTTTCCCCGCGAGGCACCCTCTTGCCCCATGCTTCACGAGATAGTCCAGCACATGTATATTGGCAAGTGTATGATCCAGCCTGCCACCCAGTCCTCCATATATGACAAACTTCCGATAGCCCTTTTCCAAACCCAGCTTCACAGCTATCATCATATCAGTGTCATCCTTTTCCGATGGATACCTGACTACCTGCTCTTCACACGGAACAAATCCCAATGAGTCAAAGTCTCCTATGATATGATGTGGCTCGATTTCCCATCGCTGTAAGGTCTTGTATCCGCCGTCCGCAGCAATGACACAATCGTCATTTTTCAAAACAGAAGCATCCAGGAAAAGCTCCTCTGTATCTGCAGCTCCTACAATATAACAAATTCCTTTCATAGCCATGATGCCACCTCTTCTCCAATGCATGATCTCCCACACTTGCCTGTGAGATGTGTAGTCAAATCAGGTACTCTCCTCCGTCACAAGATGATCCTTCGGAAGTGCCTTGATAAACGAAATCACAAATGGCAGTGTCACCGCCGCGGAAATCAGATCAGCCAAAGGCTGTGATAGCTGAATTCCCAATACTCCAAACCATGACGGCAGAATCAATACCAGCGGAATAAAGCAGATTCCTCCTCTGAGACTTGCCAGAAAAGTCGCCTTTCCACCCTCACCGACACTCTGGAACAACATATTCCCGCAAACAGACATCGGAACGACAAATAAAGACAGACACTGTGCCTGCAGAGCAAAGACACCTATGGAAATAACCTGCGGATCATCCCTGAACCACGCAATGATCCCTTCTGCATTAAACAGTCCGACAAGAGCAAACAGCCCCAAAAAACACGTACCAAATCCCAGTGCAAACGAAACGCCCTTTTTGACACGTGTGTAAAGTCCCGCACCATAATTAAATGCACAGACCGGCTGAAATCCCTGTCCGATGCCAAGTCCCACGCAAAACAGAAAATTGATGACTCTAGATACAATGCTCATCGCTGCGATGGCTGCGTCTCCATAGACAGCTGCCTGGAGATTCAGCACCATAACCGATATGCTCTGCAGTCCCTGCCGCATCATACTCGGAAATCCGACAAAAATGATATTCTTAATGATAGCAGGATTGTGGGTAAAGTATTTGATTGAAAATTTGCTCTGCGTCTTTCCCATCAAAAACGGCAACAGCAATATGATAACACTGATGTATTGCGAAATGGCGGTTGCGAGTCCTGCCCCTGCAATCCCCATGTCAAACTTGAAGATGAGCAGCATATCCCCGAAGATATTGAGGATTCCGCCCGAAGTCAGTCCCAACATGGCAAAAAAAGCCTTGCCTTCATATCGCAGAATGTTATTCATGACACAGCTTGCTGCCATGGCCGGTGCAGCGATCAAAATAAAGATCGCATAATCTCGGGCATAGGGCAATATCGTATCTGTACTTCCTAACAACCGCATCAACGGATTGCAGAAGATCAATCCCAGAATCATAATCATCAAGCCGCATCCAATCGACAAAAAAAGACTGGTTGAGGCAAATGTATGTGCCTCCTCAACCTGTCTTGCTCCTAATTTTCTGCTGATATTACTTCCGGCTCCATGTCCGAGCATGAATCCAAAAGCCTGTATGATTGCCATAAGCGCAAATACCACACCTGTTGCTCCGCTTGCACTCGTTCCGAGGCTGCTGACAAAATAGGTATCTGCTACATTGTAGATATTGGTTACCAGCATGCTGACGGTTGTCGGTACACTCAGACTTAGGATCAACTTCTGTACCGGCATCTGCGTCATTTTTTCATAATCATTTCTATAAACCGACTGACTCATATCCTCACCTGATATTCCGGAAATCCAAACTATTTTCTAACGAATTTCATTCCGATTGATCTTCTTTATTGACTGCATCTTCCTCGCTCTGTATTACTTCTGCGTCTTCTGCAACTGCAGATTTTTGAGTCTTCACATTATAAATCATAAAACCAACCGCAAACAGGAACATAAAGATGGAAATAAACTGTGATGTCGACAATGTTCCTACCGCGCCTCTGTTATCATCTCTGAAATATTCAATCACAGGTCTTCCGATGCTGTATAACAGTAAATAGAGAGCAGATACATTTCCCTTATATTTTGTCTTTCTTGCATATACCATCAAAATGATTGCAAGTGCCATATCTGCTCCTGCCGAAAAGAGCTGCGTAGGCAATAATTTGACTCCTGCCGGTGCAAGTGCCCCCTCAGGGAAGACAACACCGATTGCACATTCTGTCTCACGTCCGTAACAGCAGCCTGCCAGAAAACAGCCGACCCGTCCAAATGCCTGATTCACGGCAACCGAAGGAGCCAGAATATCAAAATATCTCAAAAAATCCAGTTTCTTGATCTTACAATATATATATATTGTTAAAATACCTGTAATGATACCGCCATATACCACAAATCCTTCCGAACCGATCACTGATATCGGATCCTGCAGAAACGACTTGAATTCAACCAGAATATACAGCAGCTTGCCTCCAAGGAAGCCAAAGATCAACACACATATTGCGATGTTGGTTGCATGATCCTCACTCAATTTATATTTCTTAGCACGGTATCCCAAGAGCAGATATGCCAGCAAGAAGCCCAATCCTATCATCAATCCGTATCCGTGCACCGTAAAATGTCCTATCGTAAATAAATCTATTTTCATTTTATTTCCTTTCCCTACGTAGCTCTGCCACAAAGTACATCAACTTAATTTTCCGAATACTACAATTAAATGTCATGCACTAAATAATATCATAAATAGGCTTGAATTGCAAAATATCCGTCATCGGAAATCAAGTCCATATCCTGTTTCCAATTCTATGCCAAAGTCTCTCAAATCTGCCTCCAGATAGTTGAATAGTTCCCGATCGTTGTCATAATGATTCCGAATCAGATTTTCCAGCAGGTCTGATAATTTCAATTCCAATTCTTCACGAAATGTCTCCGGACGCTGTTGTTCCGCAGGAAATGTCTTAAGAATCCAAGCCCTGATTTGTTTCTGTCCCAAAAGTTCTCGGAGTACAATTCCGCAGATATTATAAAACTGATTGCGATAGTCGGCCTGATAAGCTGTCAGGATTCTCACGACATCTGCCTCCGACAAGGCTCCCAAAAATCTCTGTTCCAACTGTATACACCTGATATATTGTTCTATCGCATCAATACCCTGTCGTTTTCCTATCGGAATGATAGTAGGGTAATCCATTGTAATGATGGTATCCTGCGGAGCAAACTTTGCATCATATAGCTTAAAAAAACCGGGAATCCCTTTTTCCACAGTATCTCTGTAATTTTCATTTCCGTACGCACGAAAATCCATAATCATTTCATTATAGGACTCACGTGCTCCTTCTATCTTCTGCAGGACTTTCTGATAACCCAGTTCATATGCCTTTTTTGCACTTATATGCTCTTGAGCTAATACTTCATTGATTACTTCCTTTTGGACCGCTTCTCTTTGAACCGATTTCTCTTGGTTGCTGTACTTCTCTCTATGATTTGATGACTCATACTCCTCAATACAATAGAGTACCGCACCCATCAGCTGCTCCGCTCTCTCATAGGTAACAGAAGTACTTTCGTTTCGTGTATATTTCGCAGTCAGCTCTGCCACAACCGGAAGCAATTCTTCCATTTCATAATAATCATTCATCTTCATCCGGCTCCCATTTGATCGGTGTATTTTGCTTAGACATAAAACGAGACGTATGCTTCCGTATCTCACGTGCGAATTTCTCCAGTACAGTGTCCTCCAGATGTTCCAAAGAACCCTCACATTCTCCGTCAAATGCGGTTTTCATATATGAAATTAGTTCATCGTCTGTTGCCTCATCCATAGATTCATTTTTATATAAATAAAAAATGTCCTGCAGCCTTCCTATCGTATCCACATAATTATCCTGATAAATATAGGGCGAATCACAAAACGCAAAGATCAGCTTCGGCAAGATTCCCTCACCAAACTCCACCCGTCTCTGCTCCTGCAGACTGTCTTTCCTCTCAGCAATAAGAAGCCCGGCCTCCTCCTGTGAAAGGCTGAGTCCGAACTTCTCTGTAAATTGATTGGTCTTCATCACATTTGCCAACTGATTTTGCTCTGTCATCAATTGCAGCCAATTCTGATTTTTCAAGATATCCACCCCTTCCAAAATGCACATTCTTCTGATGTGTCTGACCATTATACTTCTATGGCAAAACACGTACAAGACTTGAATTTTCGGCGATTTTGTGGTATATCATAGGTGGAAATACTTCTATATTCTCTTGCCTTTTCTGATTCGCGCCACCACAAATAATACAATTGCGCATGCCGTATATGCGAGTGAATTGATCATGGTATCCAGTGACTTCATCTGTTCTGCAACCGTCACTTGATTTGCAAGTGCATTGGTCCAGAGATTTCCCGGTATAGCGAGGATCATGGAAACACACATTGCTCCCCATATATTCCACTTTAGAACCCGGTAAGCAAATACCGCTGCCCATAATACAACCAGCCAAATCAACGTTACCGGCACCGCTACTGCGCCAAACCAGCTTCCATCATAGCCAAAAGCTGCGCAAAAGAGAGAAATCGCATACAATAAAGGAACTGCTAATATCGATGCGCATGCCAGTGCCCTGATACCTCTGTTTTTTCCTCCCCAGATCAATATTGCCGCTACACACATTGCATATACAACACTTGCAATCACAATCATAGACCATGTAATCCTCCGATTCACCGCCAGATCTACGATTACATTCACGACGATTCCGAGTATCAGCAGCACCATTAAACCGGATTTCAGTGCTGACATCGCTTTTGTCTTGCGTAAGAACTTCGATAAGTCTTTGGCCTCGTTCATAATGCTGTCTGACGGAACCTCTGTCTTCATTTCATCATATACTTTTGTACATGGTTCACAATGACTCAAATGCTCTTCTATTTCCTGATTTGTCTCTTCACTTGTCAGTTTCTCAATGTAATTTGGCAGCAAGTCTCTTACCACTGCACATTTCAATTTTTGATCCATCATATTCTCCTTTGCGTTTCCTTCATTTTCTGTTTTCCACGATAAAACGTTACCCTTGCCCAGTTCTCGGTATTTCCTAATATTTCCCCGATCTCTGAAAAGCTGAGTTCACCGGTCAGCCGCAGATACATGACCTCTCTGGTCTTAGCATCCAGACTATGTAACAATCGAAACAACTCGACTTTCTCAACATTCAACAGATAATCCTCTTCTATATCCTGTGAAGAAATCAACTGTGCCTTAACTTCTTCAATCGGCACGGACACTCTGCGCTTTTTCTTCTCAAGTTCCCGATACCACAGACGCTTTGCAATCGCACAGAGCCAGACCGAGACCTTACAGTCACCTCTGAACGTTCCAATACTCTTTGTCGCCTGATAAAAAGTCTCCTGCGTCAACTCCTCAGCGATGTCGCTGCTGTTGGTCAAGCATAGTAAGTACTTATACACTGCCATGGCATTTTCTTCATAGATCTTGGTCAAATCCTGCTTGTCCAACGTGCTTCCTCCGATCTTTACATCTTTCGTTTTATCTGTTACATCTATTAGTGCACGCAAAATCTGATTCGTTACAAATTTTTTCAAAAAGTTCATTTGACTCTGTTTGTCCATTCGCAATACAATTTAGGACTGTTTACCACCCAAACTCACTTCACACACTGTCAGCGTATCCTCCTTCACAGTAAATCGTATGTTATATACTCCATATGATACACCCCAAATGCGATCTTCATCGTGAATAAACGCTGTCCTTGGATCCTGCTCTAGAATCTCAACCACTGTCCGCCGCTCGCTTTCTTCAACCTTGTGAATCAATTGCTCCGGAAAGTCTACAATCAGTTTATGCTCTTTTACCTCCGCTGCAAATCCGCCTTTTGCGTCCGGGTGACTGTCTGTGTAGGGTAGATATGGCTTGATATCATAGATGGGGGTTCCATTCAGCATATCAATACCGGATACCATTAGCACCGGACCCAACTTTTCATCCATTTCAATAGATTCCAGTTTCACCGAGGACAATCCGATTGGATTGGGCCTGAAAGGAGAGCGTGTTGCAAATACGCCCATCTTCTTTTTGCCTCCCAGTCTCGGTGGTGTTACCGTCGCTGACCATTCCTTACGCACTGCCTCAGAGAATCCCCAAAGAATCCACAAATAGGAATATCCCTCTAAACCACGCGTCGCCTCCGGATTACGGTATTCCGGTAAAAAAATAATTTTCCCACGGAGTCCCTCGACTAAACCGCTCTGCCGCGGAATTCCGAACTTCTCGGGAAAATCTGTTTTTATAATCGCTATGGGGTTCAATTCTATATTTCGCATACAATCTCCTTTAAACACAAAACGAGAGGTTTTGTTCCTCTCGCTCTGCACTTCATCAATTTCTATCTCTATGACTGTGAATCAAACAAGGAACCACTAAGCCCATATGATCCGGTCAATGCACTGTATGCTCCACCGTTATAGTAGTCTACATATGCCTGTGCATTAGATTCTATCTTCTCACTGGTTTCTTTGATAGAGGACAGATAAGAATCTTCACTCCCAAACAAAGTCTTGAGCGAACTAAGTGGTGCCGCCTTCAGTGTATCTGTATTGATGCCGAGCGTCCCATCCTCATTTTGGATGATTCCGACTGCATTCAAAGCATCTCTATTTTCGCTGAAATACTGTCCCATCATTTTCGCATAGGCTTTGTTAACTTCTCCGCCTTGATTTCCCATTGCTTTCAGCATCTCATTATAATCAGCAACAAATGTCTCTATGGATTTCACTACATCTGCCGTGCTTCCGGATGCTGCTGCCTTTGCAAAAAGAGAGGTTTCCGTGCTGCCCAGCAATACGGTAGCTTCCTCCTGCAGAGCATTTGTCTTCTCTATTACCGAGGAGTACCCTGCCTTTTCTTTTTCTGAAGCCGTAGAATCTGATGAAGCGGACTCCGTCTTTCCTGTTTTATTCAAAATACTGTTCGATGCATTGTGTTTTCGAATCAAGTCTATGATGTCATTGCCCGAAGACTGCTGTGCTGTTGATTTGTTGAGATAATCCAACAATGTTGTGTTGTCGTTATTTGATACGCGCATGTAATTCCTCCTTATATATCGGCTGCTCCGAACAGTCAATGTCCGACTAAGATAGTTGTCTATTCTATTATCGGCATAATGAGTCTGTTTATCAACTGTTAATTTGACAAAATAATGACATCTGCTTATATTTAGAGTAACGATGAAATTGGTGATATATTGTAGTATTTTGACACTTTCCAAATGGGAGGGATTATGATGGATGATAAAAATGAGAAGCAAAATGGCGAGAAAGATGATATAGAGGAAATCGTGAACATGCTGGATTCATTTGCACAGTCTGAGACGGCTCGTATGAAGCTCAAGGTCAGTGAAGATGTGGAAGAGGGCAAGGTAGAAAAAGTCTACCATCACGGCAGATGTGATGTCGGAAGTCCTTGGGCTAAGGGACAGGCTTGTGATGTACTGGAAGAGGATATTAAAGAATTCCGCAAAAAGCAGCGAGAAGACCGAATCACACATTTGGTCGTACTGGAGTGGAATGCATTTGATAAGGCACGAAATGTAGACGGAAGAGCTGCATGTCAGGACGACTGGGATACCTTCCAACTGATGCGTCGAAGTCAGTATATGACATGGACGGATGAAATGCTGCAAAGCTTTACCGCTGACTTCAAGGCTGCAAATGCCTGCGGACGCAATCTGATTGCAGAAAAATACGGCTGGATGATGGAAACTACATCTCCTGAGGAATTTGCCGAAATCAAATCTCTGCTTCCTGAGACTCCTCTCGAAAAGCGAAAGATTGTAGACGAAATTGTAAAAATTCAAGTTGCCTGGATGGAAGATCTTGAGACGGAGCAACCGGATGCTGCGAGCCGGATGCGCAGTATTCATACAAGCACAGATACGCCTTACAATACATCTTATGAGACCTATCTGCGAGGCGAACTGCTGACATATTCCGATCAGACTCTGATGTTATATGGTCGGTTTATTGCCGAACTCGCTTCAAACGGTGAAAATCTGGCTAAAATAACAATTGCAAATACAGAAGTTCTTTTGAAACGTCAGAAACCATAAGCAGCAAATAACCACGCATGAATAAACTTACTATAAAAATAGAACGCTTCGTCGCCAAGTCAGTATTTTACTTTTTTGGCAGCCTATGCGTTCTATTTTTATCTCTATTTTATGGTTGTTTTATAACTGACACTTATACTTTTTTAAATAAAGTATCCTCTCTCGCTACAAATTTATCTAGAAGTTCACCCTGCAGTTATTGTCTACATTTGCTGTACATCTGCAATGTCCTTCTGTCGTTCCGCACACCTGCGTATCTTCCGGTGTGTCTGCTACAATCCTGCCAAGGCTTGTATTGTCACAACGACGGTTCTGAAGCACTCTTAACGGATTCGGGGCAACTTCATAGCGATAATCGATTCCGCGCAGTGCGATATGCTTGTCGATGACATTATGACTTGCAACACTATTGACATCGCTGTTCATGACATTCTGATAAAAATAGAAAGGATCATTTGGCGGCAGCTTCATCAGCGGCACAACACATTCCTTCTTCTGGGTATTTCCCGTAGTGGTTCTGATAATCTCACGTACATATTCGATGTTGGGACGTAAATGAAGCAATTCCGGGAAATCTCCGTTCGGGATAACCTGCTTCCATTCTTTACGTTCATACTTCCACAGCAATTCCTTTGCTTTATGGAGATGTGCAATCTCCTGTAACAGGCACTGCTCCCAGATTCTCTTGATATAATTGTCGCATTCCGTCTGCATACAGGAATAATACAAATAGCATTCCGTATACTCGTGAAGCAGCAACTCTTCCAGCCATGTAGCATTCGGATCCTTCAGACTCTCATACTGGCTGACATGCTCTTCCTCGATCATGCCGATTTCCTGATACAGTCTTCTTCCGAGATCTGATCTGTCATACAGACTTGCCACATTCATATAGTAATTCATCGTCTGCTGCTCTGCTGCCGTAATGATACCGACATTCAGTTTGGTCAATGTCGTAGCTGTGCAGTTGTGAATGTGTTCAAAAATAGAATCTGTCGGATATCGGTGTTCGGAAATCGTCGGACGTGCAGGTGTGATTTCCGTATAGCCGCCAACCAATTTCTCCGGACATACACCATACTCGTAATCCAAGAGATTCGAGTAACGGTATAGATGATCAAAGTCCTCCAGCAATGCAAAATTCAAAGCATTCTTTACATTACAGTCTGTCTCCTGCTTTGCCAGAACGGCTGTCAAATCGACTGCCAGTTGTTCATAAGTGATCGTGTGCTCCAATATCGTCTCATCTTTTGGTTTCAGACAGCTGATCTTCTTTTGCTGTTGCTGCTCGATCCTTCTGACAAGTGCCAGTTCACGCCGCAGATCATTGTCATCACAATGTCTTGAAAAGTTTCGGCTAAACCACTGTGCCTCGAATTCCGTTCCGTTCATCAAAACAATACGGCATTTCGTATAGGGATCCGTGGTCTCCTTATTATATGCACAGGGGTACATCGTATCCCAGTCCATAAAGGATTTATCTATTGGTATCGGGGTTTCTTCAAATGGATTAAAAGATTGCATAACGCCTCCTGCAAAAAACATACTATGTATTTAGTATATGCAGAAGGCATTAAATAATTTATGACTTTATGGAATTGGAGTAATTTTTAGTAATTTTCTTCTCTAACCTCAAAATAACTCTTCGGATGAGCACATACCGGACATACCTCCGGAGCTTTCCTGCCCATTACAAGATGACCGCAGTTTCTGCATTCCCACATCTTCTCTTCTGACTTTTCAAACACCGCCTGCATCTGAACATTATTCAATAATGCACGATATCTGTCCTCATGAGATTTCTCAATCTTGGCAACACCTCTGAACTGTGCTGCAAGCTCCGGGAATCCCTCTTCCTCTGCATCCTTGGCAAAGCGGTCATACATATCTGTCCACTCGTAGTTCTCTCCCTCGGCTGCATGCAGAAGGTTCTGTTCTGTGTCCCCCAACTCTCCCAATGCCTTGAACCAAAGCTTTGCATGTTCTTTCTCATTTTCCGCTGTCTTCAAGAATAAAGCTGCAATCTGCTCATAGCCTGCTTTCTTTGCAACAGAAGCAAAGTATGTATATTTATTTCTCGCCTGGCTCTCCCCTGCGAATGCTTCCATTAAGTTCTTTTCTGTCTTTGTTCCCTGGTATTTGTTCATATTCTGAATCCTCCTTCTTGTAAAATCAGTAATCATTACTATTTGTTGAATGTTATCTCATTGTAGCATCATTGTATAAACAAGTCAACCAATATTTCGTAAAATGTGTGGCATTTTCCAATCTTCCATTTTATTTAGAGTTCGCATACTTCAGTTTCCACTTTCCTCTCACATAACGGGTAGAAAATACCACCGCGCGGAACAGCCAGTCTATGGTCATTGCAATCCATACTCCTAAAACTCCCATGTCAAAAACCCTGACCAGAATATAGCTGCATACAATCCGGAACATCCACATGGAAAATATTGAAATTCCCATGGTGAATGTAACGTCATTCGATGCGCGCAGCGTATTCGGCAGAGAAAATGACTCCGGCCAGAACAAGAAGGCACATACCGCATACCACCTGATCAACTGTTCTGTCATGGCAGTTGCTTCGGGAGACAAATTGAATATACCCGCTACCACCGGACAGAAAATCAACAACAATGCACTGATGATACCTATATAAATGTGAATCTGTCGCATCAGCTTTTTGGTATAATATTTTGCCTGTTCATAATCATTTGCCCCAACACACATGGATACCACCGAAAGCATCGCAAGACCGAGTGCACTTCCGGGCAGGATATTAAGCGTAGCAACCGTTCCGGATACAGCATTTGCAGCAATTGCAGAAGTCCCGCAGACCGATACGAGCGACAAAATCAAAATCTTACCCAGTTGAAAAATGCTGTTTTCAAGTCCGTTCGGAATACCGATATAGAGTATTTTTTGAATCATTTTCTTATGAAATCGGAATTCGAACTGCTTCGACAGATGAATTGTATGCTTTGGATTGAACAGCATCGCTAAAATAAGGATCGCCGCTACCGACCTTGCTACCAGCGTCGGAATTGCCACACCTGCAACGCCCATCTTGAAACCGAAGATCAACACTGCATTTCCGATGGCATTGATGGCATTCATCAAAAAAGAGACCCACATGGTAACTCTTGAATTGCCCATTGCACGAAATAGTGCTGCTCCGCCGTTATAGAGTGCCAGCGGCGGGATTGAAACAGCCGTGATCAGCAGATATGTCTTTGCCGCCTGCATAACATCTGCATCTATTTGTCCAAATACTTTTGTCAGTATAAATTGATGGAAAATCAGAAAAAACGTCATAATGATGATAGAAGAAATGCCAACAAAAAGAAGAAGCTGATTTGCAGCCTTACACGCATTTTCCTGGTTCTTCTGTCCCAGAAACTGCCCCGCCACCACAGCTCCGCCTGTTGCCAATGCTCCGAATAAACCAATCAACAGGATACTGATGTTATCTACCAGTGACACACCTGATACGGCTGCTTCTCCGACACTCGAAACCATGACCGTATCAATCATGCCGACTGCGACAGCCAATACCTGTTCAATCAGTAATGGAACAACTAATTTTCTTAAATCTTCTTTTGAAAAAAGCATAATAACTTCCTATTCTCTTAGTTCCGCTGATATGATTATCAATATATCTATTTGTATTATAGCGAATTGTATGATGAAATAAAAGACATTTTCAAAATGATTTGATCAATGAATTTTTCTTGCGAATATCGAATAGATTCTTCCGTTCCGGCACATACTGAATTCAGAAAGAGGAACCAAACTTCTCTTTAAAATATATAGGAGGTACAATCATGGCAAATATATCAGAACTCGAATTACAGAACCTCAGACATTTGATCGGTGGTTTTGACACAACCAAAAGCAAGATGGAAGACTATGCCTCTTGTGCAGAGGACCCGCAGATTAGGCAGTTCTTTGAGCATGGCGCACAGTCTGTCCAGAAAAACAAACAGCAGTTGATGGATTTCCTGCAATAAAATAAGGAAGGTGATAATATGCAAGAAAAGGCAATGGTAAACGACACTCTTGAGAGTATTAACGGTGAATTGGTTCGATACGGAGAAATGATTCCGCAGACAGAGAATAAAGAATTGAAGCAGACATTAAAACAGTTCAGAAATGCCTGCGAACAGACACAGGAACAGCTCTACCAGATGGCAAGAGAAAAATCTTACTATGTACCCGCTTCTAAGGCAAGCGAGGAAGAAGTACAGCACGTAAAGAGCCTCTTCTCCGGCGGCAGCTTTTTATAACCCAACAAAAAAAGACCCTTGAAGGAGAAAGATTCCTTTCTCCCCCAATCGGGTCTTGATTTATACTGATTTTTTCTTTGCTAATTTGAGTCCGACCTTCCAGATCACAAGGACAACCAGTGAACGCAATGAATATATCACCATAATCAAGATATAAAGCCAGTTTCCGGTAAACAGGAACACAAACACTGCAAGCAGAAGCAGCACCATTCCCATCATCCACATATGTTCCATCGTTTTTTGCTGCGCAGCATCCTTTGAAAACAGAATCATATATACACCCGCTGCAACACCCAGTACTGAACTGGCAAGCGCGATTCCCCATGCAACAATTTCTACATACGTCGCAAATGAAGGTGATAAGACCAGTCCAAGAATACAGCTGTCAAACATCATATAGTATTCTAATGCCAAATAAGCAGATGCTGCTGTAACCAGAACACCAAGTATCACGAACCACTTCGGCTTTCTCGGAACCTTTTCCTGCGGTGTCGGAATCAGGCACTTCTTTCCTGCTGCCTCCCAAGTCGAAGTAATTGCATGTTGCGGGCAAGCTGCCTTGCAATCACCACATCGGATACAATCCATGCTGTTTGGCTTCTCCCACACCTTGATGTCCATCTTGCACGCCTTTTGACATGCGCCACACTGAATACACGTCATCTGATCCACCTTGAATCGATACAAAGAGATTGGATTGAAAAGGCCATAGATTGCTCCCAAAGGACATAAATACTTACAAAACGGGCGATAAGCCTTCACAGATAACAACAGGATGGCAAACAGTAATATAAGCTTCCATGCAAAGCGAAATCCTACTGCCTGCTGCAGGCCTTCATTCATGACTACAAGCGGAATTCCTCCAAGGAGTGTTCCACTGGGGCAGATATACTCACAAAACCACGGACTGCCCATACCTGTCACATCGACGATAATGGACGGAAGTAGAAGCACAAACACTATCAAAATGACATACTTAAGCCATTTTAGGATACGATCGCCCGGTAAATTCTTAATCTTTTTGAAAACCGGAATCTTATATAGCAGATCCTGTACCAGTCCAAACGGACACATCCAGCCACAGATCAATCTGCCAAACAATGCTCCGAATGCCATCAGCAAACCGAAGACATAGCAGGAAACCACAAAACCTTTACTGCCCAGAACCGCCTGCAGCGATCCGATCGGACACGATCCAACGGCGCCCGGACAAGAATAACAGTTTAAACCGGGTACACACACGCTCTTTGTGCCGCCTGTATAAATCTTTCCTTCCAAAAATCCCTTTGCATATCCATTCGTCAAAGCAAACCAAGCCGCTTGTAACCAATGACGAAAACGATTCCCCGGCTTACCCAATGCCGATACACTCCATACATATATTAATTGCTTTTGTCAGTACGGTCTGCGGCTCTGTACGACCGATTCCCAACCCAATCAACGCAATCGCAAGCACAAGTACGAAACCGCCGATGATTGTCTTTGTTCTCTCTTTCATATGCACTCTTTTATCCTCCGTATTTTCTGATCTATTCTACTGCAGCAAGCTGCTCATCAATGATCTGTCTCCAACTGTCAATATCCACAGACCCCATAGTATAACTGATGACATTCCCTTCTGCATCTACGAATATTGTTGTAGGCACGGCCACAAGGTTACTCGTACAACTTTGTACGATTTCCGGTGACGGGATCAGATGTGTATAGGCGGCTCCCGTAGAACTAACAATACTTTTCGCATCTTCAAGTACACTCTGATCGACATTCGCCTTTCGATCTGTAATATCGGTACAGAGTCCTATGATTTGCACACCTTTTGCTTCATATTCCTGTGATAACTCATAAAGATCCGGCATCTCTGCAATACATGGTCCGCAAAATGTTCCCCAGCAATTGATTACCGTCATTTTATAGTCCGAAAGAATCGTTTCATCCACAACATTTCCATCAAGATCCGTGGTCTCGAAATCCTGAAAGCAAGTCATTGTATTCAAGGTTTCTTCTCGATCGCCGATCTCCTCTTTTCCTGTAATCACCCTCACAATACATATGACCAAAACCACCGCTACAACGCCTAACGTAATGTACCATGCTCTGGAATCGATACGCCTGTCCTTCTTTTCCGTCTCTTTGTCCATAGTCTCTCTCATCCTCCTTCATGTGCTTCTCTTCTACAACTTATAAGAAAAGTCTGATTCTGTAATAGTACCATTTTCGCATACTCTTGAGCTGCATTAAAAGTTCTTTGCGCTGCATGATCGCATGCTGTAATACTTCTTGTGATATCTTGTGACTGCCGTACAGATAGTCTTCATAATCATTCAAAAAGCCCAACTCTATCTCCTGTATTGATTCCTCACTTCGTTCCTTCAGTTCCTGCAATGTTTCGGAGGGTGTTCGTTCTATTTTCATCTTCGCCAGTAACCATAGATTCTTCTTGACCTCCACTACAAATCTGTCCTCCTGACTCATGCGACGATATCGGAATCTTTGAATCGCTCTGTCTGCCACAAAAAACAGACAGATGAATGCAAATACCGCACCGGCTGTTATTCCTATGATTCTGAACAGTCTTGCCATCTTTTGCATGTCCACGGCATCCTGTTCCTCTGACAGCAACACCTCCTCCGGCTCCTCTGCAACCGATTCACTACCATATCCGTAAGGCTTCCCTGATGTCTCAATACCGGTTGCACCCGAGATTTTCCAAGGAGTATACCTGACATCTGCATATCCCGGTGTGGGTTCAAACGGAATCCAGCCGAATCCATCTATATAAACCTCCGGCCACGCATGGGCATCCTTTGGATATACTGCAACCTCTTTGCTTCCCTGTGTCGAAACGCTGAATCCTTCCACATATCTTGCCGGAATGCCCTCTGCCCTTGCCAACAGTGCGAACGCTGTTGCAAAGTAGGAACAATATCCTTCTTTCTGTTCCAGAAAATAATCCAGAAACTCTGACTCATTATTTACAGACTGTGGGATCGCACCCGGGCTTCTCGTATAGGTATACGATGAAAGCTCCCTTTCTATCACACGCAACTTTTCAATCGGTGACTCTGCTCCTTTTGTAATCTGATCAAGATAGTCCTGTGTTTTCTCCGACAAAGGAAGGACTTTCGTATAGTTCTTGTAAACTATATCCCTGTATATGTCGAAATCCCCCAGAGTCGGTTTATGTTCCGATTCCGGTATATAATGATTGGTTACGTTCTTCCATATCTGTTCATCTTCAGGTATCTCCTGTTCCATATAGTCATAGAATTGGGCCTGATCCAAATTCAACTGCCAATAAGACAGTTCGTATTCCGTACCGTATCCCTGTTTCTTGTCAAATGTAATATCCGTTCCCTGGGTAAAATCCCGGTCACTTGTGATTCGAAATGTCTTCATCGGGGCAAACAGATAGCCGGATTGAAAGAACCGATATCGAATAGACAGTTTGGTGTCAGCACGAAAATCCGTCTTCAAACCGTCGTATCGTTCCAGTGCATACAAGGTTTCCAGCATATCCAATGTTCTTTCCTCAGGATAACTGTCCACATTGTCCGTCCATGACCTGCCGTCAAAGGTATCATATATTTTTCCTGCCAGATATACATTTGTCTTTAAATTGCTGCTTCCCTGCAGCGTCATGAATGGCTGGTTGGTTTCCAGAACAGTTCCTTTCAGTTCTCCATCTTCGGAAAATCCGGCAAAGCTTATTTCAAAACCCTCTGCATCACCATTTTTTAGATTCTCCACTAAAGTCGTGACTGATTCTTTTATACTTGTATAAGCCGTTTTGACCAGCTTCCAGTCATAAGGCTTTTCAACCGAAGGCAGAACACCCAATATGACTATGTATAAGATACAAAATGGCATTATCCAAATCATATAGGATTTTTCGTCCCTGCTTCTCTCTTTCTTCCAATGTGTTTTCGTCCATTCGACATATCCCAGCAGTATATACCAGATAGCAAATACAGCTCCCATATGGCTGACCTGCTGTCTCATAAACATACAGACTAACATCCCTGCAAGAAGTCCGACCGCGACTCCGTATCGTACCATCGGCAGCCTCTCCAGCAATACCTGCAGCACGTAGCAGACGAGTGCAATGAACGTCACCTGAATCATCTCATATACCGGCTGCTGTTCGCCGATCCAACTGCCGCTGCCGATCATCCATGCAGAATAATTACCTATGAATTCCGAAATGCGTACCGGCGTCACAAAAACCACGATCACAACCACTACGGCACAGACACCGATGAAACAGAACAACCGTCCTCTGAAGCCTGTAAAATTCAGCGTCAGCAACACACCGAAAGTCACTAACCCCATCAAAATATGCAAAAAACCCGGTTCCTCTATTCCGAACAATCTGCCTGCACCAAATAAGACAATGCATAGGAGAAGCACCGCATAGAGAAAACGATATATAATTTCATTCCATTTTACCTGTTTCCACTTGTTTTCATTCATAAATTTACTTTCCCATATCGGCTTTACAAAACATCCTTCAGTTCTGCGTCGACAGGCACCGCAATAATACGAAGACGTTCATTTCCCTGTCTGATCAGATCCTCTATATTCTCATCTGTAACGATATACAATACTATGACAATTCCTTGATTCAACAACGGCTCCAGCATAATCAGCATATCTGTCGTAGCTGCCTGCAATACCCCTATCAGAATCTTGCAATGGCTGCTTGCACTCTGTTTAAGAACAGTTTGCAAGGATAATTGACTATCGAGATCGGAATCAAATTGTGTGTCGGCCAGAATACCATATAATTCTTCATAATCCCGCAATCCTCTTACTGCCTTTCCTCTGTCATGTTCCCTGCCCTGCAGCAAAGTATAGGAAATATTCTTTTCTGCAAGAAACAATCCCAATGCCAACACTGTTTCGAGAATCTGATTCTCCGGCGGTAAATATGTAAGAATATCGCTGCTGTAACGCTTCGTATCCAAAAACAGGCATAGCATCTGCTTTTCTTCTCCGATACGGTTTCGTACTTTCAACTTCTGCTCTCTCGCTGTAGCCTTCCAATGAATGTATTTGATCGGATCACCGGAAATATAATCTCTCACCACGACATCCGGCTCTGTTGCCGCAGTCTGATTTTCTTTTTGAACAAACGCTGTAATATCCGAAATACTGCCTAGCTCCTCCAAATGAATCATTCTTGGCTGCACCAACGCCTTGATGGTTTCCCGGATCTCATATTTGAACGAAAACAACCTGAAAAAGTCAGTAATAATGACTTCCTTAACTCCAACCTCATATTCACCACGATATCTGCATACCAATTTTGTCTCATAGGTATGACGATCTCCCGGCAGCAGCTCATATTCCATATCATCCGGAATGTCCTCCACATAAGAAAGTGTAGAGAACATCCTTGCTTTTACACTGGCAAATCCATAATAATCTTCATTTTGCAAAACAAAATAATATGGTACTGCCTGTCTGCAAATAATACTTCTGCTCTGTATCTGCTGATAAATTCTGAATCGAAAATAGACACACAAAGTGTAGATCAGAGAAATCAAAGGAATCAATGAGACGCCAAAAAACAGACCGTAACTGATCGCTCCGCCAAAATTACTGATTAAAATCAAAGATATGATCCATAAACCCAAAAGAATCCATCTGCGTGTTCGCATAGGGCCTCCCTAAACAGGTACCTTCACTTTCAGAATAAGATTTCTCAAAATACCGGAGACATCTTCTTTACGGATCTGCGCTTCCGAAGACAAGACAAGTCTATGCGCCAGCACGCTGTCAGCCACATATTTGACATCATCCGGCTTTACGTAATCCCTGCCCTCAAGAAATGCATTTGCCTGAGATGCGCGCAGAAGTGCCAGTAACGCCCTCGGGCTTGCACCCAAACGATAC
The DNA here is from genome assembly GCA_964638005.1 of uncultured Lachnospiraceae bacterium. GTDB lineage: Bacteria > Bacillota > Clostridia > Lachnospirales > Lachnospiraceae > JAAYYM01. Next base: position 57,070 of record CAZWXS010000011.1, read on the forward strand.
CGTTCCTCTTCTCTGGTCTGTTCAATGATCTCTTCCATATAGTTGATCAGATCGTCCGTCACCTTCACTCCGCATACAAGCTGTTTAATTGCAGCAATATCCTTCGAACTGCATACACTTGTCATCTGATCCGGCGTTTTGCCTTCAAGGAATTGAAATGCCATGCGGACCTCCTGCAATTTATCCGGATAGCCGATGGATAGACGCATCATAAAACGATCCATCTGCGCCTCCGGCAATGGATATGTGCCTAAAAATTCCACCGGGTTTTGTGTCGCTATGACCATAAAAGGCTCCGGCAGCCGATATGTTTCGCCGTCTACAGTCACCTGTCTCTCTGCCATTGCCTCCAGCAGACTGGATTGTGTCTTCGGAGAAGTCCTGTTGATTTCATCCCCCAGCAGGATATTGTGCATTACAACTCCGTCTCTGTGTTCAAACTCACCGGACTTCATATTATAGACAGACATTCCAACGATATCCCCCGGCAAAGTGTCCGGTGTAAACTGGACGCGTCCGAAGGAACAATCCGTACTTCTTGCCAAAGTACTTGCCAGTGTCGTCTTCCCAACTCCCGGCACATCCTCCAACAATACATGTCCTCCTGCAATCAAACAAATGATTACCTTGTTGACAACGTCTTCTTTTCCTACGAATACCTGATTAATGGCTTCCTTCATTTGCTGTAAAAGTTCCTGTTCTTTTGTCATGGTATAGCCTCCTCGTATATTCAAAAATAAAGAAAACATCGGGAATATCTTCCGATGTTTTCATTATACACTAAAATCGATACTTTCAAATAGTTATTTCTTCTCTGAGCAGGGAATACATACAATAATCTAGTATCTTGCCATTTTTATAAACACCATTTCTCATGGTTCCCTCATATGTAAAACCTGATTTCTCAAGAACACCTCTGGAACCGGCATTGTATGCAAAAGGTTCTGCATAGATTCTTTCGATTGGAAACAGTTTAAATGCTTCCTTACAAAGCTGTTGTGCTGCTCTCGACATGATTCCCTGCCTCCAATAATCCTCGCCGAGCCAGTAGCCAAGTTCTCCTGACTTCTCGTAAACATCATTCATAACAAAGATACCGATACTGCCAACTACCTTTCCATCTACTACGATGGCTCTGGTAATCTGATTGTTGTCGCCTTTTTCAATGCAATCATCTACATACCACTGAGCATCTGCAAGTGTATATGGATTGGGAAATGTATTCCTCAGATTTGCTGCTATATTTGCATTATTTGCGACTACTGCCACTTCCTCTGCGTCCTCATGACGCCATTTTCTAAGTTCAAATTCCATTTCTATTTCTCCCTTCCATTTATGCTATAATTTCATAATTCTTCTTAATTTTGTTTTATATTGAATCAGCTC
>CAZWXS010000012.1:0-56298 GCA_964638005.1 uncultured Lachnospiraceae bacterium
ATGTACACGAGTTGCTTTGCAACTCGGCAGTGGAAGATGTACACGAGTTGCTTTGCAACTCGGCACATGATAACGATGAAAGGTGACCGACCATCGTAATAAAAATTCGGCTAAATAGTGGTTCCGCAGGAACCGGAACATGAAACTTTGAAACCGGAGGAAAGAAACATGAGTAGTGAGATCAGAGACATCAATTTAGCCGAGTCAGGTGAAAGAAAGATTGAATGGGTCAAGAGAAATTGTGACTTGCTTAGAACTTTGGAGAAGGAATTCTCAGAGACAAAACCATTTGCAGGTAAGAAAGTAGCCCTTTCCGTGCATTTGGAAGCAAAGACAGCATACTTATGCAAGGTGCTGGCAGCAGGCGGAGCAGATATGTATATTACAGGCTCCAACCCATTATCAACACAGGACGATGTAGCAGCAGCCCTTGTAGCAGCAGGTCTGGAAGTGCATGCATGGTATGACTGCACACCCGAAGAATACAACACACATATCCGCAATGTATTAAAGGTAGGTCCGAATATCATCATTGATGACGGCGGAGACCTTGTCAATATGATGCACACAGAATTCGTAGATTTGATTCCAAATGTGATCGGCGGATGCGAAGAGACCACAACAGGTATTTTAAGATTGGAAGCAATGAACAGGGACAAGACTTTAAAATTCCCTATGGTAAAAGTAAATAATGCAGACTGCAAGCATTTCTTTGATAATCGTTATGGTACAGGTCAGTCCGTGTGGGATGGCATCAACAGAACAACAAACTTAATCGTAGCAGGCAAAATGGTCGTAGTAGCAGGTTACGGCTGGTGTGGCAAAGGTGTTGCTATGAGAGCTAAAGGCCTCGGCGCACGTGTAATCGTAACAGAAATCGATCCCGTAAAAGCAATTGAAGCAGTCATGGATGGCTTTGATGTTATGCCAATGAACGAAGCGGCCAAAGTAGGAGACTTCTTCGTAACCGTAACAGGCTGTGACAAAGTCATCGATGCAGAAGATTTTGCAGTTATGAAGGACGGAGCCATCCTCTGCAACGCAGGACACTTCGACTGCGAAATCGACATGGCAGGTCTCCGCAAGATTGCAGTAGAGACTCGCGAAATGCGCAAGAACATCATGGGCTACAAACTCCCCACCGGTCAGTGGATCTTCATCCTAGCCGAAGGCCGCTTGGTAAATCTTGCAGCCGGAGACGGACACCCCGCTGAAATCATGGACATGAGCTTCGCCATCCAGGCTCTCAGCGCCAAATATCTTGTAGAGCATGCTAATGAATTAACAGAGAAATTAATTGATGTTCCAAGAATAGTAGACAACGATGTTGCTGTTCGTAAGTTAGCTTTCTTAGGTAAACACATAGACACCCTAACCGCCGAACAAGAAAAATACTTGAATAGTTCCGCAGTATAATTCCAATAAAACATCAATAGAACAGAAGCAACCAGACATAATCGATATCTCATTAAGATTATATCTGGTTGTTTTTCTTCTTTCATCCCTCACATCAGGTTGAGAGAAAGTCAGCAAAGCAGGCAGTGTAGCCTGTGTGAAACGAGGTAAAGCCAAAGGAGTCTGAAGACATAAAAAAACATGGAAGCCAATCTTCCATGTTTTTTTGCTTATGGCTGAAGAGGACGACGCCTCGAGTTGAATACAGGCTACACTGCCTGTTTTGCGTCCGTCATTCTATCAATCCTACAATCCACCCTTATCCACATGCGCCGCATTTACCTCATGATTCTTATAAGCTGCTACCAACGTCTGAATCCTCTCACTCGGATTCAACAGATCACTGATCGAAGCATCATGATTCAAAGTATCAATCAAATAAGCAATATACTTGCTCATATCACAGTTAATATAATAAGGTCTTTCCAACAGTTCCGGAGTCTGGTATACCAGATTCGTTGTCAGAACCTTATCAATAATTCCGGTTTCATAAGCCAGATCAAATTTCTTCAAGCCATTCGTAAAGAGCCCAAACGTAGAAGCAATAAAGATACGTCCAGCATTTCTTTGCTTCAACTGTCTTGCAACATCCAGAACACTTTCACCCGAAGAAATCATATCATCAATAACCAACACATCCTTACCCTCAATAGAACTTCCGAGAAACTCATGAGAGATAATTGGATTATGTCCGTTTACGATCTTTGTATAATCCCTTCTCTTATAGAACATACCCATATCAAGGCCAAGTACATTTGCGATATAGATTGCACGGCTCATGCCGCCCTCATCAGGGCTGACCACCATCATATGATCCGCATCCAGTGTCAGGTCCGACACTGTCCTAAGCAGCCCCTTGATAAACTGATAAGCAGGCTGTACTGTTTCAAATCCATGCAGAGGAATAGCATTTTGCACACGAGCATCATGCGCATCAAAGGTAATGATATTATCAACACCCATATGCACCAGTTCCTGTAATGCGATTGCACAGTCCAATGACTCTCTGGCACTTCTCTTATGCTGTCTGCTCTCATAAAGAAAAGGCATGATTACCGTAATCCTTCTGGCTTTGCCACCTACGGCTGCAATCACACGCTTCAGATCCTGATAATGATCATCCGGAGACATATGATTCTCATGTCCGCATAGAGAATAGGTTAAACTGTAGTTGCCTACATCTACAAGCAGATATAAGTCAGAGCCACGAACGGATTCGTTAATGATACCTTTTGCCTCGCCGGTTCCGAATCTGGAAACCTTGGCATCTAAAATGTAAGTACTTCTCTGATAGCCCGAAAAAGCCAAGCTGGATTTGTGTTCATTTTCTCTTTCGGTTCTCCAATCCACCAGATACTGATCGATTTTCTCTCCGAGTGCCTTGCAGCCCTCAAGAGGAATCATACCCAGAGAACCCACGGGAATGGTTTCAAGATTACGCTTTTCTTCGCGTTTTGGCATAAATGTCCTCACTTTCCGATAATCATACCTGGTTGTTCTGATTACCGACTTTGTTAAATTTTTTCTTTAACCGGATATCCTCGACTTCAAACTTGAATATCTGATAATATCCGGAGATTCTCGAAAAGGTTCTTTCAGAATATTGTTTTGATATATTCTCAAGCGAAAGATTGGTCGAAATAATCGTCGATTTCTTTCTGAGATTTCTTTCGTTTAATATTAAAAACAACTGTGAGGAGACAAAAGAATTTGTTGTTTCCGTCCCCAAATCGTCAATGATGAGCAAATCGCAATCAAAGATATGCTCATAAACATTTTTGATTTCTTCCGACACGTCATAAGAATGAAACGTTTTCTTTGCCAATGCATCAAATAATTGAAATGCTGTAAAATAAATGACAGAATGACCGCTTTCGATTAACTCTTTTGCGATACAGTTCGTCAGATAAGTCTTACCGACGCCGACATTCCCATAGAAAAAGAGGTTATGATAATCCGAATCAAAGGTATCGATGAAATGTCTGCATTCATCCACAATTCTCCTCATAAGCGCCGCTTCGGTCTGATTATAATACGCATAAGAGAAATTGTCAAAGTTCTCTTCATTCAATACGTCCTCGATATTGGACTGTGCATACAAGAGACGAATAATCGCCTGCTTGAAGCAATGGCATTTCTTTCCGTTCACATATCCGGTATCCTTGCAATCGGGACAGTTATAGATAGGAGACAGATAATCAAGCGGGAAGCCGTATTCATTTAGCAATAACTTCTTCCGCCCGGTCAACTTTGTGAGTTCTTCTCGCATTTCGCTCAGTGCTTTCTCGTCACCTGACACGTATCTTTTTCCATGTTCCAAAGCTAATTTGGAAATAGTGGAATCAATATCTTTATATTCGGGAATGAGTTCATATACTTCGTCTCGATGTTCCTCTAACAAATGCCTGTTCTGCATTTGCACATTCTCATAATCTCTGAAAATAATATCATACTGTGTATTCGTGAGTGCCATAACTTATCTCCCTAAACAATCAGTTGCTGAGAATCTCCTTTTCCAATTCAGAAAAATCATAGGAGCGTTGGTTGAAGTTGTTGAACTTGTTGCCGACTCCCACAGAGGAAGCGTTGCTGTCTTTTGCGTTTGAGGCAGCAGAAGCCTGAGCCTTGGTGCTTTTAAATTTATCATCCAGAGCCTGTATGTCGGAGTAATGTCTGACGTTGCTCTGTTTCCAGCTTTTCAGGATAGAATCTACATATTCGAAACTGGACTTGTGAGTGGATTTCATGGTTCGGTTACATGCTTCAATGATGATGGGAGTATCAAAGCCATATACATCAATCCATTTTTTGATAAAGACCATTTCCGGTTCCACGGGATTTCGACCTGAGAGACCGAGTGCTTTTAAGATCTCATATATTTCCTTGCGGTACATGCCGACATTTTCTTTTGCCTCGTCCACTGTGGTGATGCCGCTTTCGGCCCATGCCAGTGCAACTGTTTCCATATATCGCATACTCTTCTTTTTATTATTGACACAATATTCAATTAAATACTCAATCAACTCCGCCGAGAATCCAAGAGAGTCATACATATAAAGTAGTGACGAAATCTCAGTACTGCTGAGCGTCTTGCCTATGTACTGTTCTGCAATGAAGAGGAGCTGAGAAATATCCTCTTTACTCTTAAAGGCCGCCAGTTTATCAATGGAATAGTTTGGCTTAGCCGGCATCTGGAAGATGTTGTCCTTTTGCAGCAGGACGGGCTTTTCAACCAGTACTGCAACAGGAGCATCGGAAGCGGCAGGTTTCTGACTGGAATTGAGATCATGGATGCGGATGCCTGCCAGGTTCTTGGAAGCATCAAAATCCAATGAGAGAATCTTGTTCTTTTCCCAATATTTCAAGGCACGAATGACATCTTTTTCCGTATAGTTAAAACAATCGGCAATGATGGATACCGAAATCGGACTGTTTGCAGACATACACCTTAACAGATACAGATAAATCTTAATCTGTGCATCGTTCGCATCCTTCATATATTCATCGATAAACTTGTTGGATACAAGCGTTGCGTCTATGTTGCAATCACTGTATAGTGTTATTTCACCCATTATCTCACCTATTCTAATATTCGTATTATGACGGAACACAATATCATAACCGAAAGCCCTCTCAAAAGCTTGCCTGAGTCTTACCTCAAGCACCATGAATTATAGCACACCCTTTCTGAAAATGGAACCTTTATTTTGCCCGGAAATCCAGTAAAAATGCGGCTTTCAAGAAATGTGGACAATGTGGATAATGTGGACAGAAAACTATATGATAATTATGTTCTTGGGTCAAGCCCGTACAGTTGGTGGAAAGTTCGAAAAAAGAGTAAATGATTATGTAAATTCAAAATCCACATGATTTTTTCGAAATTTCTTAAAAAATCATGTGGATAATGTGGACAAATTATTTACCAAGCAGACTTTCGCCGACTTTTACGATATCTCCGGCTCCCATAGTTATCAACAGGTCTCCGTGAATACAATTTTCTAATAAAAAGTTTTCAATTTCGTCAAAAGAGGGAAAATAATATGCATCTGTACCGAGTTCTTGAATTTCATGCTGTAAATCTTCGGAACTGATGCCGAGAGTGTCTGTCTCTCTTGCAGCATAGATATCAGCGAGGACGACCTTGTCGGCAAGGGACAATGCTTTTGCAAAATCTTTCATAAACGCTTTGGTTCGAGTATAGGTATGAGGCTGAAATACGCACCATGCCGTTTTGTGAGGATAATTTTGTACTGCGGACAAGGTTGCTTTTATTTCGGTAGGATGATGGGCATAGTCATCAATAATGGTAACACCGCCGATCTCTCCTTTATATTCGAATCTTCTGTCTGTTCCGGAGAAAGTCATGAGAGCCTTCTTGACTGCCGCGGTGTCAATGGACAACAAGTCGGCGAGGGCGATGGCGGCAAGTGCATTTGCAACATTGTGTTCACCGGGCACATGTAGAGAAATCGTATCTGTCGTCACTCCGTTTTGAATCAAATCAAAGGTTGGACATGCGTCTTCACGATATACAATATTTGTTGCACTATAGTCGGCATTTTCATGCAGACCAAAGGTTAGGACGCGGCACGACAGTCCTTGTGTGATCTCCTCATAATGCTCGATATCTGCATTAATGATAAGCGTGCCGTCATCAGGAAGAAGTTCGGCAAACTTGTAAAAAGAACTGCGTATATCATGTATATCCTTAAAGAAATCAAGATGATCTTCTTCTATATTTAATATGATACCAATCTTGGGGAAAAAGCTTAAAAAACTATTTGTATATTCACAGGCTTCCGTGACAAACAATCCGGATTGCCCAATGCGGAAATTGCCGTTGATTGCCTTCAAGATACCGCCGACAGAGAGTGTCGGATCCATGCTGCCTTCCAGCAGAATCTGCGATACCATGGAAGTTGTGGTGGTTTTGCCGTGTGTTCCGGATATCGCGATCGGGGTATCATAATTGGTCATGATCTGTCCGAGAAGCTCGGCTCTGGTCAGTTTTGGAAGGTTGCGTTTTATGACTTCTGCATATTCGGGATTATCCGCATGTATTGCTGCGGTATAAACGACCAAATCCAAATCATCCTGAATATTTGAGGCTCTTTGTCCATAGAATATTTTAGCTCCCTTTTTTTCGAGATTCTCTGTAAGCTCGGAGCATTTGTTGTCGGAGCCGGATATCCGGAATCCCTCCTGAAGGAGCAGTTCGGCCAGCCCGCTCATGCTGATGCCGCCGATGCCGATAAAATGTATATGGATAGGCTTCTTGAAATTGATCTGATACATATATGGTGTTCCTTTCGTTCCTATATTCATATAGTATTAAAGCAGAGATTTTCTGCTCATATGATAGAGTATACCATTCTTATAAAAAAAACAACAGAAAATTCATAATACGAAATATGTACAAATGTATGCATAAATATACCATATTTGGCTAAATTGTAACAAAATGAACGAAAAATGGACAAATTATTGTAAAAATTGTTCACCTTGAGAGGAAAGTATGGTATACTAAAAAAGTGCAATACACAAAATAATAGTTCAGAGGTGATGGCATGATTAAGAAGGAAATGATAGCTATGTTACTCGCAGGAGGGCAGGGCAGCAGGTTGGGTGTTTTGACTTCAAAGGTTGCTAAACCGGCAGTATCATTTGGCGGAAAGTACAGAATCATCGATTTTCCACTTAGTAATTGTATTAATTCAGGCGTAGACACGGTAGGTGTGCTGACACAGTATCAGCCGCTGCGGTTGAATACCCACATAGGAATCGGTATTCCTTGGGATTTGGATAGAAATATCGGCGGAGTGACAGTTCTTCCTCCATACGAGAAAACAGGAAACAGTGAGTGGTATACAGGAACGGCAAATGCTATTTACCAGAATATGGACTATATGGAAACCTTTAATCCGGAATATGTTTTGATTCTGTCAGGTGACCATATTTATAAGATGGATTATGAAGTCATGCTGGACTTCCATAAGGCAAATAATGCAGATGTTACTCTGGCAGCGATGCCGGTACCTTTGGAAGAGGCTAAGCGCTTCGGTATTGTTATTACGGATGAGAACAGAAAAATCGTAGACTTTGAAGAAAAGCCTGAGAATCCCCGCAGCAATCTTGCTTCCATGGGTATCTACATATTTAGCTGGAAGATACTGAAGCAGGCACTGATTGCAAAGGCAGAGCAGCCGGCACTCGATTTCGGCAAGCATGTCATACCATATTGTCATGAAAATGGCGGACGACTCTTTGCCTATGAATATAATGGTTATTGGAAGGATGTAGGAACTTTGAACTCATATTGGGAAGCTAATATGGAGCTGATTGACATCATTCCGGAATTCAATCTGTATGAGGAGTATTGGAAGATTTATACCAAGAGTGATATTCTTCCGCCGCAGTATATATCAGGTGATAGTGTCGTAGAGAAATGTATCGTTGGTGAAGGCGCCAACATTTACGGCAAGATATACAATTCCGTCATCGGCTGTGGTGTTACTATAGGAAAGAACACGATTGTCAGAGATTCCATTATTATGAATGAAGTAATCGTCGGTGACAATTGTGAATTGAATAAGGCAATCATTGCAGAGAACGTGGAAATCAAGAATAACGTACATCTTGGTATCGGCGAAGAAGTGGTCAATGAAACGGATCCGCATATTTATGCAAACGGAATTGTAACGATAGGTGAGAATTCTGTAGTCCCCGAAGGAATCACTGTAGGAAAGAATACAGTTATCTCAGGCAAGACAGAACCATCAGATTATCAGAACGGTACACTTCCGAGTGGAAAATCATTGATTAAGGCAGGTGACGAAGCATGAGAGCGATAGGAATTGTATTAGCAGGCGGCAACAGCTTCAGGATGAAGGAGTTATCCAAGAAAAGAGCAATTTCGGCAATGCCGGTAGCGGGAAGCTACAGAAGCATTGACTTTGCACTCAGTAATATGAGCAATTCTCATATTCAGAGAGTGGCAGTATTTACACAGTATAATGCAAGGAGCCTGAATGAGCATCTCAGTTCTTCAAAATGGTGGGATTTTGGACGTAAGCAGGGCGGATTATTTGTATTTACTCCGACGGTGACACAGGAGAACAGTTCATGGTATCGCGGAACCGCAGATGCCATCTTCCAGAACTTGAATTTTCTCAAAAGTTCACACGAACCGTATGTAGTCATTGCATCAGGCGACGGTATCTATAAGATGGATTACAATAAGGTGCTGGAGTACCATATTGAAAAGAAGGCAGATATCACGGTGGTCTGCAAGGATGTCGGACCGGAGGAGGATGTAGAGAGATTCGGAATCGTCAAGATGAATGAAGAGTCCCGCATTGAAGAATTCGAAGAAAAGCCGATGGTGGCAAAATCCAATACGATTTCCTGCGGTATCTATGTCATCAGAAGAAGACAGCTGATCGAACTGATTGAGAAATGTGCCGAAGAAGACAGATATGATTTTGTAAGAGATGTGCTCATTCGCTATAAGAGCATGAAGCGTATATTTGCATATAAGATGAAGGATTACTGGAGCAATATCGCGTCGGTTGAGGATTATTTCAAGACCAATATGGACTTTCTCAAGCCGGAGATCAGAAAATACTTTTTCAAAGAATATCCGGATGTATATTCAAAGGTGGATGATCTGCCGCCGGCGAAATACAATGTCGGTGCCAATATTCGTAATTCACTGGTCAGCAGTGGATGTATCGTAAACGGAACGGTTGAAGATTCTGTGATATTCAAGAAGGTGTTTGTTGGGAATAATTGTTTCATCAAGAATTCTATTATATTGAATGATGTCTATATCGGAGACAATACGCATATTGAAAATTGTATTGTCGAGAGCCGTGATACGATACGGGCAAATTCATATTACTGTGGTGAAGATGATATCAAGATCGTACTGGAGAAGAATGAGAGGTATGTATTGTAGCGATTGTAGCAGATTTTGAGCAGGCAGGCTTGCCGACCGGGAAGGGAGACGACACGATGAAGATTACAGATGTACGCGTAAGAAAAGTAGCGAAAGAAGGCAAAATGAAGGCCGTGGTTTCGATTACATTGGATGATGAGTTCGTGGTACATGACATCAAAGTAATCGAAGGAGAAAAGGGATTATTCATTGCAATGCCCAGCCGTAAGGCATCCGACGGAGAATACCGCGATATCGCGCACCCCATCAATTCTGGGACAAGGGAGACGATTCAGAAGATTATTCTGGAGAGTTATGAAAAGGCACTTCGTGAAGAGCCTGCAGAAACTGAATAAGACGCAACCAAAAACCTTACCGCGGAAGGAAAAAATTCTTTCCGCGGTTTTTGCAATGTGATATACTATACGCGAAGAAGCGGAGATTTTCGAGTCTCTGCCGGAACTCACATTAATAAGGAGATCATTATGTATATCATTGTAGGGCTCGGAAATCCCAAAAGTGAATATAAGAATACAAGACATAACATCGGGTTTGATGTGATAGACGTGTTATCGGATAAGTATGATATCGTTGCAGAGACAAAAAAGCACAGAGCTTTGTGCGGTAAGGGAATCATTGAAGGACAGAAGGTGGTTCTTGCGATGCCGCAGACATATATGAACTTAAGTGGTGAGAGCGTTCGTGAACTGGTGGATTATTATAAGATCGATGCTGCATCGGAACTGATTGTTATATTTGATGATGTCAGTCTGGATCTTGGGCAGCTGCGTGTACGCAAGCGAGGTACGGCAGGCGGTCACAATGGAATGAAGAATATCATTGCACAGCTTGGGACGGAAGAATTCATGCGTATTCGTGTGGGTGTCGGGGAGAAGCCGAAGGGATATGATCTGGCAGATTATGTACTGGGGCATTTTTCAAGAGATGAACGTGAGATTATGGATGAGACGACGATTCATGCGACCGAAGCGATTAAAACGATTATTACCGATGGAATAGATAAAGCGATGAATCAATATAATAAGAAGAATGCAGTAGAGGAATAGGTGATACGGTGGAGGCGCTGGTTGAACCTCTGAAGCAGCTGGCCGAATATGAAGAGGTCAGTGCGAGGCTAAAAAAAACAAAAGGGATCATAGAGGTTTCCGGATGTGCCAGTCCGCAGAAACTGCATATGATATACGGACTCAGCGATGGTTTCAAATACAAAATCATCGTTACTTTTAATGAGCAAAAAGCAAAGGAGATATACGAGAATTACAAATTCTATGATAAGGATACAAAGTTATATCCGGCAAAGGATTTGATTTTTTATCAGGCGGACATTCATGGTAACCTGATTACAAAGCAGAGAATTGATTGTTTGAAGGCGATTCTGGAAAATCAGCCGGTTACTATTATAACGACGATAGATGCTTTTATGGAGCATATTGTACCGCTTGAAGTCATCAGGGGAAATATAATCGAACTTTGCAGAGAAGAGACGTTAGATGTCACGGAACTTTCGGAGCAGTTGGTGACACTAGGATATGAGAAGACTTATCAAGTAGAGGCAAGCGGACAGTTTTCCGTTAGGGGAGGGATTATTGATATCTTTCCGTTGACGGAGGAAAACCCGATTCGAATTGAATTATGGGGAGATGAGATTGATTCTATCCGTATGTTTGATGTGCTGTCACAACGGTCTGTAGGGGTGTTGGAAGCAATATCCGTCTATCCTGCAACGGAGACGATCCTGTCAAGAGGTGAACTTGAGGAGGGCGTGCGCCGGATTGAAAAGGATGCCAAGCAGGCATCCGAGGAACTGCGGAAGGAGTTCAAGACAGAAGAAGCCCATCGCATGAAGGAAATAGCGGCGACGATGAGGGAACAGCTGCTGGAACTATCGGGAGCATGTAATATAGAGAGCTTTTTGCATTATTTTTATGACCGGCAGATTTCATTTCTGGACTATTTCGGAGAGGATGCAGTCTTTTTCCTGGATGAACCGGCAAGGCTGGCGGAAAAGAGCGAGACGGTCGAACTGGAATTTCGCGAAAGCATGGGAAACAGACTGCTCAAAGGATATCTGCTTCCGGGTCAGATGGATATCCTTTATTCCAAGGAGGAGATATTCTCGCTGTTGTCTAAAAAACGGGCAGTGGCACTGGCTACGTTGTCGGTCAAGCAGGGATTGTATAAGACCGAAAGTAAATATACGATTGATGCCAAGGCAATGAATTCTTATAACAACAGCTTTGAGGCATTGATTACGGATCTGAAACGCTATAAGAAAAACGGATATCGTGTTATTCTTCTTTCAGGATCTAGAACCAGAGCAAAACGTCTGGCAGAGGATTTTCTGGAGCAGGAGTTGAACAGTTTTTATACAGAGGATGGAAATCATGAGGTCAAGCCCGGCGAGATCATGGTCATGTATGGACGTATTTCGCAAGGATATGAATATCCGATGATTAAGTTCGTGGTGATCTCCGAGAGTGATATTTTTACTGCCGAGAAGAAAAAGCGTAAGAAAAGAAAGACCTATGAAGGGCAGAAGATACAAGATTTTACCGATCTATCCATCGGTGATTATGTGGTTCATGAAAATCATGGATTGGGTATCTACAGAGGTATTGAGCAGGTTGAGATTGAGAAGGTCACAAAGGATTATATCAAGATTGAGTATCGTGATAACGGCAATCTGTATATTCCGGCAACAGGACTGGATGTTATTCAGAAATATGCTTCCAAGGATGCACGCAAGCCAAAGCTTAACAAATTAGGGACAGCTGATTGGGTAAAGACTAAGAGCCGTGTCAGAAGCGCAGTGGATGTGGTGGCAACGGATCTGGTGGAACTCTATGCAGCCCGTAGTGAAACAAAGGGATATGTATATGGTAAGGATACGATCTGGCAGAGTGAGTTCGAGGAGATGTTCCCATTTGAAGAGACGGAGGATCAGCTTCTTGCGATCGAGGCGACCAAGCATGATATGGAGAGCACGAAGATTATGGATCGTCTGATCTGCGGAGATGTCGGCTACGGTAAGACGGAAATTGCGATACGTGCCGCTTTTAAGGCCGTGCAGGAGGGAAAACAGGTGGTTTACCTGGTGCCGACGACGATACTTGCACAGCAGCATTTTAATACATTTGTACAGAGGATGAAGGATTATCCGGTCAAGATAGATCTGCTGTCAAGATTCAGGACTCCGACAGAACAGAAAAAAACGGTTTCTGATTTGAAAAAAGGGCTGATCGATATCGTAATCGGAACACATCGAGTTCTCTCGACGGATGTTGGTTTTAAGGATTTAGGTCTGCTGATCATAGATGAAGAACAGCGATTTGGCGTTACCCATAAGGAGAAGATCAAGAAGCTGAAGGAGAGTGTTGATGTATTGACATTGACTGCGACTCCGATACCAAGGACATTGCATATGAGCCTGATCGGTATTCGTGATATGAGCGTTCTTGAAGAGGCACCGATGGACAGGATGCCGATTCAGACATTTGTCATGGAATATAATGAAGAGATGGTCAGAGAGGCAATCTGCAGGGAGCTTGCAAGAGACGGACAGGTATTCTATGTGTACAACCGTGTCAATACGATTGCCGATATGACAGCAGTCATTCGCAGGCTTGTACCGGAGGCGAATATTGCCTATGCGCATGGACAGATGAAGGAGCATGAGCTGGAACGGATCATGTTTGATTTCATCAATGGAGATATTGATGTTTTAGTATCTACCACAATCATAGAGACCGGATTGGATATTTCTAATGTGAATACGATGATCATACATGACTCCGACAATATGGGACTTGCCCAGCTCTATCAGCTGCGAGGCCGCGTCGGACGTTCCAATCGGACGGCATATGCATTTTTAATGTATAAGAAGGACAAATTACTAAAGGAAGTTGCAGAGAAACGTCTTCAGGCAATCAGGGAATTCACGGAGCTTGGGAGCGGCTTCAAGATTGCAATGCGTGATCTTGAGATCCGAGGTGCGGGCAATCTGCTTGGAGAAAAGCAGAGCGGACATATGGAAGCCGTCGGCTATGACCTGTACTGCAAGATGCTAAATGAGGCGGTTAAGAAGAAAAAGGAAATTGCAACGCAAGAGGAATATTCTGTATCGGTTGATATGAATATTGATGCCTATATACCGGAAACCTATATCGTAAATGAGTTCCAAAAGATAGATGTTTATAAGAGAATTGCCGGCATTGAGAGTGAACAGGAGCGAGAAGATATGATAGAGGAATTGACGGATCGCTTCGGAACCGTGCCGAAACCGGTTCAGAATCTGTTAGATATCGCATATCTGCGTGTGCTTGCAAAAGAGGTGTTCGTAACTGAGATCAAGGGAGAGAGCGGAGCTGTCAAACTCAGCGTTTATGAGAAAGCGGCTTATGACAATGAGAGGATACCGGAGCTGATCAGCCGCTATGCAGGTGCATTGACGCTCAAGGTGGTGGCAAAGCCGTATTTTCTGTATAAAATGAAAAAAGGCTATGCAGCAAATGCCGATGAAATGCTGAAAAGATCGCAGGAAATACTGGAAGATATGCATTGTCTGGTAAAAAATCTCTATACAAATGCTGAATTGTGAGATATAATAAGGCTTGAACAAAATGGAATTATAAATAGAAAGGATGAATATTATGTCATTAGTTACAACTACTGAAATGTTTAAGAAAGCATATGACGGCGGTTATGCAATCGGTGCTTTCAATGTGAACAACATGGAAATCGTTCAGGGTATCACAGAGGCAGCAGGTGAACTGAACAGCCCTGTAATCCTTCAGGTATCAAAGGGAGCTCGTGCTTATGCGAACCACACATACCTCGTAAAGCTGGTTGAGGCTGCAGTAGCAGAGAATCCTCAGATTCCTATCGCACTTCATCTGGATCACGGTGACAGTTTTGAACTTTGTAAGTCTTGTATCGACGGTGGATTCACATCTGTTATGATCGATGCATCTTCCAAGCCTTTTGAGGAAAATATTGCTATTACAAAGCAGGTTGTTGAGTATGCACATGCTCATGGTGCTGTTGTAGAAGCAGAGCTTGGTACGTTGGCAGGTATTGAGGATGAGGTTGTTGTAGAAGCAGGAAACGAAAGCTACACACGTCCTGAAGAAGTAGAAGAGTTCGTTAATAAGACAGGCTGTGATTCCCTTGCAATTGCAATCGGAACATCACACGGTGCATATAAGTTTACAGCTGAGCAGTGTACACGTAATGCAGATGGTATCCTTGTTCCGCCACCACTTCGTTTTGACGTTCTCGAAGAGTGCATCAAGAGATTACCGGGATTCCCGATCGTACTTCACGGTTCATCTTCGGTTCCTCAGGAATTTGTTAAGATGGTTAACCAGTATGGCGGAAATATGCCGAATGCCGTTGGTATTCCTGAAGAGCAGCTGCGTAAGGCTGCAGAGCTTGCTGTATGTAAGATCAACATCGACTCTGACATCCGTCTCGCAATGACAGGTAATATCCGCAAGTATTTTGCAGAGCATCCGGATCACTTTGATCCTCGCCAGTATTTAAAGCCGGCTCGTCAGGCTGTTAAGGATATGGTTGCTCATAAGATCATGAATGTACTTGGTTCTAACGGCAAGGCATAAGAAACAGCAGTGCATTAGAATTTCATTTCATAGGGAGACAGTTCGTGAGAATTGTCTCCTTTATGCTATTATGAAAGCATATATTTGTATTTACGGAGGATAAGAATGAACACTTGGATTATAGTCCTATTACTGATTGTTGGAATCGCATTGATTATAAAGGGAGGAGATTTCTTTGTTGATGCCGCTGTGTGGATTGCTGAGATATCTGGAGTGCCGAGTTTCATCATCGGAGCCACGATTGTCAGTATGGCAACGACATTGCCGGAGCTGATCGTATCTATGATGGCAGCAGGACAGGGAAGTGTTGATATGGCGGCGGGTAATGCAATCGGATCCGTCACCGCAAATGTCGGACTGATTATGGGTATTTCCCTTTTCTGCCTTCCTTCCGTGATCAAGCGTGATCAGATTGCATTCAAGGGAATCTTGATGATGGCAGCAATTACATGTTTATGGATTTTCTCCGCGGAAAACGGGAATGCACTTTCTATAGGGGCAAGTGTGATCATGCTTTGTCTGTTTGCTTTGTTTATTATTGAGAACGTTGTTCGGACAAAAAAGAATGCAGATACCGAAGAGGCAAAAGAGGAACAAAAAGGCAGGCAAAAGCCGACTGCCAAGGTGATTGCAAGCAATCTCCTGAAGTTTATGCTTGGCGTTATCGGAATTGTATGGGGAGCGGATCTGCTTGTGGATAACGGATGTGCATTGGCTGCAATATTCGGAGTTCCGGAGGGGATCATAGGAGTCACGATTGTAGCAATCGGAACTTCTCTCCCGGAACTGGTGACTACGATTACAGCGATTGTAAAGAAGCAGTCTTCGCTTTCGGTCGGAAATATTATTGGAGCAAACATCATAGATCTGACGGTCATTATGCCTCTGTGTGCGGTCGTATCAGGGAAGGCATTACCGGTATCAGACCAGATGATCTCACTGGATATGCCGGCTTGTATGCTTGTATGTCTCATTGCGATGGTTCCGGCACTGATCTGGGAGAAGTTTCGGAGATGGCAGGGCGTGACGCTCTTAATCGTATATGTCGGTTATGTGGTACTGATGTGTATAAACTATATGTGAGTACATAATTTCAGCATATGCAGGAAGAATTTTTAATGTATAATATAATATATAGAAAGTCAAAGGGGGATTTATGGACAAAACGCAGCGGATGAGGAATTTTCCTACCTTCATGATATTGCTTGGTTCTATTAACGTATTGGTTGAGATTTCGGTAGCCGTTATACGTTTGTTGTTGAAGGTAGTCATTACAGAGCATTTTGTGACTTTGTATCAGTCCCTTTCTCTTATAGAGCCTTATATCAAAATGGTATTGGAGACAGGTATTGTTCTGGTGTTTATCGTTATCATATTTCGTGTCAGGAATGAATTGGATCGGATGTTGATTGTAATCTGGGGTTTTGTCACGATTGGAGTTCAGATATTATACTACATATCGAGTTATCATTATGGAATGCTGGTAAATGAATTGATGAGTGATTTGTCACCTTATGAGTATGGAACATTTTATGCAAGCACACATGTATTCAAGTACGCACCGATGTTCATTGGAGTGATTATGGGGATCATCATCACAGGTGCAGTGTTAAGGGATAAATGGATGGTATTGATCAGCATGTTGCTGAGTGTTGCCTACATTGCCTGCTATGGTATGGAGAATATGATACCGATCGTATTACCGAACGGATCGCAACTGGGATTGGTCATTCCGGCTCTGATTTTCCATATTACGGAGTCTGTCGGAATACTTTTCATAGGAATTTATTGTAAGAAAAAATATGCAATTGGTAAAGGAGAGACTGCCTGAACCAACCTCTGATCAGGAACGCGGAACATTTGGAACCTTTGGAGGAGGTGGCCGGATTCCGAGTACGCCCCGGCTACTATTCTCAAAACGGAGCCCTGGCTTTGCCTAATGCTGTTAGTTTTACCATTCATTCGCATCAGGCAACAGGCGTTGAGCTGGTACTGTTTAAACGAACGGAAACAGAGCCGTATGCCATCATTCCGTTTCCGGAGAGTTATAGGATCGGAAAAGTTTTTTCCATGATGGTATTTGATCTGAATATTGAAGAGTTTGAGTATGCATACAGAATCGATGGACCGAATGATCCCGAGAAGGGATTGATATTTGATAAGACGAAGTTCATTCTGGATCCTTATGCGAGAGCTGTTGTAGGACAGAGCGTATGGGGTGTGCAGAATGGAAACGGAGAGTTTTATAAGGCACGTGTCGTCAGAAATACGTTTGAGTGGGGAGGTGCCAAACAGCCGCTTATTCCCATGGAAGATCTGGTTATTTATGAATTGCATGTGCGAGCTTTTACGCAGGCGGGTTCTTCAGGAGTTGATCATCCGGGAACTTTTGCCGGAGTCAAGGAAAAGATTCCTTATTTGAAAGAACTGGGCATTAACTGTGTAGAGCTGATGCCTGTATTTGAATTTGATGAAACAAATAACAGCAGGGTAGTAAACGGAGAAAAACTGTATGAGTGCTGGGGATATAATACAACAAGCTTCTTTGCTCCGAATACATGCTATTGTTCTGCATTGGAATATAATCGTGAGGGCAATGAGAATGGGCCATTCTATTCCTTTAAAGGTGTAGATAATAATATCTATTATCTTTTGAGTCCGGACGGCAAGTACTATAATTTCAGCGGGTGCGGTAACACACTGAACTGCAATCATCCGGTGGTGCAGGAAATGATACTGGAGTGCTTGCGATATTGGGTTGTCAATTACCGTGTGGACGGATTTCGATTTGATCTTGCTTCTATTTTGGGACGCAATGAAGACGGTTCACCGATGAGCAAGCCGCCGCTATTGCAAAGTCTGGCATTTGATCCCATACTCGGGGATATCAAATTGATTGCAGAGGCATGGGATGGCGGAGGTTTGTATCAGGTAGGAAGTTTTCCGTCCTGGAACAGATGGGCAGAATGGAATGGAAGATATAGAGATGATTTGAGGTCATTTTTAAAAGGTGACGACGGAAAAGCGCAGGCAGCGGCTCTCCGACTGACAGGATCGGCAGATCTGTATCCGCCTGAAATCAGAGGACGTAATGCCTCTGTTAATTTCCTGACCTGCCATGACGGATTCACGCTTTATGATCTATATTCGTATAATTACAAGCACAATGAGGCAAACGGCTGGAACAATACAGATGGGGACAGTAACGGTTACAGCTGGAACTGTGGTGCAGAGGGAGAAACGGAAGATCCGGAGGTTTTGGCACTGCGTATGCGGCTGATTAAAAATGCATGTGTGGCATTGATGTGCAGCAGAGGAACGCCGATGTTCTTTTCGGGAGACGAGTTTGGAAACACACAATTCGGAAATAATAATGCGTATTGTCAGGATAACATGATTGCCTGGGTCGACTGGGAACTGAAAGATAAAAATGAGGATTTATACGAATTTTTCAAGTTTATGATTCGGTTTCGCAGCATACATAGTGTAATTAGGCGGGATATGGAGCGGTGTTCTCTTGGCTTTCCCACAGTCAGCACACATGGTAATGAACCATGGAAGAATGATTATGGGTGGGAGAGTAAGCTGGTTGGGGTCATGTTTGCCGGCAGAGATAATAGTCATCAGCAAGATGATATTGTATATGTTGCATTCAATGCATATTGGGAGCCACAAATGATTACGCTTCCTGAACTTTGCGGAAAGAAGCAGTGGTATTATGTAGTGGACACTTATGCGAAAACTCCGATGGTTGCGGCAAGGTCATCCAAGATTATCGACAGTGTGATTACAATCGGTCCGCGTTCAGCGGTGGTGCTGATTGCAAAATAGATTCGTAATATTTTTATGGAATTGTGTTATAGTAGTTGCATATCGAAATTGCTATAGTTATCATCATACGAATTGTTATGGTTGCACGGATGTACAGACTGGATAAGGTGATTGATATGGCAGGCAGATATGTACAGGATATGACAAATGGCAGGGAGCTTTCTCTGCTGGTCAAATTCTCGATTCCGATGCTGATCGGAAATATATTTCAACAATTTTATAATATGGTCGATTCAATTGTAGTGGGGAACTATGTAGGCCCAAATGCACTGGCTGCAGTCGGTGCAACAGGGTCTATTAATTTCCTGTTCTTTTCCTTGTGCATGGGTATGTCTGTCGGTATTGGCATCCTGATTTCACAATATTTTGGGGCAGGAGATGAGGAGTATGTAAAGAGAACCATTGCAAATACCATTTATGTTACGGCAGTGACTGGGATTGCAATGAGTATAGCAGGAGTATTGCTTGCACGGCCGATATTGACTCTTTTGCAGACGCCGGCGGCGATATTGGATGACGCTGTAGCCTATATGCAGATTGCATGTGCAGGTATTCTGGCTGTAGCTGCGTACAATGCGATTTCGGCTATTTTGCGAGCCTTGGGAGATTCGAGGACTCCTCTTATATTTTTAGTGGTTGCGAGTATTATCAATGTAGGGCTTGATTTGCTTTTTGTCATACAGTTCGAACTTGGTGTGCGAGGTGTTGCATATGCAACCATCATTGCGCAGGTGATTGCGGCCATTGGTTCGCTTATATTTGCCAAGATCAAGATTCCTTATTTTACGCTTGAGAAGAGATATTTTGTTTATGATATAGAAATCGTAAAGCGATGTATTGCTCTTGGAGTACCGATTGCAGCACAGAGCGCACTCATTGCAGTATCCTGTATTATATTGCAGGCAGTTGTGAACGGATTCGGTGAGAGTGTTGTTGCGGCATTTACGGCAACCAGCCGAATAGAGCAGCTGGTACAGCAGCCATTTAACTCCATTGGTGCAGCGATTTCTACTTTTACGGGTCAGAACATAGGTGCAAATAAAATGGATCGTGTCAAGACAGGCTATCATAAGAGCATCGCTCTTGTAGCAGGATTCAGTATTGTCATGATGATTTTGGCATGGGCATTCGGATACTATATTATGAGATTATTTGTAAATGATCAAGAGGTAATCAACCTTGGAGTCGTTGCGCTGCGCATTACGAGTACGATGTATTTCCCGCTTGGCATGATTTATATTACAAGAGGTCTGCTCAACGGTTCCGGAGATGCGTTCTATGCAATGATCAACGGAGTGGTAGAGCTTGTCGGAAGAATCGTATTTCCGATATGTCTGGTTACCCTACCATTGATTGGAGTATGGGGTATCTGGTATTCCACAGGATTTACGTGGATTATTACTGCCGTTGCGAGTATCATTCGTTATCGGCAGGGCAAGTGGAAATACAAATCAGTTGTTGCTCCTGCATAAATGAAACTATGGATTTCAAACAGTCACTCGAAAAATTTTGAGTGACTGTTTTCATGTAAATCTAGTGCATATTTCCACACATTTTCCACATAATAACTTCATAATCAATATGAAGGAATTATTAACAAAAGTGGAATTGAACTTTTATCATCACAAAAAACGGAGGTAAACCAGAAAATGAAAGCAACAGGAATTGTGAGAAGAATAGATGATCTTGGCCGTGTAGTAATACCAAAAGAAATCAGAAGGACTTTGAGGATCAGAGAAGGGGAACCATTGGAAATATTTACAGATCATGAGGGAGAAATCATCCTTAAGAAATATTCACCAATCGGTGAAATGACATTATTTGCAAAGCAGTATGCGGAGAGTCTGGCACAAACATCGGGTCATGTGGTGTGCATAGCGGACAGAGATCAGATTATAGCGGCAGCAGGCGGCGGAGGAAAGAATCTGATCGGAAAGACCATCAGTCCGCAGCTTGAGGAGGCAGTCGAGAATCGAGAAGTCATTATGGCCAAGAAGGAAGAAAAGAGATTCGTACCGATTTCGGAAGATGCAGCGGAGGAAGCCGTCGGTCAGGTGATTGCTCCAATCATCAGCGAAGGCGATGCAATCGGTGCAGTCATTATTTATTCTAAGGAAGAAGCAAATAAGATGAGCGAAGTAGAACAGAAACTGGCATTGTCTGCAGCAGGATTTCTGGGACGTCAGATGGAGCAGTAAAACACATTGATATATAAAAGGCAGGATGTCATGTTAAAAAACAGCAAATCCCATCGGAAGCGGATTCGCTGTTTTTTGCAGTATTAAGAAGATAAAGTCGTTATCAGGTTCAACGGTTTATGAAGAACAAAATGTAGAATTACTCTGCACTCATACGATCCAGCAGCTCGATTTTCATATCGTAGAGTTTCTTTGACAAATCGACATATACATTATGGGGATTGATGAGACGTCGGGTCTCTTCCCATAGCGTATCTAATTCCTTTTTGCAGTATTCACGGATATCCATAACCTTCGGAGATTCATACACACATTCTCCCTTTTGGAAGATCGGAACCAGGATTTCTCGAACGGTATACGTACCGGGTTGAAGTCTGGTTTTTTTCCATGGTTCGGCAGGATCAAAGAGCAATAAGGATTCTTCCGGATTGATGGTTTCGCCTACGAGACAGATGAGATCAGCCTTGATCTTGCCGCTGTCTTTTTCATAGATGCGGTAAATGGTCTTATTACCTGGATTTGTTATCTTTTCTGTATTTTCGGAAAGCTTGATTTTGGGAGTAAAGGATCCGTCTTTGTTCATGACTGCCGATAATTTATAGACCCCGCCGAATGCAGGCCAGTCCTTGGAGGTAATCAGATTCGTACCGACACCCCAGGAGGTAATGGTTGCGCCCTGCGCTTTCAAAGAGTCTATCAGGAACTCGTCCAAATCATTGGAAGCCGAAATGACAGCGTCCGGGAATCCGGCAGCATCTAACATCTTTCGAACTTTTTTAGACAGGTATGCAAGATCACCGCTGTCCAGACGAATGCCGTAGAAGGTAAGCGGAATACCGGCTTCTCGCATTTCAGTAAAGACGCGGATTGCATTTGGGATACCTGACTTTAAGGTGTCATAGGTATCAACCAGTAAAATGCATGCGGAAGGATATAGATTGGCATAAGTCTTAAATGCCGTGTATTCATCAGGAAAACTCATAATCCAGCTGTGTGCATGTGTACCCTTGACCGGAACATCGAATAGTTGTCCTGCCAATACATTGCTTGTACCGATACAACCGCCGATCATTGCAGCTCTGGCTCCATAGACACCTGCATCAGGTCCCTGTGCACGGCGTAGACCAAACTCCATGATTCCGTCTCCACGGGCAGCTTGTACGACACGAGCAGTCTTGGTTGCAATCAGACTTTGATGATTGATGATATTTAAAATGGCAGTTTCTACAAGCTGTGCCTCCATAATCGGAGCAATAACCTTTACGAGAGGCTCTCTCGGAAAGATTACGGTGCCCTCGGGAATGGAATAGATGTCACCCGAGAACTTGAAGTGTCTCAAATAATCTAAAAAATCGTCTTCAAACAAATTCAGACTGCCAAGATAACTGACATCATCTTCTGAGAAATGAAGATTTTTAATATATTCTATCATCTGTTCAAGCCCGGCAACGATGGCATATCCGTTATCCAGCGGATTGTTGCGGTAGAACATATCGAAGATGACAGTGTCATTACGGCTCTTGTTCTTGTAGTAGCCTTGCATCATGGTTAGTTCATATAAATCGGTTAGTAACGTCAAATTTTGATAACTCATAATATCTCCCTCATATCGCTTGTCGGATTCGTGTATATTATACACATAATATATGAAAATTCTTCATAAATCAAGGATAACAGTGAAAAGAAAAGTTGATACGGCATTTCAATCTGTGCTATCATAAAATAAACCGAAGAGGAGAATGTGAGCATTTCGGTGTCGGAGGAAACATGGATCGGAATCATATCGAAGACATTATTTTGAAATTGAATACGATATCCAGAATGGCGGTCATTGAAAATGCACCGGATACAGAGCGGATGCTGGTGGCCTTTACGCGTGTCTTGAAGTATCGATATCAGACAGAGAATCAGATGGTGATTGCAGAGAAGGAACTTCGGCTTGCAGAGAAAATGTGCGATTATTACAATGTGAAATCCGAAAATATGATAGAGTTCATACAACAGGACAGCAGGAGAGGATTGGGGTCTGTTTTGATTCCTCATTTTTCACTGTTAAGTTTCTATTATTGTATGTTCAATATATTGAGTTCCCATGGAAAGAAATATTACATACGTGTTCAAACAGATGTTGAAGGGACAGATACAGGATGCGGAATCAGCATCGTATATACCGGTAATGTGGATTTTAAAAGCGTATATCCGGAAATTTATGAATATGCATCTGATGAATATGTTTCGATCAAGAGGGCGGTTGCAGTCTGGCAGCAGACATTTGGGACAGGCTGTGTGCAGATCAATGCACAAGAAGATGCGCTTAAAATTTGCCTAGAGGTATAGAGCATGAAAAAGGAAGACAGGAGACTCTGGTTTCATTCTATCAGGGGTCAGTTAATAGGGGTTTCAGTGGGTGTCAATTTCCTGATTGGGGTGATTGCACTTCTTTTTATGCACAATTACTCACAGTATATGGATATGCATCTGGAATATTTAGAGCACATCAATAACATCAACAGCTTATACAGCTATCAGCAGAAAAATTCGGAATTATTGATCGAAGCAATGGAACAGACCTCTGAAGATAAGACAGAGGAGTTTTCTTATAATATGAATATTATATATTCTTTATTAGAAACCATAGACAGTGAAGAAACCTCCAACAGCGTAAAAGTCCGTCTCCGTGTGCTCCCGTATCTGGAAAAGAGTTTTGCAAATCAGGCATTATCGTTGATGACCAGAGGAGAGGATGTCGATAACAGCAATCGATATCTCAGATATCTGGAAGCAATTGAGTATCATATGAAGATCAACAATTACATTCAGGAAATACTGAGTATGAGTATGGAAGAGAACAGTGAATTCTTAGAGAGTACCGAATCTACGGTTTCGTCTATGAAGAGTCTTTTTATTGTGATCATCATAGGAATCTGTGTCTTTAATATCGTGTTCTTTACGATTTATAATGCATACCTGACAAAACCGATTGATCTGTTGGCCAAGAAGGTGAAGAACATAGGTAAGGGAAACTGGGATATTGACATGGCTGATGTCGGAGGACCTGATGATATACAGGCATTGGCAGATAAGATCGGAAAGATGACGGATAATATCAAAAGTCTCAGCCAGGATGTACAGGATAAGGCGAAACTGGAAGTCAAGCTGATGGAGGATGAACTGGAAAGGGTTCGTATGCAGGAACTGCTCAAGGAATCCCAGCTACAGGGCATCCAGATGCAGATCAATCCACATTTTCTGTTCAATACACTCAATGTAATCTCGAGAATGTCCTTAATTGAGGATGCAGAAAAGACATATGATCTCATTATGTCTCTATCAAAGTTCATGAGGCATTCACTGAAGCCGATTAAGAATCAGCTGCCGCTGTCCGAGGAAGTGGATATGATCACACAGTATCTTCATATTCTGAAAGCAAGAATGGGCGAGAATCTGACAATCCGCGTGGATGCAGATTCGGAAGCGCTGTCGCAGCCTGTTCCTGTATTTTCACTGCAGCCGATTGTCGAAAATGCATTCCGGCATGGAATCGAGGACATGACAGAAGGGTGTGAGATTGCGGTAGATGTCAAGAAAAGGAATCATGCAATCTGTATCCGTGTCTATGATAACGGAAAAGGAATGGACAGGGAAATGCTTGCGGCTGTACGTGAGAAGACGAAGATTACCTCGGTTGATTTCAGCAAGGATGTTCATATCGGAATTGAAAATGTATGCTACCGTTTGAACATGATCTTGGGCAATGCGGTTCGTTATATCATATCCAGTAAGCCGATGCAGGGAACAATATTTACGATTATAATAGAACAAACAGAAGATGAGGAGTAACAAAATGCTGCGATTATTGTTGGTGGATGATGAATATGTAGAGTGTCAGGCAATGCAGGCTGTTTTCGGAAGAAAATACGGAGATGTTTATGAGATTAAGACTGCGAGTAACGGTTTACAGGCTGTGGAATTGTCCAAGACATACCTTCCGCATTTGATCTTTATGGATATTAAGATGCCGGGCTGTTCCGGAATCGAGGCTGCCAAGCAAATCAAAACCTTTGCACCTGATACATACATCGTATTTGTTACAGCATATGATTATTTTGATTATGCGAAAGAAGCGATAGCGGTAGAAGCGGCAGAGTTATTGCTGAAGCCGGTAGATATAGATACTGTTCTGGAACTGACGGATAGACTAACGGAAAAAATTCAAACGCAGATAGAAATCAATCGGAAAAATAAATTGATGGAAAATAAATTTGAGTTGATAACACGTCAGGCAGAGGCAGAGTTTATCGAAATGCTGGGGAATTTCAATACCAATCCTGAGCAGTTGGGAAATTATCTTCATATCATGGATATCATTTTTTATTGTGGAATAGCGGTTACGGTCAATCTTTCTCCAATTAACGAGTCTGATACAGTGAATGCGTTTCAAAAAGGTATGATTAAGGGACGATTGATAGAGAAAATACAGGAGTTTTGCGAACAGGATGGAATTGTCCTGATTAGCGGAGTGGTCGGAGATGCCGCAAAATTTGTATTTATATTTGATAAGGCGGGATTAGATGTGCTGGAACTTGCTGCAATCGTGGAAAATCGTATTCGGATGGGACTCAAAGCAATTGAATATGTATTGTCTTATGGTATATCAGAGCCGGTGTACCAGATTTCCCTGCTGCAGGGAGCTATGTACAATTCGGGAATGAAAGCGTTTGATATCGGAGAAAAAAATGATGACAGTTATCCATATGAACTGGAAAAGGATTGTGTGCATGCGATTCAGAAGCTGGATTTGGAAAGAGCCAGAGAGCGAATTCAGCAAATTGCCACTGTGCTACAGAAGGAGTATCAATACAGGGTGGATTTTAACCGACAGGCAACAGGATTATATGTTGTGCTCAAACGTGCGATCAGGCAGAAATTCGGGAGTAATGTGGCAATTGCGGAACATGCAGATGATATGATTGAAAATGTATACAATTATTCTACGATGATGTCTTTTTTCGGGACATTGATTGATTATGTAGATGAGGTAGTAGATAAGAAAGAGAATCGAAATGAACAATTGATTCATAGGGTATGTGAATATGTAAATGAGAATTATAAGAGAGAAATATCACTGGAGGAGGCTGCGGGCATCGCCGGATTCAGTACGTATTATTTTGTGAAGCTGTTTAAGGAATATCAGGGAATGAGTTTTGTGGATTATCTGGTATCGGTTAGAATTGAACATGCCAAGCAGTTATTTGATACGACAGATATGAATATCAGCGAAGTCGGAAGCGAAGTGGGGTACAATGATCCCAATTATTTTACGCGTGTGTTTAAGAAAGTGGAAGGACTGACACCCAGCGTATACAAAAGCAAGAAAGAAACGAAAAAATAGCATTTTGTTGTACAAATAGCACGATTTTGTTGCTGAGAATACCTGTTTTGGATTAATATGTAAGCGCTTTCGGAAAATAAACAAAATCGTGATAGGGAAAGCAATAAAGTCTGTGTTAAGAAGTTGCTAAAGTTTGTATAGTAAGCGAGTAGTGATTAACCATTCAACAAGAATGATTTTAGGAGGAACAGTAATATGATGAAGAAGTTAGTAAGTGTTATGTTAGTGGCTGCTATGTCCATCGGATTGGTAGCGTGCGGTACATCAGGAACCGTATCGGCAGAAGCGACAGCAGAGCCTGCAGCAGAGGCAGCAGCAGAAGAAGCTCCGGCTGAAGAAGCGGCAGAAGAACCCGCAGCAGAGGCAGCTCCCGCAGAAGCAGCAGAACCGGAAGTAGTATTACAGCTGGCAGAGATTCATACAGCAGGTTATCCGACAGCAATGGCAGACGAAGAGTTTGCAAGACTTGTCGGCGAGAAGACAAACGGAAGAATCAAGATTGAAGTGTACACAGATGCAACACTTGGTGAAGAGGCAGATGTCATCGAACAGATGCAGATGGGTACATTGGGATTTGCAAGAGTATCGCTTGCACCTATGGCAAACTTTGAGCCAAGCTTAAATGCATTGATGATGCCTTATCTCTATAATGATTCAGAACATATGTGGAAGGTTCTGAATTCTGATCTGGGACAGGAAATGCTAGGTTCCATCACATCTGCAGGACTGGTTGGTTTGTGCTGGTATGATGGTGGTTCAAGATGCTACTATTCCAATAAGAAGATTACCAAACTTGAGGACATGAAGGGACTTACATTCCGTATGCAGAACAATGAGATGATGTTCGACCTCACAAAAGCACTTGGTGCAAATGCCATGAACTGTGGTCAGGGTGATGTATATCAGGCAGTTCAGGATGGAACCATTGATGGTGCAGAGAACAATATTCCTACATATGAGTCATTTTCTCAGGACGAAGTATGTCCGTACTTTATCTTAGACAATCATTCAATGGTACCGGAGATATTGGCAGGTTCCGAGACAGCATTAGCAGCTCTTTCAGCAGAAGATCAGGCAATTATTAAAGAATGTGCCAAGGAAACACAGGACTTTGAGATTAAGGCTTGGGCAGAGAGAGAAGTTGAGTCCAAGAAGCTTGTAGAAGCAGATTCACCGGATGTTGAATGGGTAGAACTTGACGAGGGTGAACTTGATAAATTCAAGGAAGCCGTTCAGCCGTTATATGACAAGTATGGTGTAGACTATGCGGATATTATCGCACAGATTCAGGAAATGGGTAAATAGTTAAAAACAGTCATTTAAAATAGAAGGGGAGCACCTTGCTCGGTGTTCCCTTTTTCTAAGGCAAAAAAGCAGGAGGTATGTCCATGAAGACAGCAGAAAAGTGCTATGAAGGATTTCATTTTTTCATCAGTACCATAGATAAAATAGCATTGCTGATCATGCTTCTTTCCATCAGTGCAGATGTCATTGCAAGACTTTTGTTCGGTAGCGGTATTGTATGGGGACAGGAGGTAGCGACCATATTCTTTGTATGGTTCACCTTTTTAAGCATGGTTGAGGGTGTGAAGCATAAGCTTCATATATCCATTACGATTTTATTTGACCGTATGCCGGTCAAAGTACAGGTATTCCTGAATTATTTTTCGGAGGCAGCAGTGGGAATGGTAGGAGCACTGATGTGTTTCTACGGATTCAAGCTGCTTGGAACAGCAACGCGTACGCTGGCGGCGACAGGTTGGTCGGCTAAGTGGTTATATGTGTGTATTCCGATTGCAGGTTTTATCATTTTATTAGACAGTATCATCTTCATTGTGAAAAGGGCAAAAGGTCAGGCCGCAGAAGAGGAACTGGATGAAGAGGCTAAAATCATCAAAGAAGCAAAGGAGGAAATGTAAATGTTTGATACAAATATTGCGATTGCGATTTTGCTTGTTGGATTTTTTGTGTTTCTATTATTGAAGGTACCGATCACCTTTTCATTGATTCTTTCAGCAGGTCTGTGTGCGATCTATTGCGGATTGGGACTCATGCCGATCACACAGCAGATGGTGGCAGGTGTTAATAAGGTGAATCTCTTGGCAATACCGTTTTTTATCCTGGCGGGTGAAATTATGGGAACCGGTGGTATCTCGCAGAGATTGATCACATTTTCTCATGCATTGGTTGGATGGCTGCCCGGCGGCCTTGCACAGGTAAATGTACTTGCGAGCATGTTCTTCGGCGGTATTTCAGGTTCTGCAGTGGCAGATACCTCATCCATCGGTGCAGTATTGATTCCAATGATGAAAGAAGAAGGATATGATGCGGAGTTTTCAGTCGGAATTACGGTTACGAGCTCTTGTCAGGGAATCCTGATTCCGCCCAGTCACAACATGATTATGTATGCGGTTTGTGCGGGTTCTGCGGTGTCGGTCGGAAACCTGTTTCTTGCAGGACTGTTTCCGGGTATTTGCCTGGGCATTGCGTTGATGGTTTTATGTTTTATCATGGCAATCAAGAGAAAATATCCCAAAGGCAAAAAAATGACAGCAAATGAAAGACTGATCAGTGCGCTTAAGGCAATTCCTTCACTTTTTACGATCATCATTATCGTTTGTGGTGTATCGGGAGGCTTCTTTACAGCGACAGAATCTGCATCAGTAGCTTGTATTTATGCTTTTCTCTTGACATTTTTCGCAATTAGAGAGATAAAGATAAAGGAAATGATTCCGATTTTGGATCGTTGCCTGAGAACCCTTGCACTGGTTCTGAGCTTGATTGCGGCTGCCAATGCATTTGCATGGATGATGACATATCTGAAGGTTCCGAAGATGATTACAAATGCGATGCTTTCCGTCAGTGACAATCCGTTTGTGGTATATGCTTTGATTATCGTATTGCTGCTGCTCCTTGGATGCATCATGGATATGGCACCGTTGATCCTGATCATGTCTCCGATTTTGATTCCGGTAGCGACTAATTTCGGAATGACTGCAACACACTTCGGTATCGTATTGATTTTTGCTTTGGCAATCGGACTGTGTACACCGCCGGTAGGTTCTGTGCTCTTTGTGGGATGTTCTATCGGTAAGACCAAGATAGAGAAGACTTCGGTCGCTATGCTGCCATTCTTCTTTACGATGGTAATCACATTGTTATTGGTAACGTACATACCTTGGTTTACAACATTTTTACCGAATTTGATCGGCAAGTAATTTCATTGCCGACAAGAAAGAGAGATCATGATGAAATCAAAAGTAAGACTGTTCTTTCCGTGCTATTTTGCCTTTTTGGTAAATGGCGCAATGGTACTTTTAGTCGGCGCAATACTCCCTTTTTTGATTGAAGAAGCTGGTGTCAGCTATGGAATTGCAGGCGGATTTCTATCCGCCTTTGCAATCGGCAATTTTGCGGCCAGCTTTCTCAATCCGATACTTGCAGGGAGGATAGGACGTAAGGCAACAACGGTGATCACATCGGCACTGATTCCGATCAGTTTTTTTCTGATCACATTGATTCCGCCTGTACCCGTGATCTATATTCTGTTTGTGGCAGCCGGAATCGGAAGAGGATGCTGCAGTATCATCAACAATGCAGTGGTGAATGATAACAGTGACGGAAAACCGGTTGCATTGAACCTGCTGCATATGACATTTGCAGTCGGTGCGTTTTTGGCTCCGTTCTTAATGTCAATCTATCTGAACAACGGATTGGATTGGCGTGCGATCGTATATACCATCATTGTAGGTTCTGCAATTGCGACACTTGCATATGCACTGATGGAGCTGGATTACAACTGGCCGAAGAAAGTACAGAGCGATGCTGCGGGAAAGCAGGAGTTTTGGAAACACCCGGCATTTTTTATCACAGGGTTTATCATGTTCTTTTACCTGGGTCTTGAAAATTGTGTCAATGGCTGGTTCGTGACGTATTTTAAGAGTACGGGTATTATGTCAGACAGCTTTGCAACGAATCTGGTTTCCTTTACATGGCTTGCAGTCATGCTGGGAAGACTGTTGACAGCCTATCTGTCTGCGAGGGTGTCAAAGAAGATATTGATATTGGTCGATTGTATTGCGACGGCAGTCTTTTTTGTGCTGTTGATTGCGACCGGCAATCTGAATGTAATCACTGTGGCGATTGTGGGACTTGGATTTTTCTTTGCGGGTATTTATCCGACTTGCGTATCAAATGCAGGTATTGCTATTAAGGGGTCTACGCTTGGAACTTCTATGCTGCTTGCCATGGCGGCGCTCGGAGGAATTGTGACACCTCAGATAGTAGGATTGGTTGCTGACAGGATCGGATTGGTCGGTGCAATCGGTGTACTGCTGATCAATGTAATTGCGATGATTATTTTATCTGTGTTAAACTATATACACTTTAACAAAACACCTTCTGCTGAAGCAGCAGAATAGACCGGAGAAACGAAGGGAGAACAGATTATGATAGGATACAGAAAAGATGCGGTTCCGACACCATGTGAGCCGGGAGTGACCAGAAGAATACTGAATCATTCTAAGGAATTGATGATGTGTGAGATTACATTCGAAGAGGGAGCGCTTGGAAACATGCATGCTCATCCGCATTTGCAGATTACCTATGTAGGTAAGGGCAGTTTTGAATTTACGATAGACGGAGAGACAAATGTAGTTAAGCAGGGAGACAGTGTTTATATTCCTTCCAATGCACAGCATGGTGTGCTTGCTCTGGAGGATGGAATACTGGTGGATGTGTTCAATCCGATGCGTGAAGATTTTTTGAAATAGTCAGGATATAAGCCGGAGAGAGTGATTATGAAGGTAGAATTTGATGTAGAAATGACAACAGGGAAGTTATATGATTATTTGCTGCAATATGCCTTTTCCACAAAGGGAGGTATTCTTTCGGAAGTTGCGGGAATGGTTGTACTGGTTCTTTTTCTTGCAACAGGCAATCTGTTGTTCCTGTGCATCGGTTTGATTGCAATGATTTATTTGCCGCTGACACTTTATATGTCAGCAGGCAAGCAGTTGGAGACGAATCCGTTCTATCAATATAAGATACATTATATTGTTTCTGAGCAGGGGCTTGCACTTGTGACCGGGGAGCATCAGGAAATCAAGCAGTATCAGTCATGGCTGCAGATTGAAAAGATCATTACGACAAGCAAGAATATGATAGTCTATACAGATCCAAAGAATGCCTGCGTCTTGCCGAGAGAAGATATGGGCGAGCAGGGAAAGGATGTTTTTGAACTTGCAAGAGTCGGAATGATTGCTAAGTGTAACAGTAATGAAAAGGAGTTCAGAAAGCATTTTATGGGGCGCTGGTAGTTTTAATCTGTCGTTTCAAAGTGAGAATATAGGGTTTGATATTCTTTGGGAGACATTCCGAATTCTTTTTTAAAAGCTCGATAAAAGTTGGAATAATCATGAAAACCGAATAATTCATAGACAGACACAATGGTTTGTCCGCTAACGATTGCATCCTTGCAGGCTTGCAGTCGTTTTTTTGTGATGTACTTATGCAGGGAGATGCCGATGTTATCTTTAAAGGCATGCGAAATATGAAATTTACTTACGTAAAATTCCTGCTCCAGCAAATCAAGCGA
Organism: uncultured Lachnospiraceae bacterium; assembly: GCA_964638005.1. Classification (GTDB taxonomy): domain Bacteria; phylum Bacillota; class Clostridia; order Lachnospirales; family Lachnospiraceae; genus JAAYYM01. The sequence continues at coordinate 32,048 of CAZWXS010000012.1, forward strand.
CAGGTCTGATGCAAGATGCAGATTGATATAGTCGCAGATGGTCATATACAGCTCTTGTTCGGACTTTTGCCTTCCGGAATTATAACGGTTGTATATCGTACGGTTCAGAAACAGAATCAATTGATTGATCTGCAGCGAAATTTGTGCGGTCTTTCCAAAGCGCTCGTTTTTAATTTCATCAATCAATTGAAAGATCAGTGATTGAATGGAATTAAAGGTGATGATGTCGTTGGAGAAGAGGTAATTATGTGTGGTTGAGACATACTGCATGATGTAAATATAGTCGGCAGATGCCTCTAAGAGACGATTACAATATTCACGACTGATCCAAAGAACGATGCGGCGGTAAGGAATATGACTGTCAGTAAATTCAGGGTGATGCGGTGTGTCCGGCGGAATCAGAAGAAAATCTCCGGGATTGATTTGATATTGAAGCCCATCTACATGGAGCGTGACATCGCCTTCCAGAAAAAAGTAAAATTCATAATAGTCATGGGTGTGAGAAACCACATGACTCGGCTTGAGATCGTTGTAGTAATAGATCTCAAAGTCTTTGGAGAGCATATATTGTCTGGTGCTGAAGGCAGTTTGCAGATCATTTTTCTTCTTCATCTCTGTTTTCCTTTCACATTGGCGGCATCATAAATATATTTTACCGCAAGATATGCAATGTTGACAACAAGAAAATCAATTTTCTTTTTTTTATCTTCAAAGTAGACTGTATATAACACGATGACAATGAATTGGAGGATTCAAAACATGGAAATGACATTGAGATGGTATGGAAGTCAATTTGATTCGGTCACACTGGAACAGATCAGACAGATACCGGGTGTACATGGGGTTATTACGACCTTGTATGATACAAAGCCGGGTGAGGTATGGGAACGTGCGGCGATTCAGAAATTGAAAAATGAAGTAGAAGCAGCAGGGCTTAAGATTGCGGGTATCGAAAGTGTGAATATCCATGATGCAATCAAGGCCGGAACGCCGGACAGGGAGCAATATATCGAGAACTACATTACAACACTTGAGCATTTGGGACAGGAAGATATCCATATGGTCTGCTACAACTTTATGCCTGTCTTCGACTGGACCAGAACCGAGCTTGCCAGAAAACGTAAGGATGGTTCTACGGTTCTTGCTTATACGCAGGAGGCTGTTGATGCCTTAAAACCGGAGAATATGTTTGATTCCATCGGAGCGGACAGCAATGGATTCATTATGCCGGGCTGGGAACCGGAGCGTATGGAAAAGATCAAAGAACTTTTTGAGATATATAAGGATATCAGTGCAGATCAGTTATTTGATAATCTGAAATACTTTCTGGAAAAGATCATGCCGGTCTGTGACAAGTATGATATCAATATGGCAATCCATCCGGATGATCCTGCGTGGAGCGTATTCGGACTTCCACGTATTATCATCAATAAAGAGAATATACATCGAATGATGAAGATGGTAGACAATCCGCATAACGGTGTAACCTTCTGTTCGGGTTCGTATGGTACGAATCTGGCAAATGATCTGCCGGATATGATACGTTCTCTCAAGGGCAGGATTCATTTTGCCCACGTGAGAAATCTGAAGTTCAATTCACCGACAGATTTTGAGGAATCAGCACATCTTTCGGCAGATGGCAGTTTTGATATGTATGAAATTATGAAAGCGTTGTATGATATCGGGTTTGAAGGACCGATCAGACCGGATCACGGAAGAATGATTTGGGGTGAAGTAGCGATGCCGGGTTACGGCTTATATGACAGGGCACTTGGAGCAACATATTTAAACGGCTTATGGGAAGCAATTGTAAAATCAAATGAGTGATGGAGGCAGACAATGAAAATCAATCGTGAAGGATTACAGGATCGTGCGGTTTGGGAGGCGAAAGAATATACACTTCCGCAGTTTGATATGGCAGCAGTAGAAGAAAAAACAAAAAAAGAACCGAAATGGATTCACTTTGGAGCAGGTAACATCTTTCGTGCATTTCAGGCAAATGTTGTACAGAGACTGTTGAATGACGGTGTTCTGGATACAGGTCTGATCGTAGCGGAAGGCTATGATTATGAGATTATAGACAAATTATATGCACCACATGATAATCTCGGAATTCTCGTAACGCTTAAGGCGGACGGTTCTGTAGAAAAAAGTATGATTGGCTCTATTATGGAGTCTTTGCGCGTGGATCCGGACAATCAGGCGGATTACAGAAGGCTAAAAGAGATTTTCAGAAATCAGACCCTGCAGATGGTTTCCTTTACCATTACAGAGAAGGGATATAGTTTGGTTGACGGAAGAGGAGAACTGCTTCCCAATGTTGCGGCTGACTTGCAGGGAGGACCTCAAAAAGCAACGAGTTATATCGGTAAAGTAACAGCACTGCTCTACGAACGTTATATGGCAGGAAAGCTTCCGATTGCCATGGTGAGTATGGACAACTGTTCGCATAACGGGGACAAACTGTACAATGCAATTAAGACAATTGCGGAAAAATGGACAGACGGAAAAATGGCAGAGCCGGGCTTTTTGAATTACATATTGGATGAGAGTGCAGTTAGCTTTCCATGGACAATGATCGATAAGATCACACCAAGACCCGATGCTTCCGTGAAAAAGATATTGGAACAGGACGGAGTGGAAGATTTAGAGCAGGTCATCACATCCAAGAATACATATGTAGCTCCGTTTGTCAATGCAGAGGAATGTGAGTACCTTGTGATTGAGGACAAATTCCCGAACGGCAGACCGGAGCTTGAGAAGGCAGGCTTGTACTTTACAACGCGTGAGACGGTGGACAAGGTAGAGAAGATGAAGGTATGCACCTGTCTGAATCCGCTGCATACTTCGCTTGCCGTATTTGGCTGTCTGCTGGGATACGAATTGATTTCAGAGGAAATGAAGAACCCTGCACTGAAGAAGCTTGTGGAAAGAATCGGTTATGAGGAAGGACTGCCTGTTGTTGTGAACCCGGGAATCATCAGTCCGAAGGAATTTATTGATGAGGTAGTCAATGTGAGAATTCCGAATCCTTTCATGCCGGATACACCACAGAGAATAGCGACGGATACTTCTCAGAAGCTTGCAATCCGTTTTGGCGAGACCATCAAAGCATACATGAAATCAGATTCACTTCAGGTAGAAAATCTGAAATTGATACCGCTTGTATTTGCTGCATGGCTGCGTTACCTGCTGGCAGTGGATGACAACGGGATGACATTTGAATTAAGTCCAGATCCGATGTTGGATACGATCTGTCCGATGCTGAAAGAAATTCGGGTCGGAAACAGTAATGATACACATCCTATCATACAGCCGATCCTGGCAAATGCGACCATCTTCGGAGTGGACTTGTATGAAGCCGGAATGGGTGAACTGGTAGAAGAATATTTTGATGAAATGCTGCAATGTGAAGGTGCAGTGAAAAAGACATTGGAAAGAAGTATAATGTACTAGGCGAATTGAGGTTTGGTCTGTTATAATCAGGGGAGAGTTCTCACGTAGTGAATATGTTCGGAGTTTCCCAAGGGGAACCTACCTCGAACGGTGACGCCCCTGATAAATGATAAAAACCTTATTAACCAAGAGGACAGACAAATGAAGAAATATTATTTTATGGTGCTTAGTTTTATGCTTCTGGTACAGGCTGTGGGATGTGGATTCGGACAAAGCAGTGAGAATTCTGTCCCGGAGTTTGTATTGACATATGCAGAGAATCAAGCAGAAGATTATCCCACAACTAAGGGGGCATATTATTTTGCTGATTTGGTAAGAGAACGAACAGGCGGAAAGGTTGAGATACGGGTCTGTGCAAAAGGTATCCTTGGCGATGAGCAGGATGTCGTTGCACAGGTCCGTTTTGGTGGTGTGGATTTTTCCAGAATCTCATTATCCTCTATAGACAATATTCCAAGGTTGAATGTGTTGCAGCTGCCTTATCTGTATACGGATGCGGATCATATGTGGAGAGTGTTGGATGGTGACATCGGAAACAGTTACATGGAGGATTTTGCCGGAAGCGATATCGTTCCGTTGTCTTGGTATGATGCGGGTGCGCGCAGTTTCTATACTTCACATGAGCCGATCACATGTCTGGAGGATGTTGCAGGAATGCGGATTCGCGTGCAGGACAATAAGATGATGGCCCGTATGGTGGAACTGTTGGATGCAACGCCGGTTCCGTTGGGCTATGCCGAAGTATATTCTGCATTTGAAAAGGGAGAAATAGATGGTGCTGAAAATAACTGGCCATCCTATGAATCCGCGAGTCATTATGAAGTAGCAAAACTGTATTGTGTGGATGAGCATACAAGAGTTCCGGAATTGCAGATCATATCTCAGGTAACATGGGATAAGCTGCCTGAAGAGTATCAGAAGATCATCAAGGAATGTGCGGTTGAATCCGCATTATATGAGAGAAAATTGTGGGCAGAGAGAGAGGAAAGATCACGTGATAGGGTAATTCAGTCAGGTACACAGGTGATTGAATTATCATCAGCGGAAAAAAAGAAATTCACAGAGGCAATGGTATCTCTTTATGAAGAATATTGTGCAGACTATATGGATGATATAAATGTCATATTGAACGAAGGTGAAGGGGAGTAAACCAGTAAGAAGTTAAAATTTTGCTAAGAATCTAAAGAATTTACGGTGTTATTTGTGCAAAATTACAATTATACTATGAGTATGTCGAGGGAATCGGCAAAAAGGTAACAGTTAAACAATATCTTAACAACTCATAGGAGGGTAACATGAAAAAGAAAGCATTAGCAGCACTTTTAAGCGCAGTCATGGTAGTTTCACTTTGTGCATGTGGGCTTAAGACACCGGAACAGCCTGCAGCAGAAGCACCCGCAGCAGAGGCACCTGCAGCAGAAGAACCTGCGGCAGAAGAAGCGCCCGCAGCAGAAGAGCCTGCAGCAGAAGCAGCGGCAGACGCAGTTGCACCGGTAGGACCGGAGGTTACACTTGTATACGCAGAGGTTAATCCTCTCGATACGATTGTTGGCCAGACAGCTACCGCATTCAAAGAAAAAGTAGAAGAATTGTCAGGCGGAGCAATCACAATCGATGTTCAGGCCAGTGGTGTTTTGGGATCTGAAAATGATGTTTTAGATACCATGCTCGGTGGCGGCGGAACAATTGATATGTCTCGTATCTCTGCATTTGCACTTACAAGCTACGGCGGAGAAAAATCAAAATTATTATCTATTCCTTTTACATTTGTAAGCCGTGATCATTTCTGGAATTTTGCAACATCGGATCTTGCACCGGAATTCTTGCTTGAGCCTCACGAAAACGGCAGTGGTGTCAGAGGTTTATTCTATGGAGAAGAAGGTTTCCGTCATTTCTTTACCAAAGAGCCGATTGCAGGCATTGAAGATTTGAGCGGTATGAAACTCAGAGTTTCCAATGATCCGGTTATGAACGGTATGGTTGAGGGTCTTGGTGCTTATCCTACAGTAGTATCTTTCGGAGAACTCTATTCAGCATTACAGACAGGTGTTGTTGACGGTGCTGAGCAGCCGATTGCAAACTACAAGTCAAACGCATTTGATGAAGTAGCTCCGAATCTGATTCTCGACGGACATACACTTGGTGCAATTCAGGTTATCATCACAGATGAAGCATGGGATAAGTTAACACCGGAACAGCAGGATGTTCTGACACAGGCAGGCGAGTACGCATCATCCTTTAACAGACAGATTTCAGAAGAAGCTGAGAATGAAGTACTTGAGCAGCTGAAAGCTGATGGTGTCAATGTAGTTGAAGTTGATGACATCACAGTATGGCAGGATGCATGTAAGGATATCATCGAATCCTCTTCAGCAGATAACAAAGAACTGTATCAAAAGATCGTAGATATGCAGTAATCATAATAACAGAACAGCATTCATGGTTCGGGCACAGAGATGAAAAAGGTTCTGTGCCCGAGTTATTAAGGAGGTAAGACATGCCTGAATTATTTAAAAAAATCGATAAGATGAAGCCGGCATATGATGTTGTATATAAGTTTGTACTGTTGTTATGCAAGTTGCTTCTTATCGTAGATATTGCCATTACCTGTATGTCGGTAATCGGTCGTTATGTTCCGTTTATTCCTGATCCTGCATGGAGCGAAGAAGTCGTATTGACCTGTATGGCCTATATGGCAGTGCTTTCGGCAGCTTTGGCAATCAGAAAGAATTCACATATCAGAATGACGGCATTGGATAAATTTATGCATAAAAATGTAATCGTGTCGTTGGATCTGCTTGCAGATATAGCAGTATTCATACTTGCAATTGTCATGATCGTTGTTGGATGGACCTATGCAAGAGAAATCGGAGGAAAGGGTACTTACGTCAGCATGCCTAATCTCTCTAGATTCTGGATGTACTTCCCGGTTCCGCTTGCGGGAGTAGCAATGGTTATTTTTGAATTAGAAGCATTTTATAATCACATTAAAGGATTTTTTGTAAAGGGGGAGGCGAAATCATGAGTACGGAAGCAATAGCGATTACAATATTATTAGTCAGCTTTTTTGTCATGGTATTTCTGAGATTTCCGATTGCATATGCAGTGGCATTGTCTTCTCTTTTATGCCTTTTGTATCAGGGACTTCCACTTACTACAATATGTCAGCAGATGGTAAAGGGAATCAGTTCGTTCAGCCTGATGGCGGTTCCGTTCTTTATTACGATGGGATGTCTGATGGGCGTCGGAGGTATCTCCGAAAAATTGATAGCTTTGGCGGATGCCTGTGTTGGATGGATGACAGGCGGTATGGCAATGGTTAATATCGTTGCATCCTATTTCTTCGGCGGAATTTCCGGATCTGCAGCAGCAGATACAGCGTCTATCGGAAGCATTATGATTCCGATGATGGTAGACCAGGGCTATGATGATGATTTCTCAACAGCCGTTACAATTACATCATCCTGTGAAGGACTTTTGGTTCCTCCGAGTCATAATATGGTCATCTATGCCATGACGGCAGGTGGTATTTCTGTAGGAAGCTTGTTTTTGGCAGGATATCTGCCGGGTGCGTTGTTGGCACTATCTCTGATGGTGGGCGCTTATATCATTTCTGTGAAGAGAAAATATCCTAAGGGCTCCAAATTTCATCTTTTGAACCTGTTCAAGCAGCTGAAAATATCATTTTGGGCTTTGGCAGCGGTATTGATCGTGGTATTCGGCGTTGTCGGTGGAGTGTTTACTGCAACAGAGTCAGCTGCAATTGCGGTTATATATAGTTTGATTGTCAGTGTATTCATTTACAAAGGGCTTGATTGGAAAGGTGTTTGGAAGACAATTGAAAGTTGCGTAGATACACTTGCCATTGTTTTGATTTTGATTGCGACTTCCAGCATCTTCGGTTATTGCTTGACGCGTTTGCATGTGCCGGATCTTGCAGCAAATGCAATTATAGGACTTACCAATAATCCGATTATAATTGCAATTCTGTTGAACGTGATTCTTCTGGTTCTTGGATGTATCATGGATATGGCACCGATTATCCTAATTGCAACACCGATATTGCTGCCGATTGCAACTTCTATCGGCATCGACCCGGTTCAGTTTGGTATTATGATTGTGTTGAACTGTGGTATCGGCCTGTTGACACCTCCGGTAGGAGCTGTATTGTTTATAGGCTCTGCGGTTTCCAAGGTACCTATGGAGCGTGTTGTTAAGGCAACATTACCGTTTTATGTATGTATGTTGATTACATTACTTATGATTACCTTTATTCCGGCAATCAGTATGTGGCTTCCTTCAATGTTTAGTGCGATGTAGGAAAATGTACAAGATGGACGTTTTCGTAGGAAAGAGGAGTTGGGATTGAATGAAATATAGGTTTGTATATCAAACGACAGCTTTTGATTTTTGGCAGCTTGCAATGTATAATACATATGGGTCTATAATAGGTGTATGCAATGTGATCTTCACTGTGGCAATGATTATACTGACGGTGAAGTTCGGAGGAATCGTAAATGAGGTGATTCTGGCATTGCTGATACTTGCAAGTTGTTTCTTTCCGATTATTCAGCCTGTTATGATGTATCTGCAGGCGAAAAAACAGGTAGCAGGACTTCCGGGGCATATGGAGATTGAGTTTGATGAAAAAGGTGTCCATGTGACGGCCGGAGACAGGCACTCGGATTTGCCATGGAATACAATCAAGCGTATTCTAAAGAAACCGACACTGATTGTTATATTTTCTACGGCAACACAAGGGTATATATTGAGCAATAGAATATTAGGAAAACAAAGGTCCCAATTTCTAACGTATGTACTTTCCAAGATGAGCGCGCAACCTCATTAATCTTATGTGTGCGAAGAGGAGAACACAGCCTCATGGCAAAGATGAAATGGCGGCAGAAATTACATGAAGCATGGCTGACTATGACAATAAAGAGAAAAATCGGTGTTTTTACCGGTGTTGTACTTTTTATTATCTTTTTGTCAGTCATGTTTGCATTTTGGGTGGTACAGACGACTCTGAATGATTTTCAGGGGGTTTTAGAGGACAATGTCAGCAGTGGTGACTACATGGAGGCTATTGAAACGGAAAGCAGATGTTTTGCGGATTATATCAAACGCCCAAGTGATGAGGCCAGACGTGAACTGGATGCAGCATGTGAGCGAAGCGCCGAGGTCGTAGCTAAATTACCGTTTTCATATACGGCTATGAGTGAGAACCGATACGCCAAGACCTGGTCCATCAAAAATAGTTATGAACATTATAAAATAAAAAGAGATGCTGTATTGGCTCTTGATGCAGAGAGTTCCGATTATATTGAAAAACTCTATGAAGTATATGACATGCAGACGTTTTTACAGGAGTATGCGAGGGAACTGATTCGGTATACGATAGAAGATGAAAATGTCGTGTATCTGCAACGGGTTCCGTTTCTTAGGCGCATTCCGCTGATTGCACTGGTTGCAGGTGTCATTTTATTATGTATGACGGTTATTATGGCGAGATTGATGTACAGGACAATCATCGTACCCATCGTCAATCTGGTCAATGCGTCAAAGAAAATTGCATCCAATGACTTTTTTGTAGAAGATGTCACTGTTGAAAATGCAGATGAGATGAATGATCTAGTCAATGCATTTAACAAGATGAAGTATGCCACGGGACAATATATCATGGCTCTGGAAGAGAAAAAGAATATGATGGATCTGCTGCACAGGGAAGAGGTAGGCAGGCTGGAGGTAGAGAGGCATCTGGAGGTTACAAAGCTTGAACTTCTTAAGAACCAGATCAATCCACATTTTCTGTTTAATACGTTAAATGTCATTGGTGGAATGGCAAATATCGAAGGAGCGGAGACCTCGGAGAAGATGATCAAGGCACTCAGTTCCCTGTTTCGGTACAACCTGAAAACACCGGCATTGGAAGTGACACTGGCACAGGAGATTCGGGTCATCAATGATTATATGTATCTGCAGAAGATGCGCTTCGGAGACCGCATCAACTATTCCATTGAATGTGATGTGGATGTGAATAAGGTGATTGTGCCGATTTTTTCTTTTCAACCACTGGTGGAGAATGCGATTATACATGGATTGTCTCCTAAAGAAGAGGGAGGAGAAGTAGTCATCCGAGCGTGGCAGGAAAAGAATAAAGTTGTGATCAGTGTTGCCGATACAGGGGTCGGTATGACAGAGGAAGAGCTGTGCAGGATCAGAGAAGCTTTTCAAAGTGAAGATACAAGTCATATCGGTATTGGAAATATATATAAAAGGATACAAAGGATGTATCAAGACGGTGATTTTTTGATTTCCAGTAAGAAAGATGAAGGAACGATTGTGAAACTGATTATTCCGCAATACGAAAGGGAGGAACAGTTATCATGTGTAGAGTGTTGATTGCAGATGATGAGCCGATAGAAATGACGATTATCAGTAAAATGATTCAGAAGAACTACGGGAATCAGATAGAAATCGTACAAGCTGTGAACGGTAGGGAAGCGATTACACTATTTCAGGAAAAACAGTGTCGGATTGCTGTTCTGGACATTGAAATGCCGGGTGTGAACGGTTTGGAAGCTGCAGCGGAAATTAGAAAGAGAGACAAAGATTGCAGTATTATTTTCCTAACTGCATTTGAAGATTTTTCATATGCAAAGAAGGCAATCTTAGTGCGGGCGATGGATTATCTGCTAAAGCCTACTTCGGAAGAAGAACTGGTTGCAGTTTTGGATGAGGCACTCCGACTGATTAGCGAGGGAGTTCATAAACAGACAGAGGAAGAAATCAGGAGAGAGCCTCTTTTCGATGAGAATGAGAGTATAGAGGCGATTCGTATCGGGACATCTCAGCGCATTATTTTGGAATTTGTACAAAAGCATTATCAGGAGGATGTTTCTCTGCAGGATATTGCGCATGTTTTAAACTATTCGGATGCATATTTCTGCAAGCTTTTCAAGCAGTGTTTTGACAAGAACTTCACGGCATATTTGTCCGAGTTTCGGGTAGAGAAGGCAAAGCAGCTTTTAAAGGATATGGCAATTAATGTAAAGGAAATCAGTGAACTGGTCGGATACAGAGATTCCAATTATTTTGCAAAAGTTTTTAAACGTGTGGCGGGCGTGACACCCAGTGAGTACCGCATGATGTTACAAAGAACACAAAACATTTCGTAGTACACGGACGGGGGTTGACAGTATGGCTATGAAATCCAGATATACGATTGGTGTCCTGACAGGAAATGCGGTTTCTGACCATATGGAGGAATTTATCAAAGGAATTTGCAAAGCGGCAGAGGAGATAGGTGTCAATGTGCTGTTTTTTCTTGGTGCGCATAATATTTTGGAAAGTGGTGAGGAACACTGGTACGATGATTCTGAGAAGCATAACCATCAGTACAATATGATTTATGATTATGCCAATATGGGAGATGTGAATGCACTGATTATTCCGGGAGGAACAATCAGATTGTTTCCGGACAAGGAGAGCAGGGAAGAATTGCTGCAGAAATTCGGCAGTATTCCTTACGTTCTTGCCAAGGAGAAGCGGACAGGCAATTCGTATGTCATTTCTGAAAATACATCAGGAATGCGGGAGTGTGTGGAACATCTCGTGAAACAGCATGGATATCATAGAATCGTCTTTCTGGGAGGACCTGTCGGAAATACAGATGCGGAGGAACGTTTGGATACATATCTGCGAGTGATGGAAGAGAATGGGCTGCCTGTAACACGCAGTATGTATGAGCACGGAGATTTTTCAACCAATGTGACCAGACAGATTGAGAGTCTGTTATCCCAGAACCCGGATGCAGAAGCGATTGTGTGCGCAAACGATGATATGGCTCAGGCATGCTATATGGTATGCGAACGACATGGGTTGATTGTAGGAAAGGACATCGCGGTTACAGGATATGACGATGGAAAATATGCAAGGTACATGCAGCCGCCCTTGACAACAGTAACACAGGATTCACAATTGCTTGGATATCAGGCATTGATGCTGGCAAATGATGTGATTTGCGGACGTGTCACAGATTCTTATGTGTTGAAGGCTAAATTTTGCTGCAGAAATTCCTGTGGATGTGCAAAGAGTATTCCTAATGTGCGGAACACAGTTTACATGAATGAGATTTCCCATCATCGTGATTTTTCCAGAAAAATGTGGGCGGTGCCGTTCATGTCAGAGAATCTGGCCGAGTGTACAGAAAATCAACAGCAATTTTATAAAGAAATACTGCGTACATTACATCATTCCGGAAGCCGGAGAACATACTTGTATCTGTTGGAAAAGTCAGTCATACATTCACAGGATGAGCCTTGGGAATGTCCGGAGACAATGCTGCGTGTAGCAAGTCAAATCGGTTCTGTGACAGAGGTCTGTGATGATGTCAAGAAGATAAAGGTACATAGAGGAGAGGGTCTGCTCGAAGAAAATGAAGAAGATTGCGCCAATATGTTTGTGTTCAATTTGTTTGCAGGAAAAAGCAGTTTGGCATACTGATGTGTGATATAGCAGTCGAAGATATTCAATTATTCAACTTTTTATGCATGCAGATTGGTTCTGCGCTGTTATACAGAGAGACGCTCGGTATGTTGAACGAAAAGAATGAGGTATTAAGTTTTATATCGGAATATGATGAATTGACAGGATGTCTGAACAGACGAGGATTTATAGAAAGAGCGTTTAAAGTTATTCGCGAAAATAGGGGCAAGGAAGCGCTGCTGATTTATGGAGATCTGGATCATCTGAAAGAAATCAATGATAGTTACGGACATCTGGAGGGCGACTATGCTATTAAAAATGCAGCCGAGATTCTGAAGAATGTTCTTGGAGAGAGCAGTATAGCTGCACGCATTGGAGGAGATGAATTTGTTGCAATCATACTTCGGTCCAAGAAAATGAACGGAGAGCAACTGATTGATATGATTCGCGGCTCCTATGAAGAACTCAATCGTATATCTGACAAACCGTATTATATTGAAATGTCAGTGGGATTTGATTGTTTTAGGTGCAGCGAGAATGTTTCGCTGCTTCAGATCTTAAACTCAGCTGACCAGGTGCTATACGAAGCGAAAAAGAAGAGAAGAGATACCGTTAGGAGGTAATTATGAAACTTAAATTGAAGTTGGCACTGTGTGTGTCTGTAATCTTGGTAATGACAGGATTGGTGACAATTGTTATCGTAAGAGATAAATCACAAAAGGCTATGGATCAGATCTATCTGGAGGTAATACAGTCAGATTTGTCGATGGCAAATGAACTGTTAAGTAAGTCTTATCCGGGAGAATATACAGTTGAAGGGGATGCAATCTTAAAAGGACCTCATAAACTGAATGATGATGTGAGATACATAGATATGGTTTCTCATCTGACAGGATATTATGTATCCATATACAAGGATGATGTCAGAGTTGCAACCAACATAAAAGGCGAAGGCGAGCAGCGGATGGTTGGCACAAAGGCGGATCCGGGAGTTGCCGAAGCGGTCTTGAAATCAGGAGAGACCTATGTCACATCATTAGTTATCAACGGCGGTGATACCAAAGTTGCATATATGCCGCTAAAAGCAAGTGGACAGGTGGTGGGCATGCTTTCCATCGGAATGGATGAGAATCTGATAGAAGAATCGGTGAGTTCGCTGACCGGCGGTGTTACCCTGATTATCATATGTGCATTGGTACTTGGAATTATTGCTTTTGTGATATTCGGAAACAGGATTGTATCCAATTTGAAGAAGGTTATTCAGGAAATCAATCGTATGGCGAATAAAGATTTTGGCGGTACGATTGATGAGAAGTATACGAAGCGCAAGGATGAAATCGGTCAATTGGCTGTACGAGCAAATATGCTGAAGCAGGAACTTCAGAATATTGTGAATGCGATTTCAAGTAATACAGGTTCTATAGATACTGCGTTGATGGAAAATCAGGAAAAAATCAGTTCTCTTAATGATTATTTGGGAGGAGTGTCTGTCAGTACGCATGAGATTTCGGCCGGTATGGAGGAAACATCTGCTTCCATGGATGCGATTTTTTCAGTCGCATCTGATATGGAAAACGCAGCTAAAAATATAGCGGATCAGGCACAAAAAGGAGCTGATGCATCTGCTCAAATCAGCAATCGGGCTGTGGAATTAAAGGAAAATGCAGTCAGCTCAAGAGATGAAACGGCAACCCTGATTGCAGAAACGGCAGACAGACTGAAGCAGGCAATTGATGCGTCTAAGAGCATTGAGCAGATTGAGGTGTTGTCGGATACGATTTTATCTATTACTTCACAGACCAATCTGCTGTCACTCAACGCTTCGATTGAGGCAGCAAGAGCCGGAGAAGCCGGTCGTGGATTTGCGGTTGTGGCAACGGAGATCAAATCTTTATCAGAGGCATCGGGAAGTGCAGTGGCGAATATACAAAAAGTATCCACAGAGGTTGTTTCTTCTGTACATCATCTTGTGGAATGTTTTGACGGAATCTTGAATTTCCTAAATGAAAATGTAATTGCTGTATATGATAATTTGGTACAGACAGGTGATCAATACTATGAGGATGCGAAGTTCTTTACTTCGATGGCGGAGAATTTGAGTGCAACTTCGGAGCAATTGCTGGCAGGTATATCAGATATGACGCAGACCATGGAGCAGATTTCCGCAACAACGACAGAGACAGCAGCAGGAAGCTCCAAAATTGCGGAAAGTATCAGCAATGTCAATTTGAATGCAAATGAAATCAAACAGGTTAATGAAGCCACCCGACAGTGTTCCGACAGAATGCGGAGTTATATGAGTGAGTTCGAGGTTTAAGTTAAGACAGATATAAATATAAAACAGAAGAAAGAAGAACCCGGTCGGTGGTTGATGCTGACCGGGTTCTTTATTGTGTTAAAAAGGAGTACGTTTTGAACTGTTAATGCTTGTAACACTTACAGTGGGAAATCAAAATACTTTACTGCATTATAGTAGGATATATTCTTAACGATTTCTCCGAGTGAATCCATATCTGCAGGATATTCTCCGTTTTCTACGAGATTACCGAAGTAGTTACATAGGATACGTCTGAAGTACTCATGTCTCGGATAGGATACGAAGCTGCGGGAATCTGTCAACATTCCTACAAAACCGGCAAGATAACCGAGATTGCCGAGTGAACGGATTTGATCCTCCATACCGCTCTTATTATCATTGAACCACCATGCGGAACCATGCTGAATCTTGCTGACAGCGGTGGAATCCTGAAAGCAACCGAGGATTGTGCCGATGGCTTCGTTATCATTCGGATTCAGACTATAGAGAATTGTTTTAGGAAGCTCGTCTGTACTGTTCAGAGCATCCAGAAAATCTGCCATCTCTGCAGAAGGAGCATAATTATTGATGCAGTCATAACCTGTATCAGGGCCCATCCGGTTAAACACAGGAGTATTGTTGTTGCGTTTACATCCGTAATGAAGCTGCATTACCCAGTTACGCTTACTGTATTGTCTGCCGACAGCAATCATAAATGCAGTTTTGAATTTCAATTCTTCTTCTCGTGTTACGGTACTGCCGGAAGCACGTTTTGCAAAAATGGCTTCAATCTCTTCTTCTGAAGCCGGAGCATACATGACATATTCCAAAGCATGATCAGATACATTACAGCCCATAGAGGCGAAGAAGTCCATGCGGTTGCTGAGTGCTGAGATCAGAGATTTGAAACTGTCGATCTTGACTTTGCTGACTGTGGCCAGTGAAGAAATATAATCAAGATAATCCGGTTTTTCGATATTCATTGCCTTATCAGGACGCCATGCAGGAAGCACCTTCACCTCAAAACTCTTGTCTTCTGCAATCTTTTTGTGCCACTCCAAAGTGTCAATCGGGTCATCGGTAGTACAGATGAGAGTGACATTGGACTGCATAATCAGAGAACGTACTGACATGGAAGGTTTCTGCAGCTTCTCGTTACACAGATTCCATACTTCTTCTGCTGTGTTCTTGTTCAACACACCCGTATATCCAAAGTATCTTTGAAGCTCCAAATGGCTCCAATGGAATAAGGGATTTCCGATTGCGTTGCCGAGTACCTCTGCCCATTTCAAAAATTTCTCTTTATCTGAAGCATCGCCGGTGATATATTTTTCGTCGATGCCTGCGGAACGCATGAGGCGCCATTTGTAGTGATCTCCGCCAAGCCATACTTGTGTGATGTTTTCAAACTGTATGTCCTCTGCAATTTCTTTGGGGTTGATGTGGCAGTGGTAGTCGAGTACAGGTGTAACTTCTGCGTAGGTGTGGAATAGATTTTGTGCTGTTTCTGTTTCCAATAGAAAATCTTTGTTCATAAAAGAATTCATGATTGTTCCTCCTGAGTTTTTTAAAAGTTGGTGGTTTCTCGCTTAATCAGTTCTGCAGAGAAAACCGATTTGTTAGGAAAGGCCTCGCCGGCAAGTACTGTAATCAAGGCATCCGAGCATTGTTTACACAAGTTGACAGGCTTACTGTCGATGGAGGTCAACTCCGGTTCACAGCATTCGGCTAATGTAGAGTTGTTGTATCCGACGATTTCCAATGCGGACGGAATGGATATATTCATTTCCTTTGCATATTTGATTACGCCGACTGCAAGCTTATCATCAATGGTAACAACGGCATCGTAGATGATCCCGTCTTTGTCTAATCTTTTCAAAAAATCTTTAATGCCTATAACGCTGTCCGTGTCAGAGCAGTATTGTAACAGTTCTTTTTCTATAGGTATATCGCATGAATTCAGCGCTTTTTCATATCCGGAGCGCTTTTTCATACAACTGTAGGAATGTGAACTGTATAAAAAGAGAATTCTTTTTCTGCCATTTCGAATCAGTGCCAATGTTGCTTCTTCGGTTGCTCTTTCGTCATTGCAGCAGACACTATATACATTAGGCGATTCCAGAGAAGCATTCAGTATAATGATCGGAACTTTCTCGGAGGCCTGCTTGATATATTTATTGTCTTCGGGAATCGAGGATATAAATGTGGAACTGACCAAAATAATACCGTCCACATTTTTTGCAAGTAATAATTGCATGTATTTTTGCTTGTCTGCCAGTTCATATCCGGTACAACATAATAGTACATCATAACCGCGCGTACGAAGGTTCTGCTCCAGATAATAAATTGCCTGGGCCAGATAGGGATCCGAGGAATCGGGACACAGGATTCCCACGGTATGCATTGTATTAGCAGTCAATCCACGTGCAAATGCATTGGGAGTATATCCATATTCGTCCATAATAGCCAGTACCTTTTCCTTGGTTTTCTCGCTGACATTGGTATTGCCGTTTAAAACTCTGGAAACGGTGGCTATGGAAACACCGGCCTTTTCTGATATGTCATAAATATTCATGCGGACTCCTTCTTTGCGTTATATCGTTATACTATGTTCGAAAGTGCAAACCTGTAAGCGCTTACACTGATACTATTATATAAGAAGGAAAAGTGGTTTACAAGTGAAAAACGTTGAAAATATCCATCTTGTGAAAAACCACCAAAAACATTCTGAAAAAGTTGTGAAAAACAGAAAAATGAAAAAATATATGTAAAATGGATTGACGAAATTAAGCAATGCGAGTAAAATCTGTGATGTAAGCGCTTACATTATTCTGGCAAAGCTAATTACTACGAAACTGTTAGAGACATAATGTAAACAGATTTTGTTCGTTAAGAAGTGTAAGTTAAAGTAGATGCGATGTGGTTGCAGGAAGAAGGAGATATTATGCAGATCTTAAATAAAGAAATGACAAAGAAGCAAAACAGACCTGTCAAGGTGTTGCAATTCGGCGAAGGGAATTTCCTTCGTGCATTTGTAGATTATATGCTTGATATTGCAAATGAAAAAGGAAAATTTGACGGTGATATTGCGCTGGTAAAACCTATTGATTTTGGTAATTTGGACAGATTTAAGGCACAGGATTGTCAATATACGGTTTCGTTGCGTGGTATTGCGGATGGCAAAGAAACGGTTATCAACAGAATCGTGACAAGTGTTGCCGATGCCGTGGGTGCGGCAGAGGATTATCAGAAATATGTGGAATATGGATTGTTGGATACATTGAGATTTGTTGTTTCCAATACGACAGAAGCGGGTATTGTATATGATGAGACAGATCGATTTGAACTGGAACCGCCTAAGACTTATCCTGGAAAATTGACAAAACTGCTGTATCTTCGCTTTGAAAAGTATGCAGGTGCGGCAGATAAGGGATTGATTATTTTGCCTGTAGAACTCATTGATGACAACGGAATTCATCTGAAAGAGTGTGTCTTGAAGCTTGCAAAGCTTTGGAAACTGGGCGATGAGTTCATTGCATGGGTACAGGACGCATGCGTATTCTGTTCTACACTGGTTGACCGTATCGTAACAGGTTATCCGCGTGATGAAGCAGAAGAGATGTTCAAGAACTTTGGATATGAAGACAATCTGATCGTAACAGCTGAACCGTTTGGACTATGGGTCATTGAAAGTGATAAGGAAATCAAGGATGAACTGCCGCTCGATCAGGCTGGACTTCCGGTTGTCTTTACAGATAATCAGAAGCCATATAAACAGAGAAAGGTTCGCATCCTAAACGGAGCACATACTTCGTTTGTGCTTGCATCTTTCTTATGCGGAAATGATTATGTGAAAGAGTCGATGGAAGATGATCTGATTCGTAAGTTTATGGAGGATACGATTTATAAAGAAGTCATTCCGACATTAACACTGCCGAGGGAAGATCTGCTTAACTTTGCAGGAGCAGTCATTGATAGATTTAATAATCCATATATTAAGCATGCGCTGCTTTCGATTTCGTTGAATTCTGTGTCTAAGTGGAGAGCGAGATGTATGCCGAGTTTCCTTGGATACATCAAGGAGATGGGCTCTCTGCCGACGAATCTGACATTCTCACTGGCAGCGTTGATTGCCTTCTACAAACGTGGAGAAGAACTGCGTGAAGGTGCATTGATCGGAAAACGTGACGGTGAAGAATACAAGATTATGGATGACGCTGCGGTTTTGGAGTTCTTCTTAGCAAATAGAGAAAAGAGCAATGCAGAACTTGCAAAAGCATTTATGAGCAATATGGAATTCTTCGGACAGGATCTGACACAGGAAGCAGGCGCTTGCGCAGCGGTTGCGGGATATCTGGATGAAATTGATAAAATTGGAATGCGGAAGGCTATGGAGAATCTATGAATAGAGTGATTAGGATTCAGGATAGAGATAATGTTGCAGTTGCGGTTGATCTGATTGCAAAAGACAGTGAACTTGCAGTGGGTGATCAGAAGTTTATTGTGCGTGAGGATATTCCGGCAGGGCATAAGGTGGCACTTTGTGACATTAATGCAGGTCAGGAGATTCTGAAGTATGGAACCTGTATCGGGCATGCAACAGCGGATATTAAGCAAGGTGACTGGGTGCATACGCATAATTTGAAAACTGCACTGGGAGATTTATTGTCATATTCTTACCGCCCCGACGAGGCGGCAGAAGCAAGGACAGTAGAGACTACAGGACATAGGGCTTGTTTTCAGGGATTTCGCAGAAGTGACGGTAAGGTTGGCGTGCGTAATGAGGTATGGATCATTCCGACGGTGGGCTGCGTGAACAACGTGGCATCTGCAATCGCCGGAAAAGCAAACCGTATCCTGCAGGGTCTAGGTGGCTCGAGTGTAGAAGAAGTAGTGGCATTTCCACATCCTTACGGATGCTCACAGATGGGTGATGACCAGGAGCATACGAGACAGATACTGGCAGATCTTGTGAATCATCCGAATGCAGGTGGCGTGCTGGTGCTTGGACTGGGTTGTGAGAATAGTAATATTGATGAATTAAAGAAATATATTGATACATATGATGCAGATCGTGTGAGATTTTTGGTGTCGCAGGAATGCGAGGATGAGATTGAAGAAGGAACGCGAATCTGTGAGGAACTGCTTACATATGCTTCTGCATTTCAGAGAGAAGAAATACCGGCAGGAGAACTGATCATCGGACTCAAATGCGGAGGATCAGATGGATTTTCGGGCATTACGGCAAATCCGCTGGTGGGAGCATTCTCAGACATTCTGGTTGCACATGGCGGAACGACAATTTTAACAGAAGTGCCGGAAATGTTTGGTGCGGAAACGATTTTGATGAATCGTTGTGCGGATGAAAAATTGTTTGACCGGACAGTGAATCTGATCAACGATTTCAAGAATTACTTTACAGAGCATCATCAGACCATTTATGAGAATCCTTCACCCGGAAATAAAAAGGGCGGTATCTCGACGCTGGAAGACAAGTCTCTGGGATGTACGCAGAAGTCAGGAACATCACAGGTCAAGGGCGTTCTGAACTATGGGGAATGTGTCAAGACGAAGGGACTGAATCTGTTGAGTGCACCGGGCAATGATCTGGTAGCATCGACAGCACTTGCGGCATCGGGAGCGCACATCGTACTGTTTACAACAGGCCGGGGAACACCGTTTGCATCGCCGGTTCCGACTGTGAAGATAGCAAGTAATGTACCTTTGGCACAAAAAAAGAAGAATTGGATTGATTTTTCGGCCGGGGAAATCGTGGATGGAAAATCAATAGACGAGATGGCATGTAAGTTGTATGATTATGTAATAGAGATTGCTTCCGGTAAGAAGGTCAGAGCGGAAGAGGCAGGTTTTCATGATATGGCAATCTTTAAGCAGGGTGTTACTTTGTAGGCAGTTCAAGATATGCAATATTTAGACTATAAAAAGACAAGAAACAGAAAATACAATATGTTAGAATGATATTGTAAAATGAGTGGATAAACAAGATGAAATAAAGGCAGATATGGAAGATGGCATAGGAAAAATGGAGTACAGATAGGAACCAGGATAAATGAAGGAGGAATGGGAACGTGAATGAAGTATTGAAAGAGATTTATCAGATCGGTATCGTGCCGGTCATTGCGTTGAATGATGCAAAGGATGCCAAGCCACTGGCCGAGGCACTGTGTGAAGGAGGACTTCCCTGTGCAGAAGTGACATTCAGAACAGCGGCAGCAGAGGAATCGATTCGAATCATGACAACTGAGTTTCCGCAAATGTTAGTCGGAGCAGGAACAGTCCTGACAACAGAACAGGTCGATAAGGCTGTGGCAGCAGGAGCGAAATTTATCGTAAGTCCCGGATTGAATCCGAAGATCGTGAAGTATTGTGCGGATAAGGGAATCCCGATTGCACCGGGCTGTGCAAATCCGAGCGATATCGAGCAGGCGATCGAGAACGGATTAGAGGTAGTGAAGTTCTTCCCGGCAGAGGCAGCAGGCGGTCTGGAAATGATCAAGGCTATGTCCGCTCCTTATGGCAATGTGAAATTTATGCCGACAGGCGGTATCAATGCAAAGAATCTCGTTGAATATCTGGATTTTAAGAAGATCATTGCATGCGGTGGATCATGGATGGTGAAGTCAGATATGATCGCAGCAGGTGAATTTGATAAGATTAAGACACTGACCAAAGAGGCTGTTGCTAATATGCTTGGCTTTGAAATCAGACACATCGGAATCAATGCTGTGGATGAAAATGCAGCAGGCGGAATAGCAGATGCGTTTTCAGCAATGTTTGGTATGGAGAAGAAGGTCGGCAACAGTTCCATCTTTGTCGGAAAGGGATTTGAAATCATGAAGAGTCCTTATCTGGGAGCATGCGGACACATTGCGGTACAGACCAATTCGGTAGACAGAGCATTTTATCATTTGAGCAAACAGGGCTACAAATTTAATATGGATACAGCAGCTTATGATGCAGAAGGTCGTCTGAAGGTGGTTTATCTGCAGGATGAAGTTGGCGGATTTGCAGTACACCTGGTACAGAAATAATGCTTCCCCTTGGGGATAGAATCGGAAGGAGAATACGATGGCTAAGAAAGTAATTACATTTGGAGAGATTATGTTACGACTTGCACCGGAAGGATATTATCGTTTCGTGCAGGCTGAGCAATATGGAGCAACCTATGGCGGTGGAGAGGCAAATGTAGCTGTTTCACTTGCTAATTATGGATTGGATGCAGGATTTGTAACCAAACTGCCGAAGCATGAGATTGGTCAGGCGGGTGTGAATTCACTGCGCAGATTTGGTGTAGATACAACTTACATTGCACGTGGCGGAGACAGAGTCGGTATCTATTATTTGGAGAAGGGCGCAAGCCAGAGACCCTCTAAGGTTATTTACGACAGAGCGGGATCTTCGATTGCAACAGCATCCAAAGAAGATTTTGATTGGGAAAGTATCTTTGAAGGTGTAGAATGGTTCCACTTTACAGGGATTACACCGGCACTTGGTGACAATGTGGCAGAAATTTGTAAAGAAGCATGCAAGGTAGCTAAGAGCAAGGGCATTACCATCAGCTGTGATCTGAATTACCGCAATAAATTGTGGAGCAAACAAAAAGCCGGAGAGGTTATGGGTGAACTTTGCAAATATGTGGATGTCTGCATTGCAAATGAAGAGGATGCTTCAGATGTATTCGGAATCAAGGCAGCAGATACAGATGTCACGACAGGTAAAGTAAATCATGAAGGTTATAAGGATGTTGCAAAGCAGCTCGCAGAACGCTTTGGATTCTCTAAGGTTGCGATTACACTTCGCGGCTCTATTTCAGCGAATGATAATAACTGGGCAGCAATGCTTTATGACGGAAAAGATTATTATTTCAGCAAGAATTATCTGATCCATATCGTAGATCGCGTCGGCGGTGGCGATTCCTTTGGAGCAGGTTTGATTTACGCATGCATGAGTGATTATGAATCACAGGCAACGATAGAATTTGCAGTTGCAGCCAGCTGTCTGAAACATACGATAGAGGGTGACTTCAATATGGTATCCGTAGACGAAGTCAAGAAACTGGCCGGAGGCGATGGCTCCGGACGAGTACAGAGATAAGCAAGAGCAGCCGTGAGGCTGCTCTTTTTTTAAGTGTCTAAAAATTAACAAGCATGACACGCAGAAGCAGGAAGGAGAATGTTATGGGAAAGTTTGTATTGGAACAACCCAGGAATACCAATGATAAAATCGAGAAAATGCTGTTTCGATTTCGCAGAAAGATCACATCCTATCCACCAGGAATGTGCCCGCTTACAGTGCAGATGTCACTCCTACAGACCTCGAGAAACCAGACGTGTGGTAAGTGTGTTCCGTGCAGGGATGGTCTGGCGCAGTTAGAGAAATTGTTGAGGTCTATCTTGGAAGGTGATGCAACAGAGGCAACTCTGGATGAGATGAAAACACTTGCAGAAATCGTCAGAGACACGGCAGACTGTGCCGTGGGATATGAATCGGCAGAGGTATTGTTAGAGGGCTTGGAAGTCTTTCAGGATGAATATATGAGCCATATTCTATATCATTCCTGTCGTGATGATATTTCTCAGACCATTCCCTGCGTGACTCTGTGTCCTGCACATGTGGATGTGCCCGGATACATTGCACTTGTAGGTGAAGAGCGATATGCGGATGCCATCAATCTGATTCGTAAAGATAATCCTTTCCCAACAGCATGTGCTATGATCTGCGAGCATCCATGTGAAAAGAGATGCCGGAGAGATTTGATAGACAGAGCCTTAAATATCAGAGGAATGAAGAAATTTGCAGTGGATCAGATTGCGGCAGATGAGGTAGCGACACCGTCATGTAATGTCTCTACCGGGAAGCGTGTGGCAATCATCGGGGGCGGTCCAAGTGGCATGACAGCAGCTTATTTCCTTGCTTTGATGGGACATAAGGCAGTCATTTTTGAAGAACGGGAAAAACTCGGCGGTATGCTCCGGTATGGAATTCCGAATTACAGATTTCCGAAGGAACGCTTGGATGAGGACATTCGAGCAATCCTTGGAACAGGTGATATAGAAGTTAAATATAATGTGAACATCGGAACAGACATTCAGGTTGAAAATATCTTTGAGGATTATGACGCCGTCTATGTGGCAATCGGGGCGCAGATTGGCAAACACATCAGTATGGAAGGTGCAGCGAGTAAGAATGTATTCTCCGCTGTTGAGGTACTGCGTGAAATCGGCTATGGAAAATATCCGGATTATACAGGTAAGAAGGTAGCAGTCATCGGTGGTGGAAATGTGGCGATGGATTGTGCCAGAACTGCTATACGTCTGCATGCAGAGGAAGTAAATATCGTATACCGCAGAAGACGTGAAGATATGACAGCACTGGAAGGTGAAATAGAAGGAGCAGTCATGGAGGGCGTCAATATGATGACCTTGCGTGCACCGCATCATATCGAAGCAGATGAAAATGGCAACTGTACGGCACTTTGGGTTCAGCCTCAGCGAATCGGACCTTATGACAGTGCAGGAAGACCCAGTGCGATTAAGGCAAATAAGGAACTGGTACGGATTGAGAGTGATATTATCTTAATTGCCATCGGTCAGGATATTGTCAGTGAGCCGTTTGAAGTAGCCGGACTTGCAACAGGACATAAAGTATTTAAGACCCAACCGACTTGTCAGGTAGAAGGACAGGAGAAGATATATGCCGGAGGAGACTGCGTTACAGGACCTTCCACAGTCATTCGTGCCATTGCTGCGGGTAAGGTAGCGGCATATAACATTGATGAAATGCTGGGCTATCATCATAAAGTCATGTGTGATATAGAGGCACCTGCCGCAAAGCCGAATAACCGTGTACCAACCGGCCGTGTCAGCATTTGTGAGCGTGAACCGTATGAAAGAAAAAGAGATTTTGAACATGTAGAAATACCGATGTCCCATGAAGAGGCCATGCAGGAGGCAGGCAGATGTCTGCGCTGTGACCACTTCGGCTGCGGTGT
>CAZWXS010000013.1:0-56179 GCA_964638005.1 uncultured Lachnospiraceae bacterium
ACAACTACTTCATCCGGATTTTCTACAAGAGATTTTGCGATTACTTCAACTAGCTCTTTCATACATCCACCTCCGTAGTTATATTATTTTTCGATACCTGCAATCTTGAAAAGCTTGCCGACAACTTCTGTAGGCTGTGCACCTGTTGCCAACCACTTCTTAGCTTTCTCTTCGTCTACCTTGAATGTGCTGGGATCTGTGTTAGGATCATAAGTTCCGATTTCATCGATACATCTTCCGTCTCTGGGAGAACGTGAATCTGCAACAACGATTCTATAAAAAGGAGCCTTCTTCTGTCCCATTCTTCTTAATCTGATTTTAACTGCCATGTCTTTCACCTCCGAAATATTCTGTTTATTCAAAACCTTGTTCATCATACACGAAAAGCATATAGGTGTCAAGTCTTTTTTCTTGACACCTATATGCTCGACATCCTTTTCACGATTGACGCGTTTCCGGCATTTCATTATTTCCTGCCTAAATGTATAAACCTTGAAGTAATAAACAGCAGCAATGTACCGAATAAAACATTTGTCAACACATTAAGAAATATGCCTATCTCCACCAAATCAAGTGCATAGCCGACTATCAGCACGATCAGCATAGGGATCATGGCAAACAATTTTATGGACATGGCAAATATGGCCTTCAGAGCATCATGCAGTGAAGTCGGAAGCAGCATTTCAATGAACAGATCTGCGTTTGAAAATACATAATCGACTGCTACGATCAGCAAAAACCATCCAATACAACTGATGAACTCTGCTTTCATCAAAATACATGCAATCACATACCCCGGCAGCAGATCCCAAAATGTATTATAACTGCCCGCCAATACCGAATATGCTATTTTGTCAAACGGTCGGCACGGAACCATGTATAGAAAATTGCATCTTACTTCGTTTGCACTTGGATTTCCATAACTTCTAAAGAAAATAACGGCCAACATAACAGCACCGACGAGCAATATATCATCTGTCTTTACAACAAATCTGCCAATCGCTCCAAGCGCTCCCATGACAAACACATATACAATGGCTGTAATTGACAAGAATCCCAGCTTTGCATATCTCTTCCGGTTATGTACTTCTTTCCAAAAGAATACACTTGCTCCCTCGCCTTTTAAAAGATCCTCTCCACGCTGTTTGTCCGCATATTTTTTTGTAATATTCATACCCGCTTTGCTTGCATCTGTAATATCCTGACGCTTTGCGGTACTTGTAAGCGCATCCTCATAGAAATCCGCTTTGATGTGAAAAATAATATACGTATAAATGATATAACCCATCAGGGTGAGCATCGAAAAAACAATAACCCTTACATAATTCTTTGCAAATGCTGAAGAAATAATCGCAGGAATCCATCCAACCATAGGAATGAGCATAAAACCGTCATTTGTGAACAGGCTGACAACTGCCTCCATTGCATCTTTACCATTTGTAATAACCAAATATATGATTGTCAGAATCAATGCGCCGGAAATAACCAATACAAGCGGTTTTACATATTTACGCAGAGATTCTTTGGTTGCCACCAGCGTATAAGTCAAAATGCATGTCAATTTACCGAGTGCAAGGATCAGCATCCATGCAGCCAGTAATGCCAATGCCATCCATATGCTCATTCCCAGATTCAGAACAAGATTCGGAATTTGAAAACCAAGGTACAGCGTACCCAACAGGATTGCGCCCATTTGCAGCATTGTCTTGAAAAGCAATACATACTGTGGTTTTCGGGGAGACGGAAACAGAAAATTGACATCCGGCATCGTAAACATAGAAGCGCCGCTTTGATCTCCACAGTACAGATTAAACAGGAACGTTACGATTGAAGCAGCGAAAACGATGGCGATCACCATCTGGTTCATCTTCTCCACATCCTCCGTTGTCCGTACCGTTTCCTCTTTGGCAGTTTCTGACTCAATATCCTGTGTCTGCTCTGTGTCCTCCGTAACAATATCTGAAACGATTGCTGCTCCTAATCCGAATACGATGCCAAAAAGAAGGCATGCCAGTATCATTATCGCAACCCATGTTTTGAACAGTTTCTTAATGGAATTGATAAAGGTATGTGACACGTAAAACAAAAATAATCTCATGCGCCTGCTTCCTCACTCTCCGTTGCGTTTTGTTCCTCGCTCTCCGTCAGCGCGAAAAAGAGGTCTTCCAGGCTCTGTCCCGCTGCCTCCAACTGTTCTCTCTGAACCTGTGCAATGATTTGCCCGGATTTCATGATCAGAGTCTGATCCCAGAGCATATCGATGCTTTCAATCATATGCGTGCTGACAAGCAGCGAGCATCCATCGGCACGTAATTCCTTCATCATTTCTTTCAACTCTTTGATTGCATGCGGATCCAATCCTATCATCGGCTCATCAAACAGAATCATCTTCGGTCTCGGAAGCAGCCCACAACAGATACTGAGTTTCTGCTGCATTCCTTTGGAAAGTTCATCCCCGAATTTTTTCTTTTTGTCATCCAGCTCCATCCGCGCCAACAACTCATTGGCATAATCCTTATAGTCATTCAATTTATATGCCCTTGCTATAAAATCCAAATGCTCCATAACAGTCAGATTGGGATAAAGTGCAGGCATTTCCGGCACATATCCGATCAGTTTTTTTGCCGGTACGCTCTTGTTGTCAACTCCCTCTACCGTAATCTGTCCATGATATTTCAAAAAACCAATGATCGATTTGATCGCAGTACTCTTACCGGCTCCGTTTGGTCCAAGCATAACCGTAATAGTGCCCTCGGGAAGCATAAAATTCAAATCCTCATTGGCAAGAACCTTACCATATTTTTTAGTTAAGTGTGATACCTCTAACATAAAAACCTCCTCGGTATAGATTGTTGTATTATTTCACTAATACAATAATCTATACCGAGGAGATTGTCAACACCTTTTTATAATCGCCAAAAGCGATTCTTTCCATGCTAAAACATATTCTTGAATTTACCGCGCTTACCCATACCGCCCATCATACCCGGAAGCTGTTTCATCATCTTTTTTGACTGCTCAAACTGCTTTACAAGACGATTGACTTCAGCAATATCGACTCCCGCACCCTTTGCAATACGATGCT
This sequence comes from uncultured Lachnospiraceae bacterium, assembly GCA_964638005.1. Lineage (GTDB taxonomy): Bacteria > Bacillota > Clostridia > Lachnospirales > Lachnospiraceae > JAAYYM01. The sequence goes on from CAZWXS010000013.1 coordinate 3,086, forward strand.
TACGACTGGGATTCAAAATATCCGGATTTTGTCTCTCTTTTTTCGTCATGGAGAGAACAATTGCCTCTGTACGCGCCATCTTCTTGTCATCGACCATAGACTCGATATCCGAAGTACTCATGCCCTTTCCCATACCGCCGAGACCGCCCATGCCTCCCATCATACCAAGCACGCTGGACATACCGCCCATTTTCTTCATCTGCGACATACTCTCCAGATAGTCCTCAAAATCAAACTTACCCTTCTTGAGTTTCTGGGCCATCTGCTTTTCTTTTTCCTCATCGATATCGCCCATATTTTCCTGAACCTTTTCAATGAGCGTCAGAACATCTCCCATACCTAAGATACGGTTCGCCATTCTGTCCGGATAAAACTGTTCCAAATCGGAAAGTTTCTCTCCCATACCGACAAATAGTATCGGCTTTCCGGTCACTGTCTTGACCGAAAGCGCAGCACCGCCTCTGGCATCACCATCCATTTTGGATAACACGATACCATCCACACCGACCTTCTCATCAAAATCCTTTGCCACATTCACAGCATCCTGACCTGTCATGGCATCTACGACCAGCAGCGTCTGATGTACATCCACATTTTCCTTGATTTCCTGCAGCTCCGCCATCATCTCTTCATCAATCTGCAAACGGCCGGCAGTATCCAGAATGATCACCTGATGTCCATTCTTCTCCGCATGAGCAATCGCAGCCTTTGCAATGTCGACAGGCTTCTGATTGTCTCCCATGGAAAACACATCCACTTCCTGCTTCTCACCGTTGATCTGCAGCTGCTTAATCGCCGCCGGTCTATATACATCACAAGCCACCAGCAAACACTTCTTGCCCTTAAGCTTTAACTTGCCCGCAATCTTGGCCGTAGTCGTCGTCTTACCGGCACCCTGCAGACCGCACATCATAATAACCGTCTTTGCCTGTCCCGGCTGCAGCTGGATTTCCGTCGTCTCTGAGCCCATCAACGCGGTCATCTCTTCATTGACAATCTTAATAACCATCTGTCCCGGATTCAGACCATTCATCACATCCTGCCCGACAGCCCTCTCCTCAACAGATTTAATAAACTGCTTCACCACTTTAAAATTCACATCGGCTTCCAGCAGTGCCATCTTAACTTCCTTAAGCGCAGCCTTCACGTCTTCTTCCGTCAGACGTCCCTTGCTGCGCAGGTTCTTAAACACATTCTGTAATTTCTCAGTCAAACTTTCAAATGCCATATTCAATATACTCCTTCAAATTATAAATACACAGCCAGACAAAAATTTTTGCCCTCAAATAATATATTGCCGTGAGTAGGGCGGTGTTGGGGTGGTGGGCACGAACGGCAATATATTTTTTTATCTGGCGTCCGCTCATAATTCATTCATGATTTTTTGCGATAATTCGCTTATTTTTTCATTGTCAATTTTGATTGCAATCCCATGAATTTCGTCTGCAAGTTCTCTCGTCTTTTGGAACTTTGCAATCAAATGTAATTTTTCTTCATATTCCTGCAGTATCTTATCACAGCGTTTGATAATATCGTGAATTCCCTGGCGACTGATGCCGTGCTCTTCTGCCAATTCACCCAATGATAAATCCTCGCTAATCGCTTCTTCATATATTTTCTTTTGATGCTCTGTCAGAAGTTCCCCGTAAAAATCAAACAGCAACCCCTGCTCCACTATCTTTTCCATATTTCATTTCCCATTATGATTGAAGAATTATTTGTTGCTCCTTTTGATATCTGATACCTTAATACAGTATAAGGTATTCCAAATGTAAAATCAATCAAAAGTGAATCTGCTTTTGCCACGCACAGAAGTAGTCGTCCAGTCAAATATGTGGTATACTGATACAATACAGAATTCCATATTTCTGATTATTATTACCTTGCACGGTTGGAGGGTTTTCATGGAAAACGAAAAAAACAGAGTCACGAAACTCAAAGAAAAAATCAATGAACGCTGGCGCATGAATCTGTTTAAGATATGTGTTGTATTAGCCGCAATCGGCAGCATCACCGAGATTGTCATCTACTTGATCGATTCCAATACCAAAACTCTGTTTCTGCCCAATCTGCTGTATCAATTCAGATTCATCTATATTCCGTCTTCTATGAATCTGATTGTCATACTGCTCACCTACCACTATATCAATTCACAGAAATTATCGGATACCGCTAAAAACATCTGGTCTTGTGTGTTGATTTATTTTCTGTGTGCCAACACACAATTCATTCATTATGTATATGGTCCTCTTCTGATGCTTCCGATCGTATCCATCTTTGTTTCGATCATGTTCGGAAACCGCAGACTGACACGCGGAATTACGATTGCCTCTCTGATTTCACTGACTGCCGCATCGATTGTCGCTTCACAGGAACTGTGCCAAGGTGACCCGCAGCTGCTCGTTGATTCTGCACTTGCCGCACTTGTCATCATCGTTTCGCAAATCGGTGCTTCTCTGATGATATCCTATGTCAACGAACAGTTTGATAATATCGCCAAAAGCAATATGCGCGAAAAGAAACTCATTGAGGAGTTACATCTGGATCCTCTCATGGGCATCTTTAACCGTATGGCACTCAATGAAAAAACAGAAGAATGTATCAACTTTGGTATGACCGATGGCAACTGCCATATGCTGCTTTTAGATATTGATAATTTCAAAATGATCAATGATACATACGGACATCTGAATGGAGATGAAGTACTGATTAAATTATCTGATACCATCCGACAAGTTACCGGCCGTAATGTCACCGCATATCGCTATGGTGGCGAAGAAATCATCCTGATCATGCAGCATTATTCCATAGAAAGTGCTTTTGTATTGGCTGAGGATCTGCGTCTGGCGTTCTCTTCATTAACATTTGACTTTTCTCCGAAGGAGTCCTTCACTTTCAGCGGCGGTCTTTCCTCTCTACAGGAAAATCAGGCCGCAGATAATTGGATGTCACATGCCGATCAGGCACTCTATCAAGCCAAACGGCTCGGCAAAAATCGCATTATAAAATACACCGAACTTCACTCTTGATTGGATATCTTCAATAACCTTTCATTCAATACAGTCAAAAATGCCGCAAATGATTGTGAAATCATCATTTGCGGCATTTAATCTAATTCATCTTTATCTAATTCAACTTTATCTCTTCTGCAACCAATGCTTCTGCAATCTGATGATCATTTTTACTGCAGTCACTTTCCATGAAGCCTATGACTCTCTCAACATATGAGGGTTCCAATTCCAACATATCTGCCACAGCATCCGCACGCAGCCCTTTGCCGATCTTTTTTCTGATAATTGATACAAGTTCTGCTTTTCCTTCTATTTTTCCTTCTATCTTTCCTTCTGCCCTGCTCTCTTCTCTGATTTCATTCTCTCTCATAAACAATGTCATAAACTCGCGCCTCCATTCTTTATTATCTCTCACTTTGGCTACCTCAAGATCAATGGTCTCTACAAAATCATTCTTTACAAGTTCACCGTTCAGATACTTCAAAAATGCTTTGACATCCTCATCTACATCCTCCATCGTCCCTTTAGAACTCAGGAAGACTTTTGTAGCTTCATCATTCAAGCGAATGTTCTCATCCTGCAAGCATACATTTTCAAATGTATAAATATGTCTGCCCTGTCCGAACAAATCAAATGTGCAGATAAATATCACATAACTTTTCTTCAGTTTATTATAGCTTTCACCTTTTTCAATTAGTTGTAAATCTATCATTCCCTGATAATATCGGCTTCTTTTTCTTAAATCCCCTTTATTGGCAGCCTGCATTTCTACATCATACACTGTATGGATATCATCTTCGACATATACATCCAGTCTGATGCTTTTTCCATCCACAGTCATGTCGATGGTTTTCTGTTCCTCCGGAAACTCGATATCACGGATCCGGATGTTTAGTATCTTCTCCAACATCTTCTTGCAAATGGTCTTATTGCGCATCACCTTTGCAAACATAAAATCATCCTTTAGTTCGAGTTCCTCCCATGTTTTGATTTGATTCATCAAATGTCTCCTTTCTTTGGAACAGATCAAGAAAAGAGAACACAACTATATGAATATAGTATAAGATATTCCTTTTGTAAAATCAATCAAAAATGGGCTTACATTAATAAAGTAAATTCTTATATTTTCTTAATCTGTCCTATGCAGTTTAAAATTCTTTTTCGGATAAATTGGCTGAAACGCCATATCGATGCTTTCATAAGAATTATGAAAGCAGATTTAGTATACCGTCCTTCCGGCGGGCTGTCAAGACTGTAAGTCCCATAAGCAATACATGAAAACAATACACCCCACTCTCCTAACGAAGAAAGCCTCCCGGAACAACGGTTTGATCCTCAAAATACTTAATCCTCTGCAATCACGATCAGATAGTCTTCTTCCGTAAATGAAATCCGATCTGTCTTAGTAGGGCCTACCGTCAGCTGCATCTGTCCGTTGACCATCTTCTTATAACCCAATAGGATTTCATTCTTCTGTTTTGTGATTTCTGTCAGTTCGTAGAAATTCATTTCCTGATGCAATTTGACATAGTTTTTTGCAGGTTTCATATAAAGTTCCGAGCCATCGGAAGTCAGCATGGTCGTAAAAAATGAAAGCAAGTGTCTGTTCTCGGCAACCTGTGCAATGATCAGGCTTGTAATGGAACTGCCGACCACAAAATCATTTACATCTGCCACCTGCATCAATTTCTGGTTTTCAACCGAATTCATTTCACTTGTGATATTGATCTTCCAGTTGTTTCTTGCAAGGATTGCTCTGATCTGCAGTAAAAGGATCAGAATCTTCTCATCTGCCTCCTCCGAATCGCACCCATCCTCAGCGAGCAGCAGGATATTTCCGGTATCTTCATCTATCAAATCCTGTAATTTGGATATTTCATAAATATTCTTTTCTATAACCGTAACATGATAGTTCATGTTCTTCCATTCACTGACCTGCTCTGCCGGAAACGCTTCTCCTGCAATCGTAATCTTTGACGTCTCCGGTATGAACTCTTCCAATTCGGATAAGAGCTGTGTCAGTGACTCATTATAGCCAAGAATCAGCATATGAAACGGTTCTTGTACAACCGATGTATCTTCAGCCATATATACCTTGACATCCATCGGCGGTGCTGTCGCCTGCGGCTTGGAAACACCGTCGTCCTCGGACAGATGAATGATCCTGTCTCCGCCTTCGATCACCGTATCCATCGGCGGGTTGAGCATAGGGGTCTCACCCTTGCACAAACCGACTGCAATTGACAGATCAAACAGATTCAATACATCTCCAAATTTCTTACCCGTCAACTCCGGGAACTCCTCAAAATAGAATTCGCTTCCGCCAAAATCAAACATATCCGTCAGCACTGATGAAAGACCCGGCTGTCTGCATGTATTGGCAATGACCCTTGTAATCATATCCTCAAAGAAGATGATCTCTGCCTTACCCTCACCTGCAATCTTAGCTGCCTCAAGATTTTCTCTGTTATGTATGAGTGCCGTAATATAAGTATCATTGTCAAATACATTCTTGGACTTCATATAAGCAACCACTGATAAAACAGCTTTGATTGCCGTAAAGTCGTCATCTTCATTTACAATGATGGAACGCGCCGTCTCCATTGAAGCCATTTCCAGCAATGCAGCATTTGTAGGCTTTCCGCTGCGGCAGATTACCCGCGTTGTCTTGAAGTCTTCGATGTGATTTTGTATCTCCTCATCCATGACTTCTTTTTCTTCCTGTCCGATGACCAAAATGCAGGCATTCTTATGATTGGAATTTGCCTCGATCAGTTCCGTCATAACGGTATAGATACTGTCATTAAAACCGATGATGACCGTGTGGTTCTCTTCTATTACCTTTGAAAATCCTTTGCGCAGGCTGTTCAGCTTTTCTTCAAAAGCACTGCTGATGATACCAATCAAGATACTGGTTACAAAAATACCGCAAATCGTAACGATGGTCATTAAAATCACAAACCCGATATCGGATGTCTCGTCGCCCGCCAGCGTTCCGGCATCCAGCGCATGCATCAAACTCATCCAGATTTGATTTCCGGTGGAAACATCACTGCTTCCGATGCTGCTCAGCACACCTGTAATCACAACCACGATCGCCGTAATCAAGAATAACATTCCGATTAGAGCAACGGTTCCCTTGCCCATAAAATTATCAAATGCATAACGCAAGCGTTCTCTGAAGCTTACCTTTCTCATCACTCATATACCTCCGTCGTTATTTCATCTCCCTCAACATAGAACGTGATCACATCAGAATAAGCAGACTGGTTCTGCATATCAACCATTTCGAACATCATAAGAAATTCTCCGTCTCCCATGTCCTGATCTTCAAATGTCGTATCATCAGTCACTGTAAAGGTCTCACTCTCTATCGGCATATAATCATCGTCTCCTGAATAAGAAGCTCCGTAGAGAATCGTCGTAATCTCATCCCCCGCTTTGAGTTTCACGAGTTCCTTGTCTGACATACCTGAATCATCAATTCCTTTTCTGGCACCCAGTATCTTATAGGTCTCATCAGAATAATTGTATGCAACCTGAAGATTGTACTCCTCCCCATTCAGCAAAATCGGTACTGTATATAGATTATAGTCATCCTTCTCATCTACCAGTTCCATATAGACAAAGTGACCATCGATGGCACCCCAATATCCATAGAAATTATCCGTGAAGACACCATTTTCCCAATCTGCTTCCAGATTGTTGTCGCGTCCGAGAAGCATAGAGATATCATTTTCCTCATCCACAAAAGACAATTGAAAGTATACCGCCTGCAGCATGTCCGCTGTTTCGGTTCCGATGTCAAGCACTGCACATCCTTCCTCATTGAGTGTAAGCGGGAAGTCTTCCAAACCGCTTGAAGCAAATGTCTCAATCTCCGGCAGACTCTCATAACCCATCTCTTCAATAAACTGCTGTCCCTCTGCCGTCAGCGAACCGCTGATCTCATATCCGTACAGATATTTAAAAGGCTCACTTGCACCGATTTTCGTATATCCGTTATAATCGTCTTCATCCGCATTATAAGAATAATAACAGGATAATCCCGTTGCCTGCGAACGATAAGGGCCATTCACCTTATAAACAACACTCTGATCCAGACAATTTAACAAATCCGCACTTGTCTCCGGCAGCAAATCCTCAGAATATCTAACCAGATCGCCCAGATCCACCATGTTGGTATATCCCTCTTCTTTGGAATTACCGCCATAGTTTTCAGCAGAACGGGCACTACGTGCAAATTCTGTGATAAATGTCTGGTCTTCGCATGCAGCACGCAGTGCTTCTTTTCCTACATTATCATATGCTACAATCAATGGCTCGACCGCACTCAGATCCGTTAACGAAAGTGTGATGGAGTCCTCTGTCCATTCCATCTCACACCCCTCAACATAACTGTCGCAGATGGCCTTGCCGAGCTGTGCGCCGTTCATTTCCGGATGATCCGCCAGTTCCTGCAGCCAGCCTGTGTAATACCAGCCGTTTCCCGGCTCTATCTCTTCCGATGCCACCATATATTTGGCAACATCCATAAATGTAAAAGCAGTATCAATGGTTGCCATCAAACATGCATCAAATCCAACCAGCTCAAACGGCTGATCAACGACAGACACTTCATAGACATCCGAAAATGCATCATACATCTCATCCAGTGTCAACGAATCACCGTCATAGACCTCATCAAATGCAACACCTGCAACACTGCCGCCTCCATGGTTCCAGAACACGACCGCCTGATGATCCGCCGGATAGTTTTCATTACAAAATGTCAGGAAATCATGCAATGTATCCGGATCTCCCATATTTGCTGATGGCTGTTGGTCAACCAATTCCATTCCGGTGCCAGAATACACATAGCGTTCCTGATAATTCGGATCGACCCAATCATTCTGCCAGCCGTATGCACCACCTGTCTCAATCACGACTTGTACATTTTCGGGGAGTTCGACTTCCATCATCTCCATCAGATCATAGGTCGCCGCACCGTCCTCGCTCTCCAGATCGCTGCCGCACAGATACCAATAGACTGCCCATGTATCATCAGGACTATAACCACTGCCTGCCAATGCATCATGTTCCCCACTGTCATCCCCGCTGTTTTCACTGTCGTTTAACAGATCGCCAAAACTGCTGTCTGCTTCTTCAACATACTCTGTTTCAGCATCCGGCTCCGCTGCTTCCTCGTCCGGTATAAAAATCAAAAGCAACACAAATCCAACAAACAATACCGCAAGAATAATCAGCAACCATTTCCAAAACTTTTTCATTTTATAAACTCCTTCATCTTACTTATAGCATTCCCAAGCTCTCGCAAACCTCTGTCAGATAGCTTGAATCCTGTAAATAGACCTTACATTCTCCATCGTTGGTGCCATGATCGTCTTCAACACTTTCAAACCTCAGCAGCAATGTAGCTCCATCATCCTCATAATCTGCTATGGTAAATGAAAACGGATAATCTGCCAGTCCTGATATCGTCTGCTCTTCTCCGATTTCTCCACTCATTTCACCTACATTAAAGTAATCCATTTGATCAGATCCATTTGGAATGATCATAACCAACCCATTCTGTTCTTCTTCACTCCAATCAAATGCAAGTACGATCTGATAATCCGGTCCGTAATCTCCCGCATAGACCTCATCGAATTTTGCAATCTCTTCTACCAGTTCCTCATTTGTGCTGTCGTCAGCATATTCTTCTTCTGCATAGTCCTCAGACATATCATCTTCAATATAATCTCCGTCTGACTGTGCCGCCATCTTGGATGTATCATCATCCCCGCAAGCCACCAATCCGCAGCTCAAAACACCTACACATAATAACATAATCAACTTTTTCATTTCTTTCATCCTCCTGTGATTTTCTAAACAACTATAATATTATAATGTTTATTTTGAATTCTGTCATCCTACTAAAGTATGATATTTGCAAAAAAAGTCCAGGCTGCAATCAATCCCTGCCTGTCCTCTTTTTGCATGATTTTCTCTTAGATCAAACCGATTTCCTTCGCCACTTGTACTGCCGATGTTCGATTTTTCACATTCAATTTCATATAGATACTTCCCGCATGAGACTTTACGGTTGCAACACTGACCTGTATGATCTCTGCAATTTCCTGATTGGTCATTCCACTGGCCAAAAGGGCTAATACCCTGCTCTCCGCCTCTGTCAGACTAACATCATACTGTTTCGGATGTTCCATATACTTCGGATAATAGCTTGCCTGTCTTTGCGTATTTTTAAGAAGAATATCCAGATAATCCAGATAATCATCGGATTCCTTCTTACTACGCCGAGATACGCAGGTCTTTCTATATTCAACAAGCAATGGCATAATCGCTGCACCCAGATCCGCCACAATACGAACCAGTTGATATTCATATGTAATGTCCAATGCCTTTCCAAGTTCCGCGTTCCATGTTTGATTGCCGCTGCGGTATAATACCATGGAACGAAGCAATTTAGCTTCCGCAAGATTATATTTACGCCCATACATCACAAAATACTGTTCCAGTCTGTCAAGTAATGAAAGCGCTTCCAGATACATCTTCTTCTGTGTATAGAGTTTCACTTTCAGAAGATAGCGATAGCGCTCTAAAATATAAAAATGCTCATTTTCATTGGGCGCACATTCCGTCATCCATGCATCTGCCGGTTCATTCTCCCCTGCCAGCATATGAAGCCTAATCAGAAAAGCCTCAATATTTAGCGGAAGCTGTCTCTTTCCGCTCGGCAATACCTTACTATAAAACTTTTCCATAATATCAAGCGCCGTGGACAATCTGCCTTCTGCAAAGAACATTCTTGCAATCAGTCCATTCGCTGCAAACTGTAACTGCAGATTCGATGCAATTTCACTTGCAGACTTGCCGGTATTCAGCAGCATGAGAGATTCTGTATAATTTCCATCTGTATTTTTCTCATAAAGGCTTTCACCCAAAGAGATTTCAGCAAGGCCATCCGCATATTTTCTAAAGACCAGGCTCATCGGTAATTTCATCGTACGGTATAACTTTCTGTCATTCTTGCTCCACTCGCAGAAATCCAATCCGCCGTTCATAATACCCGGCATATCGCCTGTGATACTCGTCGCCTGCATGTCTATTTTCATCTTGGAAAGGTTTATGAATTTCTCAATCACCGTTCCGCTGCCGAGGTGTGGCAGGGCAAGCTGTAAAAATGCAATTTTTGATTTTGCAATCTTTTTTCTGGGATCCTTAGAAGGTAAATTCTTCTCAAATTCAACCAGACGTTTTAGATAAAAGTCGCTCTTCTCTATACGCATCGAAAGAGAATGCAGCATTGCCATGGCTGACATCATTTCCGGCGAGTTATTGATGATCTCTTCATCCAAATCCAAATAGTACTTTTCTAACTCATAGTAATATGCATCACCGCTCAGCGAATTGAAATTTTCAATCAGCATTTCTGTAATCTTCTGCCTATCGCCTGCCATGCTATAGTATTTCAAAGCATTTGGCAAATCATTTTCCATGGCAAAATAAAGAGCTGTATTTTCATACCTCTGTTTGATAGTTGCCTCATCATAGAGCTGCTTCTGTTTTCTGGCCAGATAGAACTCCATCGGCCTCTTGAAATGGTAGGTCGTGTCATCATCCTGTATCATAAAACTGGTCTTACTCTGAATCCAACTCAGGATATCGGAAACAGTCGGCTTACCGCATACGATGCAGGCTTCTCGTTCCGTAAAAGTCTGAAGATGTCCCATATTCAACAAAAAGTTCCTGATTTCCTGATCCCAATTTGCCCATACATTATGATCCAAGAAATCAAAGAGATCCAGTCTCGCTAATTCTATGATCTTGTCTGTGAGCTTTGTGCTCTTTTTCCCTCTATGTGCCATCAAGATCAAATATACGATCCATCCCTGTGTCTGTTTTACAATCTGCCGGATATAAGTTGGATCGCATTCTATTCCATATAATTCAAATAATTTTTCGGCTTCCTTCTCGTTAAATGCTAACTGCTCATTCGCATAATAGACCAGTTCATTCGTAATCTCGTACTTCTTCATATAAGACGGAATCCAGGCTCTGCTCAACAGATAGAACTTCGAATTGCCTGATATCTGCTCCAGATACTCGTTGAATCCTGACATTTGTTCCGTATCAAGGTTCTGCAGATCATCAACTAAAATATGTGCATTTCCGCTCGCTGCAGCCTGTTCGATCTTCTGTGCGAACTCATCATCCGTCACATCAATGCTGATATAAGGAATATTTGCATACGCAAAATACTGCTTTATCGTAGTCGTCTTACCCCAGCCTGTATTGGTACACCAATATAGGATACGACGATGCTTCATATCCTTTTGTATCATTTTATAAATATATTCTCTCTCAATCAGTCTGTTCTCATTGACTTTCTTCATTTATCTTACCACACCCCATACCTCTTATAATGCGACTCATTTACGATACAATCATAACATAGTCGCACATCAAATACAAAAATTTTATCTCATAAAGTCTGACAGATGTTCGTACAAAAAAGCCTATCCATAAAATGAATAGACTTTCCAGCATTTATTCTAAATTCAAATAGGTTCATTTTAATCAAAAAGTGTCGATTTAGTAACGGTTATCGAAGATTCTGCGGGATTTCTTCTCACTTCTTGGAAGCTCTCCGATTTCCACCATTTTCACTAACGGTGTCATACCGATCTTAATCTTGAACAGGTTTGCAAGTTCATTTGCAGTATCAAGTTTGCTTGCTCCCTCTTTTGATTCAACAAAGAGCGTCAGGATGTCCTTGCCTTCGATGTGATCGATCATCACCTGATACTCACTGGAAGCACCCTTGACATCACGGATGACATCTTCGATCTGGCTCGGGAAGATGTTGCAGCCCTTTACCTTGACCATATCATCTGTTCTTCCGATCAGTGTATCGATTCTCGGATGTTTGCTGCCACATGGACAGTCTCCAAGTACGAATCTGGACAAATCATGCGTACGATATCTGATGAGCGGTCCGCCCTCTTTCACCAGTGTCGTAATGACAATTTCACCAACTTCGCCATCCGGCACAGGCTCTCCTGTCTTCGGATCAAGAATTTCGATGTATACATAGTCATCCCAATAATGCATTGCCTTGCTGTGGTCACAGTTGATGGCAATACCCGGTCCATAGATTTCTGTCAGTCCATAGATATCATATAAGGAAACGCCCAATTCCTTCGCAATACGGGCACGCATCTTATCACCCCAACGTTCAGAACCGATGACGCCCTTCTTCAGATGAATGTGCTCTCCGATTCCACGCTTTGCAATCTCTTCTGCCAGCAACAACGCATAAGAAGAAGTTGCACACAAAACGGTAGATTTGAGATCCATCATCATGCGTAACTGCTTATCTGTATTGCCGGGGCCCATCGGCACAACCATAGCGCCCAGACGCTCTGCACCGTTCTGGAAACCGATGCCTGCCGTCCACAGACCATAGCCCGGTGTGATCTGGATCCTGTCTTTGTTTGTAATGCCTGCCATCGCATAACATCTGGCAAACATATCAGCCCAGTCATCTACATCCTTTTGTGTATATGGAATGATGATCGGCGTTCCTGTCGTTCCTGAGGAAGAATGGATACGGATGATCTCCTCCTCCGGCACAGCCATCAGCCCAAGCGGATATGCTTCGCGCAGATCTCCCTTCCATGTAAAAGGAAGCTTCTCAAAGTCCTCCTGCGTCCTGATGCCCGCAACATCGATTCCCTTAAACTTCTCCTGATAAAACGGGCTGTGTTTCATCACCTTTTCCAGTTGTACCTTCAGCATATCAAGCTGTGTCTGTGTCATTTGCATAATTTTGTCCTTTCTAGTTCTCCGCAATCATCATCTTGATTGCTTCCAGTGCGATTCTGTAGTAAGCTGCCTTCTCCACGGTCAGTGGATTCGCCTTATAAGTCTTATACTGCTGTTCCAGATAGATCTGTGCCTGTTCGATCTGCATTTTGGATAACTGCTCGTCATCCACTGCGCAGTACAATGTGCCGGTACTGCCGTTGTAGACAGATACCTTATCATCATCCTTCTTGATCGTATCCGAGCCTGTAAAAGATTGATACAAGGCCTGTATCAGTTCGTCTCTTTCTGCCATGCATGTACCCCCGTACTTTTTCTTATTTTATATTGTTTGAGCCCCTAATGCAAGAGCCTTTACATTCATCTCATAAAACGCAGGCTTTACCTTCGCCTCGATTGCCTGCTTCATCTCTTCTTCCGAAATACCAAGTTCTCCTGTTGCTATTGCCGCTCCGAGCAAGGCGATGTTCAATACTTTATCCGAACCGCATTCCTTTATGATTTCATCACCGTCGATTATAATTACCTTACCCGCATGTGCCTTTAAATATGCAATCATATCCTCCGTTTTGTATACAAAGTCACTTAGCGATGCTGTCACCGGTGCGATCGTCCTCCGATTGACGACAATGATTCCGTCCTTTTTCAGGTATTTGAACACCCTGACTGCCTCACCTGCCTCAAAACCGATGATCATATCCGCACCACCTACTGGAATCAGAGAAGAATAGATATCCTCGCCTATCCTGACATGGCTCACAACACAGCCTCCACGCTGTGACATGCCGATTGTCTCCGCGGTTCTCGCCTGTTCTCCTCTTGCCATTGCCGCAGCTGCGATCAGTCTGGACGCCAGTACGGTTCCCTGTCCGCCGACACCACTCAATAAACAACTCTTATTCATGACAGGCACCTCCCTGTTCCTCAGATGATATCGCATTTACCGGACAGACAAAGGTACATATCCCACAGCCATAGCACAATGACGGATCAATCTTTGCACCGCCGTCTTCTGTTTTCACGATCGCCGGACAGCCAAGCTCCTTGATGCATTTCTTGCAATGGATACATCTGTCCGCATCCACACACAGCTTCGACGCCGGTTTGATCAATGCAACACATGGAGCCTTGAAGATGATTGCCTTGACCCCTTTCTTGGAAGCCGCCGTTTCAACAGCCGCAATCGCCTGATCAAGTTCCAGCGGATTCACTGTTTCTACGGATTCGATCCCGATTGCCCGCAGGATCTTCTCTATATCGATCTTATCCACGACATTTCCCATCATGGTCCTGCCCGTACCCGGATGTACCTGATGTCCCGTCATCGCAGTTGTCGAATTATCCAATACGACCAGCACGATATCTGTCTCATTATAAACCGCATTCACGATGCCTGTCATACCCGATGCGAAGAAGGTCGAATCTCCTATGAATGCAAAATTCACTGCATCCGGTTCCACTCTGTGTAAGCCCTGTGCCATCGTGATACCTGCACCCATACACAGACAGGTATCCACCATATCAAGCGGTGCAGCATTGCCGAGCGTATAGCAGCCGATGTCTCCGGAAAATACCGCTTTCTTACCCTTCATTGCCTGCTTGACCGCATAAAAGGAAGCCCTGTGCGGACATCCCGCACACAATACAGGCGGTCTGACCGGCAGCTGCGGCAGATCCTCCTGCCCACTCTGTCCCATTTGTACATTTCCTGATGCTGCATTGACTGACTCCTGTCCCAGAAATCGAATCAGATCAGCGGCAACGCTCTCTACTGTATTTTCACCTGCCGATGCAGTATCCTCAGTCAATTTTCCTCTGATGTTCACAGGCAGATGATGCTTTCCGCACAAATAAACCAGTTCCCGCTCAATCACCGGATCCAGTTCTTCCAGACACAAGACCTCATCCAGCCCTTGTAAGAACTCTAATGCCAAACTCTCCGGGAACGGATACGGAGTTGCTACCTTCAGCACCTTGCAAGGCAGTTCCTGTTCCCTGCTCAGTGTCTCCATAGCATAGATATAACTGATACCGCCCGCTGCAATTCCTTTTCTGCCGGTACCGAACAGTTGATTATAACGATTATGCGAAAAATCCTCTCCGATCATCGGATTTCTCTCAACCAGATTCAAATGGCTCTGATATGCTGTTTTGGGAAATATAACCCATCTGGCTGTATCCTTGAAAAACCCTTCCGGCTGATGGATCTTGATTCCATCAGCAATATGAATGGATGCACACCCATGACAAACCCGCGTCGTAGGTCTGAACAAGACAGGGGTAGCATACTTCTCCGAATATGCAAATGCCTCCTGAATCATCGTATATGCTTCCTCCGGTGAAGTCGGATCAAATACAGGCAGTTTGCAATATGAAGCAAAAGCCCTCGTATCCTGCTCCGTCTGTGAGGAAATCGGTCCCGGATCATCCGCCACGACAATTACCATACCACCCTTGATGCCCATATAAGCCAAACACATAAGAGGGTCTGAAGCCACATTCATCCCAACCTGCTTCATCGTCACCATCGTACGTGCTCCCGCATAAGAAGCTCCGGCAGCAACCTCCAGCGCCGCCTTCTCATTCACGGACCACTCCACATACACATCCGGATTGACATCTTTTCTATACTTCGCAACCGTCTCCAGTACCTCTGTAGAAGGTGTCCCCGGATACCCTGCTACAAGATTCACTCCTGCATGCAGTGCACCCAGTCCGATTGCTTCATTTCCCATTAAAAACTCCATACTCATAACTGTATTTCCTTCCTTGCACAATACTGATCTTCTCTGTTCTAAATCTGTGTCCTGACTACTTTCGGTCTGAATCCATGTTCATTCAGCGCTGCAATGATCTGCTCCTTATGCTCTGTTCCAAATGCCTCAACCGTGATCCGAAGTTCTACCGCAGCACTTCGATTCGTAGTCACAAACTGGTTATGCTCGAGCTTGATGACATTTCCGTTCTGTTCGGCCAATACACCCGAAACTCTGGAGAGTTCGCCCGGCTTATCAGGCAGCAGCACAGAGACCGTAAATATCCTGTCACGCATGATCAATCCCTGCTGTACCACGGAGGACATCGTAATGATATCCATATTGCCGCCGCTCATGATCGCAACAACCTTTTTATCCTTTACATCCAGATGCTTTAATGCCGCAACTGTCAATAATCCTGAATTCTCCACAACCATCTTATGGTTTTCGACCATATCCAAAAATGCCACGATCAATTCCTCGTCCTCAACCGTGATGACATCATCCAGATTCTTTTTCAGATACGGGAAAATCTGCGTTCCGGGTGTTTTTACAGCTGTACCGTCCGCAATCGTATTCACCGCCGGAAGCGTCGTAACCTTACCGTTCTGCAGTGATACCTGCATACAATTCGCACCCGCCGGTTCCACACCGATGACTTTGATCTTTGGATTCATCAGCTTGGCAAGTGTTGATACACCTGTTGCCAGTCCGCCTCCACCGATCGGAACCAGAATATAATCCACCAACGGAAGTTCTTTAAAGATTTCCATGGCGATCGTTCCCTGACCGGTTGCAACCGCGGGATCGTCAAACGGATGGATAAAGGTATACCCTTTCTCCTGCGCCAGTTCTAGTGCATATGCACATGCTTCATCATATACATCGCCCTTCAGGACAACCTCTGCCCCATAATTCTTCGTGCGGTTCACCTTCATGAGCGGTGTTGTGGTCGGCATGACAATGACGGACTTCACTCCGTAACACTTTGCCGCATATGCGACTCCCTGCGCATGATTTCCCGCAGATGCGGTCACGATGCCCTTTTGACGCTCTTCCTCTGTCAATGTGCTCATTTTATAATAGGCGCCTCTGACTTTGTAGGCGCCCGTAAATTGCATGTTCTCCGGTTTCAGATATACCTTGTTGCCGGTCTGTTCACTTAAAAAATCACTGTATACCAATTTGGTTTCCAGCGTGACCTTCTTGACGACCTCAGTCGCTTCTTCAAACTTATCTAATGTTAACATTGTACTTCCTCCTTATGCGCGAGCAAACAGCGCCTCTACAAACTCATCTGCATTGAACTTCTGCAGATCCTCTGCTGTCTCGCCTACACCGATGTATTTGACCGGAATCCCCATCTCGGATTGTATCGCTACAGCAATGCCTCCCTTAGAGGTTCCGTCCAGTTTCGTTAATATGATTCCCGTAATGTCAGCCGCATCCTTGAATTCCCTTGCCTGAGCCAGTGCATTCTGCCCTGTCGTGCCATCCAGCACGACCAGCGTCTCACGGTATGCATCCGGATATTCCTTGTCTATGATACGATTGATCTTCTTTAATTCCTCCATCAGGTTCTTCTTATTATGAAGCCTGCCTGCCGTATCGCATAGAAGAACATCCACATGACGTGCCTTTGCCGCCGACAATGCATCGTAGATGACCGAAGCGGGATCTGCACCCTCTACACCCTTGATGATATCGACTCCTGCACGATTTGCCCACTCAGCAAGCTGCTCACCTGCCGCCGCACGGAACGTATCCGCTGCCGCCATCATAACCTTGCGGCCCTGTCTCTTGAGATGATCCGCTAACTTTCCGATGGAAGTGGTCTTGCCGACTCCGTTGACTCCGACTACGAGTACAACTGATTTTTGATGCTCAAACTCATACGCCGTCTCTCCTGTCTGCATCTGCTCCTTGATGGAATCAATCAGCAGCTGCCTGCATTCTGACGGCTCCTTAATTCGATTTTCCTTGACCTGTGCCCGCAGGCGCTCTATGATATCCGACGTTGCATGCACGCCGATGTCTGCCATAATGAGAATCTCCTCGATTTCTTCATAAAAATCATCATCAATATCAGAGGCGCCGTTAAAAATCGCCTCGATACCGTCTGCAATATGATTCCTTGTCTTTGTCAGTCCTCCGACCAGACGCTTGAAAAATCCTTGGTTCTCATCACTCATGATTTCATTCCTTGCTTTCCTATTCGTCAATCATCCAGATCCTTATCGATCAGATTGACAGATACAAGTGCGGATACGCCCTTCTCCTGCATCGTGATACCATAGAGACGGTCTGCTTTCTCCATTGTACCGCGCCTGTGTGTGATAACGATAAACTGCGTATGCTTCGTCAGTTTATGTAAGTACCCGGCAAATCTGGTTACATTCGTCTCATCCAGTGCCGCCTCGATCTCATCGAGCAGGCAGAACGGAGAAGGCTTCAGATTCTGGATTGCAAACAGCAATGCGATTGCCGTCAACGACTTCTCACCACCGGACAGCTGCATCATATTCTGCAGTTTCTTTCCCGGCGGCTGTGCAATGACTTTGATGCCCGCTTCCAGAATGTCCTCGTCATCTACCAGTTCCAGCGTTCCCTTACCGCCGCCGAACAGTTCCTTGAATACCTTATCAAACTCACGGCCAATCTGTGCAAATTTCTCCTCGAACTGCTTTCTCATGGCTGTATCGAGTTCCTCTATGATACCCTCCAGAGTTTCCTGTGCTTCCACCAGATCATCACGCTGCGTCTTTAAGAAGCTGTAACGCTCCATCAGGTTCTTATAATCTTCAATGGCATTGACATTGACATCGCCGAGTTTGCGGATCTGATCCTTTAAGGACAGAATCTCACGCTTGATTGCCGGCAGTTCCGTCAATTCCTCATTGCGCATCTCAAGTGCCGACGAGAAGGTAATCTCATACTCATCCCACATATAATTGATCTGGGACTCTGCAGCCTCCTCCAGTCTTTCCTTCTGACTGGTCAGACGATAGACTTCCTTGTCCAATGCATTCATCTTCTCGGACAATTCTTCTCTGGATTTAAAGAAGTTCTTTTGCTTTG
This sequence comes from uncultured Lachnospiraceae bacterium, assembly GCA_964638005.1. GTDB lineage: Bacteria > Bacillota > Clostridia > Lachnospirales > Lachnospiraceae > JAAYYM01. Next base: position 21,759 of record CAZWXS010000013.1, read on the forward strand.
TGCTAAGCTCATCCTTGTCATCGATGGCCTGTTTCATCGCAACTTCATTTTCATCCGCCGAAGAAATGCTGGCTTCGATGGTCTGCTGGATTGTAAGGATATCCTCCTGCTTCTGTCTGATGTCCTCAACGGTTCTGGCAAGTGCCTGTTCAATTTCCGTAATTTCGCTATTCAGCCGTTCGATTTCATTCGTGATACGCTCTACATTCTGCTGTGCAAATCCCTGCTTCTGTGCAAGTCTTTCAACCTCAAGATCCAATTCACCGACCTTCAGTACTTTTGCATTTTCATCATTGCGCTCTGTCTCAAGGATACGGCCATACTCCTGTATCTTAGTCTCCAGCTCTTTCTCACGGCTTTCGGAATTTTGCAGTTCCTCCTGGATCGAGTCTTTACTGGTCTTGATATCGGACACCTGTGTTTCGATTTCACGATTCTCCTGCTCCAGCGCAATATAGCCCTTCGCTGTCTCTTCCTTCTTCTCAAGAGCCTGATTGACATTCATCTGTGCCGTATTCTGTGCCAGATACTTCTCCTGCTGTTCTTCCTTCAGCTTCTCAATCTGCTCCCTGAGCGCATTTCTCTCTTCCTTGGTATTCTCGATGTCAGTCATGATACTCTCGATCTTCTCGAGGCAGCCCTTGACCGTCTTTTCCAGTTCTTCTATTTCGCGCTTGCGCCCCAACAAATTGGAATTATTTTTAAATGCTCCACCTGCCATCGCTCCGCCCGGAGTCAGATATTCTCCTTCTATAGTAACAATGCGCAGCAGATAATGATATTTTCTGGACAATGCAATCGCATTGTCGATGTTGTCAACCACAAGGATCGCGCCTAGTAGCTGACCGATAATATCCTGATATTTCTTGTCGCTCTTCACAAGCTCCGATGCGATTCCGATAACACCTTTTTCCTTTAATGCTTCCGGCTTGTTGAATTCGCCTCTGTCCTTTACACTGGTTAACGGCAGGAATGTAGCACGTCCGAGCTTATTCTGCTTCAAATAAGCGATCATGTCCTTTGCGACTGCTTCATCATCCGTGACGATGTTCTGTATGTTACCGCCAAGTGCTGTCTCGATGGCGGTCTCATATTTCTTTTCCACCTTGATGATATCTGCTACGACACCGACGATTCCCTTCTTTGTTTCCTTCTGCTCCATGACACGGCGAATTGAATTGCCGTATCCGTCATATCGTTCAGACATATTTTTAAGAGCATCCAGTTTGGACTTTTCCTTATGATATATGATCTGGGCATCTCCCAGATTCTTATCCTTGTCGATCAGATCCTGCTTCAGCTGCCCCAGCTTCTCATCATATACTTCTGCCTGCTCATCTAATTTCATAATGTCCTGGCTGATCTTACCCAGTTCATCATAAAGTTCTTTAATGACAGCTTCCTGCTCCACCTCATCACTCTTGGCACGTAACAGTCTGGACTGCAGCTTAGCTTTTCTGATATCGATCTGTTCCAGCATTGTGTCATAACGACCAAGCTTCGTTTTGATAGAAGCACGCTCATTCAGGATATCAATGATTTCATTTTTACCGCTTTCAATACCGGTACTCAGTTCCAATATCTTATTCTGTACGATATTCAAGGTACCCTTTGCTTCGTCACGCACCTTCATCAGCTCATCCAATTCCTGATCAAGAGCTGCTTTATCTTCTGTAATTCTGCTTTTTTCTTTTTCTTTGGTTCCGATGTCCTCGCGAATGTTCTTAACACGTTCACGTTTCATCTCATCATTTGCCTCAGAAGAGTGAATCTGCTCCTTCAAGACATTGATCTCACCCTCGAGCTTACCCTTCAGCACGCTCGTATCAGACAGCAGCGCTCTCTTTTCTTCTATCGTCTTATCCAGCGCCTCTATCTGTGCTTCTATACTCTCATATTCGGTTCTTGTATTCTCATATTGATCCTTGGAAGTCTGCAGATCATTTGCTGCAATCTTTAGCTTCTCATCGACCGAAGTCAGCTGGTTCTTGTTCTTCTCAGCCTCCAGCAGAAACATATTGACATCCAGTATCTTGAGCTCTTCCTTCTTCTTCAGATATTCCTTTGCCACCTCTGACTGCTTCTCCAAAGGCTCTACCTGTTTTTCCAGTTCAGCCAAAATATCATTGACACGAATCAGATTGGTCTTTTCTTCCTCAAGCTTCTTAATCGCCGTATCCTTGCGGCGCTTGAACTTTACGATACCTGCCGCCTCATCAAAAAGCTCACGGCGTTCCTCTGGCTTACCTGACAGAATCTTGTCGATCTGTCCCTGTCCGATGATGGAATAGCCTTCTTTTCCGACACCAGTGTCATAAAACAATTCGTTAATATCCTTCAAACGACAAATAGCCCCGTTGATCAGATACTCACTCTCACCGGAACGATAAACACGTCTGGATACCGTCACTTCCTCAAAATCTATGGAAAGCGCATGGTCGGAATTGTCTAATGTAATCGCCACATAGGCATAGCCCATCGGCTTTCGGGTCTCTGTGCCCGAAAAAATGACATCCTGCATGCTGGCACCACGCAGCTGTTTTACACGCTGTTCACCAAGTACCCATCTCACCGCGTCGGCAACATTGCTCTTACCGCTGCCGTTCGGTCCGACGATACCTGTGATGCCGTTATGAAATTTAAATGTAATCTTATTCGCAAAAGACTTAAATCCGTGTACTTCAATACTTTTTAAATACATTCTTTTCCCTACTTGTCTTTTAGTATGATCAGTGCGTTATAAGCAGCTTCCTGCTCCGCTCCCTTTTTGCTTCTTCCCGAACCTTCACTGATCCTCTCGGATGCAATGACTGCACCTACCCTATACATTCTGTCATGAGCCGGTCCCATTTCCTCCAGTAACTCATAGGATAGTTCCTGTCCTCGCTGCTGTACCTGTTCCTGCAGGATACTCTTGCTGTCACAGAACATAATCCTGTGCTCCATATCCGACAATAGCTGCCTGTCCACAAAATCTCTGGCATCTTCATAAGAACCGTCCAGATAAATCGCCGCAATCACTGATTCAAATACATCAGAAATGATGGAATCCCTGTTGCGTCCACCGGTCTGATCTTCGCCCTTTCCCAGCATAATATACTGTTCCAGGCCTATCTCTCTGGCACAAATGGCAAGAGTCGGCTCGCACACAAGTGATGCTCGCAGCTTCGTCATATTGCCCTCGTACATCCGCGGATGATTGGCGTACAGATATTCACTGACCGACAGCTCCAGTACTGCGTCACCCAGAAATTCCAAGCGTTCATAATCCTCGGCACTTTTTACCTCATTCGAATAAGAACTGTGTGTCAACGCCTGTTGTAACAGTTCCTGATTCTTGAAGATATAGCCTATTTTCTTTTCCAGTTCTGCATAATCTGTCAGATGACTCATAAAACCCTTGTATCTCCGTTTCTATCTGCACAACATCGAAAAAGCCCTGTGAAAAGGGCCTCTCGATTCTGAATTACAATGCTTAGTTCAGTGCATTCTTAATTTGTTCCACTGCATCTCCCACGGAAACAATCTTTTCGGCGTCCTCTGTTGCGATCTCAATGTCAAATGCCTCTTCGATTCCCATGATGATTTGGAATACATCCAATGAATCTGCGCCAAGGTCATCACTAAAGGTAGTATTCATTGTGATTTCATCCGCATCGACATTTAACACCTCAGCAATTATTTTTTTCAGCTTTTCAAATTCCATTGTACTCGTCCTTCCTTGTATATATTTTATTTTGTCATGTTGATCTTTTCATTTATTTTATCATTGATGTGTTGCTCCTTAAAGGTCACACATTGAATGATCGAATTCTTGATTTCTTTGGCAGTGGAGCTTCCGTGCGTCTTAACTACAAGACCGTTCAGCCCCAGTAACGGTGCTCCTCCGTATTCACTCGCATCAAAGGTCTTCAATGTTGCCTTGAGTGCCGGTTTCACAAGCAATGCGCCGATCTTGGAACGAAGTGTTCCCATCATACCTTCTTTGATCTTCTTGATCAGTGTGGAACCAATGCCCTCATACAATTTCAGGATTACATTTCCGACAAATGCTTCACAGACAATGACATCTGCATGTCCTTTCGGAATATCTCTGGCTTCAATACTGCCGATGAAATTGATATCGGGACAGTTCTTGAGCAAAGGATAAGCTTCCTTCACCAGCATATTTCCCTTGTCCTCCTCGGCACCGATGTTAACGATTGCTACGCGGGGATTCTTCACACCGACGACATGTTCCATATAAATGGAGCCCATGTTGGCAAACTGTAACAGATGCGAAGCTCTTGCGTCCACATTTGCGCCGCAGTCCACCAGGAGTGCCACTCCGTCTTCGGTTGGAATCAACGGAGCAAGCGGCGGTCTCTCTACGCCCTTGATACGTCCTACGATAAATTGTCCTCCGACCAGAACCGCTCCTGAACTGCCCGCCGATACAAATGCATCGCATGTACCGTCTTTGACCATATTCAGCCCGACTACAATAGAAGAATCTTTTTTCTTGCGTATCGCCATGACAGGCGGCTCTGCCGTTTCAATGATATCTGTCGCATCGACAACTGCAATCTGCTCTGCCGGATACTGATACTTCTGAAGCTCTGCCTGTATCATGTCCTGCCTTCCGACAAGATGAACCATGATCTCACTATGTGTGTTGACGGCATCCACCACACCCTTAACGATCTCACCGGGTGCATTGTCTCCGCCCATAGCATCAACTGCCACATTCACTTTCATTTGCATGGGTTACTCGTCCTCCTCACACTCTATAAAATACTATACAAGACATTATCTTAAAAATCAATCATCTTTTTAAGTGTTTTTACGAATTTTTAATGGTGTTTTACATATCAAACAATAATAAAAAAGGCCTCTCGTAAATACGAGAGGTCTTTATCAATACTTAGTCTACTTTGATAATCTCTTTCTTATTATAAGACCCGCATGCCTTGCATACTCTATGGGGAACCATCAGTGCTCCGCACTTGCTGCATTTCACCAATGTAGGAGCGCTCATTTTCCAGTTCGCTCTTCTTTTATCTCTTCTTCCCTTGGAAGATTTATTTTTTGGACATATAGACATCGTTACACCTCCTTAACAATTCCGTTCATACTCAACCAATTATACATATCTGCCTACAGATTGTCAACTAATATTTTCACAATTTACCACAAATTATTTTGCCTGTACAAGCGCAAGGGTCTCGCGTGCAATTGCCAATTCTTCATTCGTAGGGATGACCATGACCTTTGTCTTGGAATCCGGAGTCGTAATAATGATCTCTTCACCGCGCTTGGCATTTTTCTCTTCATCGATCGTCACGCCCAGATATCCCAGATATTCGCATACCTTGGTTCTGACTGTGTGAGAATTCTCGCCGACACCCGCCGTAAAGCAGATTCCGTCAACACCGTTCATGGCTGCCGTATAGGCACCAATGTATTTTGCAACTCTGTACGCAAAGACGTTGATGGTTCTGATTGCATTCTGCTTACCCGCTGCAGATGCCTCCTCCAGATCTCTGAAATCGCTTGTGAACCCGCCTGAAATACCAAGAACGCCTGACTTCTTATTTAATATCTGCAGTACCTCGGACAATGACTTGTTTTCCTTTTGTGCAATAAACTCGATGATTGCCGGATCAAGATCGCCCGAGCGTGTGCCCATGACCAAGCCTTCCAGAGGTGTCAGACCCATGGACGTATCGATGGACTTACCGTTCTTGACAGCTGTTACGGAAGCACCGTTTCCAAGATGGCACACGATGATCTTAAGAGATTCGTACGGTGCATTCATAAGCTTTGCCGCACGCTCTGATACATAACTGTGACTCGTTCCGTGGAATCCGTATCGTCTGATCTTATATTTCTCATAATATTCATAAGGAAGGCCATATAAATACGCCTCCTCCGGCATTGTCTGATGGAACGCCGTATCAAAGACGCCTGCCTGTGGTGTGTTCGGCATCAATTCCCTGCATGCGGCTACGCCGATGAGGTTCGCCGGATTATGTAACGGAGCCAGTTCATTGCACTCCTCTACTGCCTTGATGACATCATCACTGATCAATGTCGAAAATGCAAACTTCTCGCCTCCGTGAACCAGCCTGTGCCCTACTGCACCGATTTCATCCAGGCTCTTCACAACGCCTGTCTGCGAATTGGTCAGTGCATTGATAACCAGCTTGATTGCTTCGGTATGCGTCGGCATGTCTGCTTCTTTGATCTGTTTCTCACCGCCTGCGGGTGAATATACGATCCTGCTTCCGTCGATGCCGATTCTCTCGCACAATCCCTTTGCAATGACTTCTTCGCTGTCTGTGTTGATTAACTGAAACTTAAGAGATGAACTGCCGCAATTGATTACTAAAATATTCATATGAATTTCCTCCGGTTGAGTTTTTATCGTATTCTTAGTCTGCAAGCAGCCACGAATTCGATAGCAAATCCAGGCTCTGCTTATAACACCAGTTGTGCTTGGACGGCTGTTAGGGCTACTACGCCTACGATGTCGTCGGCGGAACAGCCGCGGGACAGGTCGTTTACCGGTCTGCTGATTCCCTGCAGCATCGGGCCGTATGCTTCGGCCTTGCCTAATCTTTGTACTAGTTTATAACTGATATTGCCGCAATCCAGGTTTGGGAAGATCAAGACATTTGCCTTGCCGTCTACTTCGCTGCCCGGTGCCTTGGAATGCGCGATTGCCGGAACGAGTGCTGCATCAGGCTGCAGTTCGCCGTCAAGCGTCAGATGCGGATACTTCTCGTGCGCAATTCTGGTTGCCTCTACTACCTTATCTACCAAAGGATGCTTTGCACTTCCCTTGGAGGAATGCGACAGCATTGCAATGATCGGCTTCTGTCCGACCAAGGTCGTAAAGCTCTTTGCGGAAGAATCTGCAATATCTGCCAGTTCTTCTGCCGTCGGATCCTGATTCAGTCCACAGTCTGCAAAGAGGAATGTGCCATCTGCACCGTATTCGCAATCCGGGACATCTAAGATAAAGAAACCGGATACCAGCTTCACACCCGGCGCAGTCTTCAATATCTGCAGAGAGGGTCTGAGGACATCAGCTGTTGCATGGCATGCGCCTGCTACCATGCCATCTGCATCCTTTGCCTTAACCATCATGACACCGAACATCAGATAATCACTGAGCAGCAGTTCTCTTGCCTTCTCCGGGGTCATGCCCTTTTCCTTTCTGGTCTCGTAGAGAAGATTCACATACTCATCCAGCTTCTCTGTATTCTCAGGATCGACTACCTTGACCTGACTCAGATCTACCTCGAGCCATCTGGCACCGTCCATGATTTTTTCTTCCTTACCTACCATCACAAGCTTTGCAGTTCCTTCCTGCAAGATCTTGGCTGCGGCAATCAATGTACGACGGTCATTGATCTCGGGCAATACGATCGTCTTGACATCCTGCTTTGCTCTTTCTTTGATCCTATCAATAAATGACATGACATGATACTCCTTTCAATCACTCCGATATGTATGAATGTTACCCTAATTATAGCCAATGCGTTTATTGTATACAAGAACTTTTTTGCATTTTTTTGTGCAAAATTAAGTACATTCCGCCTTTAAATCGTTAAAATTTTATCAATTATGCCAAAAATATATAGAATCTTCATTTTACATTCTCTTGTATGCATGCTAGAATTGAGAAAGAGGTGACGTTATGAAAACAGTAGGAATCATTGCAGAGTACAATCCGTTCCACAACGGACACAAGTTTCATATAGAAGAAGCCAAACGGTTGACAGGTGCAGACCGGGTACTGGTTGTCATGAGCAGCGACTTTGTACAACGAGGTGAACCGGCCGTGATCGATAAGTATGTCCGTACACGCATGGCACTGGAAAACGGAGCTGATGCAGTCTTTGAACTGCCGCATTACTATGCTCTCGGCAGTGCCGAATATTTTGCAATGGGTGCCGTATCCATGTTGGACAAGCTCGGTATCGTAGATTCCGTCTGTTTTGGAAGTGAATGCGGCAGTATAGAAAAGCTGCGTGAAATTGCAGAGGTACTGCTGAATGAACCCGTTCTGTATCAAGAAGCACTCAAGGAAGCACTTAGGGACGGTCTGACCTATCCGGCTGCAAGTGCTGCAGCAATTGATCACTATTTTCATGATTCATCCGTCCACGAAATCATCTCTCAGCCAAATAACATCCTTGGCATATATTATATGAAAGCACTCCTGAAGCGTAACAGTTCCATAAAGCCTTATACGCTGCTGCGCCACGGCAGCCGGTATCTGGATGATACGCTGAATACCGAGCAGCAGGATACGGAAGTTACACTCTCCTCTGCTCTCGCGATCCGTTCTGTGCTCAATTCCGGTACAATGACCGATGTGGGTGCACACATGCCGCAAAATGCATACGAGCTGCTCTCGCAATGCATGAACCGCTCATTTCCGATTGAGAGCAATGACTTTTCTACAATGCTTGGTTATAAGCTACTCAGCGAACATGAAGACGGATTCACGGGCTATGTAGATGTCAGTGACAGCCTGTCCGACCGCATCCGAAATGAGTTCAAATATTATAAGTCTTTCTCGAACTTCTGTGATTTGTTAAAAACCAAGGATTTCACCTATGCACGAATCAGTCGCTGCTTGATGCACATCCTTCTGAATATGAAAAACGAAACACTCGCCGATTATGTCAGATCGGATTATATCGCTTATGCCAGATTGCTTGGTTTTCGCACTGCCTCTGCGGATCTGCTGTCTGCAATCAAGACAAATGCTTCGCTGGCTTTGCTCGGAAAACTGGCAGATGCAAAAAACATCCTCTCTCCCATGGCTCTGTCCATGTTAAAAGAAGATGTCTACGCTTCTCATGTCTATCAGATTGCGGTGGCTTCTAAGTTCAAGACACCCTATCACAACGAATATACAAGACAGATCATCAAAGTCTGACCGTTACAGGTTTTGACAGTCTTATCCTGCCTCCCATACTGCAGCGCTTTACCTCTCCTGATTCTTTGACCAGTGCTGTCTCTATGGTACCGCCCGGCTGCCTGATTTTCTCATGATAAGTTCCTGTTATATCATTTCTTGCAAGATAATAAGCATATGCGATACTTCCGCTCCCGCAACTGTTCTCATGAACAAGCGTATCTGTTGCCGCCACATATACCACCGGCGTCATCTGTCGTTCCTGAACATACATAATGCCCACCGCTTCCGGATTCTCCCCGGCATATATCCCATTTAGAATGCATTCGGTAAGTGTTTCGCTTGGTACTGCATGTTCCAAGATCACATGCCATATCCCATCCATGACTACAAACGGATATGTTCCTGCTCCCGGTATCTGTACAGCATCCATCCTCTGCGGAACAGGCATCTGAGTCCATGCAATATGTCTTTCCGTATCTGCCTCTACAATCAACGGTTCCCCGGCGCCACTGATCTCCGCTGAGATTACCCCCTGCTTCAACCCCTTTTGCACAGCCATATAATAACCAAAAGAGCGCAGCGCATTTCCGCAGAATTCACCGCCCATCATTTCCAGACGACCGTCCCCACCCATTTTGGACGGTACGATAAAACCGACTTGCTCGGCTTTCCAATCAGGAATGCCGAGCAAGCGATTTGCAATGGTGACTCTGTCACACTGTTCAATTTTATCTGTTACCAGTAGTGTAATGTTCCCCGCCGGATCGGCGAGCACAATATGTACTTCGTCTGCCATCTTTTATGATTATTCTCCTAAACATACCATGTCAGATAATTCCCACTCTTCTGCAATCTTGGCAAAAGTACCGTCTGCAACCATTTCATTCAAGGTCTTCATGACTGCATCTCTCAAAGACTCATTTCCAAGTTTGAAGCCGATGCCATACTGCTCTGTTGAGATAGGCTCTTCTAACATTCTGAAAGCACCTTCGCGTGATTCCAACTGATACTTTGCAACTCCGATATCAACCGCAATCGCATCGATCGCACCTGCTTCAAGATTCATGAAAGCCGTATTGTAATCTGCGATTTCCTGCAGCTCAGCAAATGTACCTGCAAGTGCAATGTTCTCTTCATTTCCTTCGCTGTCGTCAGTCAGTGCCGTAAGTGCTGAAGAACCTGACTGTGTTGCCACTACCTTACCTGCAAGATCAGCCTTTGCCTGAACGTCTGAGTCTGTATTGACAACAACCACGATACTGTTGTCCACATACGGCTCTGACCATGTATAGTCATTCTCACGTCCTGTCAGGGTAAATCCGTTCCAGATACAATCAATAGATCCTGAATTCAGCTCAAGATCCTTGGAATCCCAATTGATCGGCTGTTTGATCAGTTCCCATCCGTTCCTGTCACACACTTCCTGTGCAAGTGAAAGGTCAAATCCCACATACTCACCGTTGTCGTCCTGATATCCGTACGGCGGATATTCAGCATCAAATCCAACGATCAGCTGTGTACGTGCAGATTCATCTCCTACAGCCTCTGTACTCTCTGCTGTATCCGTTCCTGCAACCTCTTCTGTTGCTGCATCTGTACCTTCTGTTTCTGTTGCTGCATCTGTCGTCTCAGCCGGTGCTTCTGTTGCAGGTGCTTCTTTGCTGCCGCAACCAACCATACCAAGCACCATAACGGATGCCATCAATACTGCTGCTAACTTTTTCATAATTAAATCCTCCTTTCTATATAAAACAAACCTTATAATATCAACAAACCCCAAAGTTGTCAACTTCCTCCCATCGCACTAAAATCCTTCGCGCCAAAAATGAACAACGTTCATTTTGGTGTGCATCTCACGTTCGTTTGAGAATTTTAATTCTTAAACGAATGTATGGGAGCCGGAATCCTCCCTTTGCGGTTAATGAAATCATCACATGAGAATCGATTGACCGGCATAATCGGAGCATATCCGAAGAGTCCGCCGAATTCCACAGTGTCGCCGACCTTCTTACCGATTACGGGAATCAGCCTCACTGCCGTCGTCTTTTGATTGATCATACCGATTGCCAATTCATCTGCAATGATACCGGAGATTGTCGTTGCCTTCGTATCTCCCGGAATTGCAATCATATCAAGTCCCACAGAACATACACATGTCATCGCTTCCAGCTTCTCCAGTGTCAACGCACCTGCTTCTACAGCATCGATCATCCCCTGATCTTCACTGACCGGAATAAACGCTCCGCTCAGTCCGCCTACATACGAGGAAGCCATAACACCGCCCTTCTTCACCTGATCATTTAACAATGCCAATGCCGCTGTCGTACCCGGTGCACCTGCATGCTCCAGACCAATCTCACACAGGATGTCAGCCACGCTGTCGCCGATTGCCGGCGTCGGAGCCAAAGAAAGATCCACAATACCAAACGGGATTCCAAGTCTCTTGGACGCTTCACCTGCAACCAATTGTCCGACTCTCGTTACTTTAAATGCCGTCTTCTTAATTGTCTCACAAAGTACTTCAAAGCTTTCCCCTCGTACCTTGGATAATGCCGTCTTCACGACACCGGGACCGCTGACCCCAACATTGATGACTGCATCTGCCTCCGTAACACCATGAAATGCTCCTGCCATAAACGGATTGTCATCCGGCGCATTGCAAAATACAACCAGCTTCATACAGCCGGTAGAGTCGTGCTCCTTTGTACACTCTGCCGTCTGCAGGATAATCTCTCCCATCAGCCTTACCGCATCCATATTGATTCCCGTCTTTGTAGAGCCAAGATTCACGGAGCTGCACACTCTGTCCGTACAAGAAAGCGCCTGCGGAAGCGACCTTATCAGATTCTCCTCAAAAGGGGTCATCCCTTTGGACACAAGTGCCGAATAGCCGCCGATAAAATTTACACCGACCTGCTTCGCTGCCCTGTCTAATGTCTGTGCAATGGTTACATAATCCTCCGGCGTCTTACACGCCGAAGCTCCGATTAATGAAATCGGAGTCACTGAAATCCTCTTGTTCACAATCGGTATCCCGAATTCCAATTCTATTTCCTTACCTGTACTGACCAGATCCTTTGCGATTGTGGTAATCTTGTTATAAATATTTTCGTTGAGACGATTGAGATCATCGGTAATACAATCAATCAAACTGATGCCGAGAGTGATCGTCCTGACATCCAGATTTTCTTTTTCAATCATCTTATTTGTTTCATTTACTTCAAATATGTTAATCATATACTTTTGCTCCGTTCTGAAAGGCTACCGTCCGGTGTATAATCATACATGACACTACACCCGGTGCATTTTTGTAAAGATTTCTTCTCTCTGGCACTTGATGATAACACCTATCTCCTCACCAATCTGTTCAAGTTCTGAAGCAACATCCCCGAACGGCTTGCTGGATTCATTCATATCCACGATCATCATCATATTGAAATAGTCCTGTACGATGGTCTGCGAAATATCCAGAATATTGATCCTGTTATTCGCAAGATAAGTACATACCTTTGCAATGATTCCCACCGTGTCCATGCCGATTACCGTAATAATTGTCTTTTTCATCATAATCTCCTCTTTTTAGCTCCCTTAGAGCAATTTCTTCAGGCTTCCGAGTAAGCCTCTCGTAAGGCTCCTTGTTACCTCACGGCTTACTGTACGAAGTGCCGTGTCTGCCATCTTTTCCGTTGCTGATTTCTTGGTTCCGGAACGTCCTTTTCCGCTTGAATTTCCTGAGCCTGACACTTTGACTTCCTTCTTTTGCGCCTCAACTTCCTCGACTGCTTCCTGCTTGAGTTTCCGCTCCAGATATTCATATGCGGAATCCCTGTCAATGCCACGATTATATCTGTCATAGAGCGGTCCGGACTTAATCACCGCATCTCTGACGCTCTCATCCACCATACCCATATGACTCATCGGCGGCAGAATCATAGCACGCTCTGCCATAGTCGGTACACCATCCTCATCCAGCACCGATACCAGTGCCTCTCCCGTTCCCAGTTCTGTCAGCACCTGCTCACAATCAAATGCCGGATTGGCTCTGAAAGAACGAGCGGCTGCCTTGATTGCCTTCTGTTCATTCGGCGTATAGGCACGCAATGCATGTTGCACCTTATTACCAAGCTGTGCCAGTACGTTTTCCGGAACATCCGACGGCATCTGTGTGATAAAGTAGACTCCTACACCTTTGGAACGAATCAGCCGAACTACCTGCTCTACCTTTTGCAGCAGAGCCTTTGGAGCATCATCAAAGAGCAGATGCGCCTCGTCAAAGAAGAATATCATCTTCGGCTTCTCCAAGTCTCCTGCCTCCGGAAGATTCTCATACAATTCCGACAGCATCCAGAGCATAAAGGTAGAGTATAATAACGGCTGCTGAAAGAGTTCATCACACTCCAGAATATTCATATAGCCTCTTCCGTTCTGATCTGTACCCATCCAATCGAAAATATCGAGTGCCGGCTCTCCGAAGAATATGTCTCCGCCCTGCTCTTCCAAACGCAATAACGCACGCTGTATCGAACCGATGCTCTGCGTCGAGATATTTCCGTATTCCGTACGGAACTCACTGTTGTTGTCCCCTACATAACGAACCATGGATTTCAGATCCTTCAGATCCAGCAGCAACAATCCCTGATCGTCTGCAATCTTAAAAATGATTGTCAAAATACCGGTCTGGGTATCGTTCAGATCCAGTAGCCTTGCAATCAAATCCGGCCCCATCTCTGAAATTGTAGTCCGTACCGGCAGACCCTTTTTGCCAAACACGTCAAAAAAGCGTGTCGGATACTCCTGAAATGCAAATCCTTCTATCCCCATCTGGTCAATACGCTTCTGTACATTTTCATTCTGTTCGCCCGCCTTGCACATACCGGACAGATCGCCCTTGATATCTGCCAAAAATACCGGTACGCCCATATCGGAAAAGGACTCTGCCATAACCTTGAGCGTAATGGTCTTTCCCGTTCCTGTAGCGCCTGCAATCAATCCGTGTCTGTTAGCCATTTTAGGTGACAGACAAACTCTGTCATTGCCCTTTGCAAGCCATACCTTATGTTCTTCCCGTAAATACATCTCATTCCCTCCTGCATACTCTCTGACAATCATATTCCTTCAGTTGCCCGATGATGATCAGACCGCAATCAACTCTGAACGTGTACTGCGCTTTGCCACACGAATCGGAAAGTCTCCTGCCCGATACTGATTGTCCGACATCGTAATCTCCTGACGAACTGTCTCATAAGCGAGCTCTGCCATATTATTTTCGGCGCTCAGATGTCCGAGCAATACCGTTTTTAACTTGTCGTGCATCAATCTGCCAAGCAGCTGCCCTGAGCGTTCATTAGACAGATGCCCCCTGTCTCCCAGTATCCTTTGCTTCAGATAATAAGGATAACGTCCGACCTGCAGCATATTCACATCATGATTGGCCTCCAACAAGAGTGCATCCACTCCGCCAAATGCCTCCACTATGTAATCGTCATACATTCCGAGATCCGTTACGACAGCAACAGAACTGGCCTCATGCTGCACCCTGTATGCCACCGGTTCATTTGCATCATGCGATACGCGTATCGGCTTGATGCGCAGATCCTCAATCATAAAGTCCTGATCTGCCCGAATCTCACGAAACAGTTCCTCCGGTATCTCCCCCAGATTCTTCATTCCCTTGATGCCTCGAATGGTTCCCGGTGTTGAATACACCGGTATCCCATAACGTCTTGCAAGGACACCCAATCCTCCGATATGATCAGAATGCTCATGTGTGATCAGTATTCCGTCAATATCGGACGTTGTCAATCCGATTTCATTCAGTCCGGCTTCAATTCGTTTGCCGCTGATGCCGACATCGATCATCAGATGCGTGTGATCCGAACCTACATAAATACAATTCCCGCTGCTCCCGCTCGTAATGCTGCATAAATCCATCTTCCTGCTTCCCCTCTTTTGTCCCGGATCCATCTACTCTTTCCAATAGATCTCCAGAACATCTCCATTCTGTAATATTTCCGTATACTGTGCAGACTTGCCGTTCAACAGCGTGACTACACTCTTCCCCTTCGGCTGTGACAGATCAAAATGAATCAGATCAAATACATCTACATAGATGTAAGAACTCTTCCCTACCATATGTACCGGATCCCCATTGACGGTAACCACGATGGCTGTTGTCTCGGCTGCAGGCTCCCTGCTTTGTTCCGGAGTTTTCTCCCCTGCCGGCACAGCATCCACGGACTGTATGTCCTGCTCATCGTCTGCATATCCGTCTTCATCCGCATATGCTTCTTCGTCTGTGTATGCTTCTTCCTCGGATACATCCGCATCCTCTGCTTCCTCTACATCCGATAGATGCAATTCCTCCAGCGTCCAGATAACCGAGAAATTCTCATAGACCTTTTCCGTAAGTTCAGCAAGCTTATTGTTTACATACAGCTTGGTTCCTTCCTTTAATATCACATCCATGAACTCTATGATCTGCTGCACCGTATAATAATTCAATATCTTAATGTCATCATGATTCTTAATCTCATAGAATCCCGACTGAAGCTGTCCGTTGACCTCTGCAAATTTGGGTAACAGTACCTTCTGTTCATTCACAATAACCTGAATCGTACTGGCATACTCAGGCAGTTTCTGAATTTCCAAAGATGCATCCTTTCCTGCCGTTGATTCCTTGACCATAATCTTGTCGTTTGCCTGTATCGGTGCATTGATACCCGCAGGTGCTCCGTTCAGTGTAACCACGGCAGCCTCTCCCAACTCTCCACGCACGATCCTTGACTTTCCGTTGATCACAAAATCCAGTTCCCTTCCACGCCTCGGAAACAGTCCTTCATTCGTAAAATTAGCCTGCATCGCCGCATCAATAATGGCAAGATGATTATTATCGTATAATTTGATTCTCTCTCCGTTAAAATGAACAAAGATGAAATTATTCTTCCGGTCATAGAAATTCAGGCAGATACCGATTGGCGTTACATACATGGAATCCTTTTTCGGATTCTCAATCATAAAGTCAATCTCACCCAGCACTTCCTCGCCACGCAGTGCCACACGTTCCGCCTGTATGCCCATTTCCTTGGCAAGCGCACCTGTATATCCCGGAAACTTACCGCCTCCGCCTACGACAAATACTGCACTGACAGGCTTACCTCCGTTCAACTCCTTGATCTTATCCGACACTTCCTTAGCCATATCCTTGATCAGAGCATCTGTTACTTTAATAATCTCTGTCGGCATGACCTTCTGCGGCAATCCCATAATATCCTTATAATTGATCACAGTCTTTCTGCCCGCTGCAACCTTAACCTTCTCAGCCTGATTGAAATCCACAAGACAATGCTTTGCAATCGCCTCTGTAATCTCATCTCCCGCACGCGGAATCATTCCATAGGCAACAATGCTGCCATCACGGGTAATTGAAATATCACTTGTTCCCGCGCCGACATCCACAAGCGCTATATTGAGCATACGATACATCTCCGGTATCGCAACCTGTATTGCCGCAATCGGCTCTAATGTCAGATTGGCAACCTGCAGTCCTGCAATATCCACTGCCTTATAGAGCCCGTCCACAACTTCGTCCGGCAGAAATGTTGCAATCAGATCAGCGGATATCACACCCGCCTTATGATTTTCAAGTGTATTGATCGGATAATGGTTCAGATAGTACCTGACAACCGTATATCCGACACAATAAAATTTGATATCTGAACGATTGGACTCTTGAAACTCATCATATGCCTTTTCCACACCCAGCATATCCAGCGCATAGATATGTTCCGGTTCGATACTGATTTCCTCCGGCAGTTCATAGTCAACATGTGTGGTCACTGTCTGCAGCACACGGCCTGCGGCTGCAATACACACATCGTTGAGCTGTCTCCCGATCTGTTTCTCCAATGTTTCCTTAATTGCCTTAATGGTTCTTCCGACCTTATTGATGTCATGAATCTGACCATCTATCATCGCCCTTGTATCATGCTCCTTGGTCTGCTGTGCCACCACATGAAAGGTCTCGCCCGCCTTATATCCGACCGTACCGACAATGCTCCGCGTACCGATGTCGAGTCCGAATACAAGTTGTCCGGGATATTTTTTATTCTCTGCCATTGATGATTCCCCCAATTGCATTTTATCTGTGTCTCTCTTTGCTCTTACGTCAAGAGCGCTTTTAACTGTTGTATTGTTGCCTCGATGCTGTCACTGTTATCAATCACAACCTTGCAATACGTCCGAAAGGTAGCTTCATCCGACTGTGCTCTCATGATTCCCGCAATCTTCTCGTCAGAATAGCCTCTCGCCTCTCGAAGTCTCTGCTCCCTGATTCTCTGTTCTGCATGGATATACCAGAGTTCATCGCAAATGTCCGTATAGCCGTCTTCAATCAGGAGCGCCGCCTCTATGAAGAAATAATCTGCCTTTCCTAAAAGACGCTCTTTCTCTATCTCGGAAAGAATATAACGTTTTACTGCCGGATGAATGATCCGGTTGACCTGTTCCAGCCGTCTTTCGGCATCATCCTCGAAGATTTCCGCAGCCATCCTGCTCTTATCGATCCTGCCGTCTTCGTCCAATATCCCCGCTCCGAGCAGTGCAATGAGCGGCTGATAACATTCCGCTCCGGGCTCCTTGACCTGATGTGCCACTTCATCCGCAATGATGATACGGCATCGACAAAGTCTTGCAATTTCCTTCAATACCTCTGATTTACCGGTTCCGACACCACCGGTGATTCCTATAATCTTCATATTATTTGGCCTCATACCAATTGTTTCCCGTATGCATATCAATTTCCAGTCTGACCGAAAGCCTTGCCGCTGCATGCATCTCCTCCGACAGGATCGCCTTCACGCTCTCCACCTCGTCCTCATATGCCTCAACCAACAGTTCATCATGCACCTGAAGCAAAAGTCTGGAGCGAAGCCCTTCTTCCTGCATCCTGTCATGTACCCGTATCATAGCAATCTTAATGATATCCGCCGCAGTTCCCTGTATCGGCGCATTCATCGCAACACGCTCACCGAAACTCCTCTGCATGAAATTCGCAGACTGTAACTCAGGTACAGGTCGTCTTCTCCCAAACATTGTCGTTACGTATCCGTTCTTTCCAGCATCTGCAACCAACCGGTCTAGAAATGTCTTAACCTGCGGATACGTATCAAAATATCGATCGATGTATTCTTTGGCTTCTTTTCGTGAAATACTCAAACCCTGGCTGAGTCCGAATGAACTGATGCCGTATACGATTCCGAAATTCACTGCCTTGGCATTCCTTCTCTGCAGACTCGTTACTTCATCCAACGGAATATGAAACACCTCAGATGCCGTAATCTTATGGATATCCTCGTCCTTGCCATATGCGGCAATCAGCTTCTCATCTCCTGACATATGCGCCAGAATGCGAAGCTCTATCTGTGAATAATCCGCATCAATAAACACGCATCCGTCCTTTGGCACGAACACCTTGCGAATCAGTCGTCCCTGTTCCAAACGTACGGGAATATTCTGCAGATTCGGTTCCGTAGAACTGATACGCCCTGTTGCGGTAATCGTCTGATTAAAATGAGAATGGATCCGGTTGCCTTCATCGATATAATTGGCCAGACCGTCCGCATAAGTGGACTTGAGCTTAGCCAGTCCTCTATATTCCAGAATATCTGATACAAACGGATACTCCGGAGCCAGCTTCTCCAGAACATCTGCCGCCGTAGAATACCCTGTCTTTGTCTTCTTGCCGCCCGGAATCTGCATTTTTTCAAACAGAATCTCTCCGAGCTGCTTCGGTGAATTGATATTAAAATCTTCACCCGCCTGCGCATGTATTGTCTGCTCCAGCTTCTCTATATGCATTCCCAGTTCCGCGCCGTACTGCCGCAGCTCATCCGGTCGTACCATGATGCCCTCTGTCTCCATGTCATGCAGGCACAGTACCAATGGCATTTCAATCGTCTCAAAGAGCGTCAGCATACCGCTCTGCTCCAATTTTTCTTTTAAAACCGGATAACCCTTACAGGAAACATATGCGTCATAGCAGACATAATCCAGGAACTTCATCGGTTCCTTTGCACACGCCTCTGCCAGTGATGCCTTACCAAGTGCCTGCGCTCTGTTCGGAATCATCAGACCCAGATGTTCATTTGCAATGTCTTCATTTTCATAATCATTCTTCAACGGATTCAGCAGATATGCGGCAATGCTCATGTCAAAGCACTTCTCCACAATCCTGTCGGATATGGACACATCCTCCGAATCCCATGGATTTTCATTCCTATGCAGCAGATAAGGCAAACAACGTTTCAAATCAAATACGGAAAAGATCGTATCTGTCGTACTTCTGAGCA
Source organism: uncultured Lachnospiraceae bacterium (assembly GCA_964638005.1). Lineage (GTDB taxonomy): Bacteria > Bacillota > Clostridia > Lachnospirales > Lachnospiraceae > JAAYYM01. The sequence goes on from CAZWXS010000013.1 coordinate 41,022, forward strand.
GCATATTCATCTGATCGCACAGATATCCCGCACTGATGAACCCCTGTACCTGAACGAAACAAATATCCTGCTCGGAATATGCCAAAGACAATCCGATGATCTCTTCCTCACCAATCAGTTGAAATCCGATACATTCTGCCTTGGCAGCATCCGCAAAGATCCGTTCTGCCTCGCTTAAGTCCGTCACCAGACGAAACTGTGATGCCTGCGTATTCTGCACCATATTGTCAGTTTCAAAACGGGACAACAGATTCTTGAATTCCAATTGCTTCATCATGGTATATGCAGCCTGTGTATACATATTTCCAATGCGTGCTTCTTCAAAATCGCATGAAATATCCGCAGTCGTATTGATGGTCGCAAGCACCTTTGACAGCTCCGCCAGTTCAAAGTTAGCCTCCAGAGACTCACGGATGCTTTTCTTCGTAATTTCCTGTATATGTTCCTTGAGATTTTCGATGGTCTGATATGTCACAACCAGTTCTGTCGCCGTCTTTTCCCCGATCTTAGGTACTCCCGGTATATTATCCGAACTGTCTCCCATCAGTGCCTTGAGTTCTATCACCTGTGCCGGTGTAATCTGATACTCATCGATAACATCCTGCGTATAATAATCCTTGATTTCCGTCTTGCCGCCGCGCGTCTTCGGAATCCTGATCTTAATTTTGTCCGTTGCAATCTGCAGCAGATCCCGATCTCCCGATACCAATGACACATCCATCCCCGCCGCTTCGGCTCTCCTTGCAAGAGTACCCAGAATATCATCTGCCTCCAGACCTTCCTGCTCCATGATCCGGATGTCCATCGCCTGCAGCAGTTCCTTGATGACAGGCACCTGCTCGCGAAATTCGTTCGGTGCAGGCTTTCTGGTTCCCTTATAAGCCTGATATATCACATGTCGAAAAGTAGGCGCTTTCATATCAAAAGCCACTACCAGATATTGCGGCTTCTCCTCTTCCAAAATCTTAAACATGATGTTAAGAAAGCCATAGACTGCATTCGTATGAAGACCTGCCGAATTCGTCAGATCAGGCATACCGTAAAACGCCCTGTTCAATATGCTGTGTCCGTCAATCAGCACTAATTTTTCACTCATATATTTACTCCATACAGAATCAGCATTCTTGCAATCATAATTGCCAGCATCACCATCGTCCCGAGCAGCAATAACTGCCGTATTGCAATGAGATATTCATGCAGCATCAGACAGCTCTTGGAGCTCTGGATCTTCTGTTTTAATTCTTTGCGCAGATCAAAGGTCTTGCCATCTTCCAGACGTAGGAGGGCCTCTTTGATCAGATAATTGATTTCCATTTCTTCATAGCACTTCGGACAACTCTCGATATGCGTCAAAAAGTCACGCAGCTGAGGGCCTGTCAACTGATCATCAATATATAATTGTATGAATTGTTCCGTCTCACTGCATTTCATATCAATATCCTCGCACATTCTATTTTACTATACACCAAATATGCCCCTTTCACAAGTACTTCATTCCATATATGGTGTAAAAAGTTGCTGTGTACGATCATATAAAAACAGTCGGCCATATCACAACACAAAAAAATACAGCCAACGAATCGGCCATATCTTTTCTTTCGTTCTATTCTTCTATAATCTCAGCTTCTTCTCCGACTCCAAGCTGCATCCATATCTCTAACAGATTCTGCTCTCTGTACTTGTAAATACACTTTCTTGTCAGGCACTTGATGATGACAAGCGACAATTCATCCTCCCGCTCGGCTGTATACAAGTTATAGGGTGCTCCGTCATATGTAAAATCCAGATGCACATCCTTGCTGTTCTTCTCACAATCGATGGTAAACTCAATCAAAGAGGCATGCTTCAAAATATGATTCACGATAACCTCTTCAATCATCAGTTGAATCATGTTGATTTCCTTAACCCCTAATCTCCTGCTGCGTCCATATGCATCACAACGATCGAAGAATTCGGAAAAATCAAACTTCCCCTCCCTGATATGTACTTCCAAAACATCTATATTCCCCATAGTAAACTATACTCCCACAATTTTCTAACCAGATTCATTATAACCCATATTACTTTATCTGTCATTTACTTTTTTCATTTTTTTACTATTTTTACTTTTTTTATAAATTTTTGAAAACAGTCACAAAACTGCTTTATCCTGCAAACAAACAGAGCCGCGGATAATTCTATATTATCCTGCGGCTCTGTCGGTATCAACAGGAAAATCATTCCTGCCAACTCATATACCAGCGTCAATCCAAATTCAGTTTTTTCTTCATCATATAGTTCGTGAAAAAATAAAATAGTACAGTAAATATCGCACACAGAACAAACGATTGCAAATAAACCGATTCCATATAGGAAATAACAGCGTCCGTCGATCCGTCAATCATTTCATAAGCCTTTTTCATGGTTCCCGTTGCAAACATGCTGATGAATGAAAATATCTGCATGGCAAAATAAATGATTCCGAATCCTATAAATGCACCCAGCACCTTGTGCTTCGGCAGCAGCTGTCCGAATGAAATCCCCGCAAACAACCATAATACCGAATAGAAACAGCTTACAATCATCAGGAATACAAAAAATACCACCCATGCAGTAAACCTGGGACCTACATAAACGCTGATGAGGTGTGAGCATTCTCTTACGATCTCTCCCCATGATCCCGGTGCAAGACAACCGGTAACCAGTACAAATACAGATAGCATAACCACAAATGATGTGATCAATGTCCAGCTTGCACCGACCAGTGTTTTGGAAAGCGTAATCTCATGTGTAGATACCGGCAAAGTATGCAGCAGATATCCTTCATCTGTATAAACCGACTTATAGAAGCGGAAAGCAATAAAGATTGTCGCACACAGACTGACCGCCATCAAGCACAGAATATAGATTACCAGACTGAGACCTGCAAGCACCGCAACAATTTCACTATCCGTCTCAAACACTCTGGCAGATACCATAATTCTTCCGATGATCGTAATCGCAACCAGCACCAGATTCGCCGGAAGCAATACTTTCATAACTGCATTCCATTCGTGTTTCATCATTTTTCCTAACATGCGAACACCTCCCTGAATAAGGCATCTACGGATTTGCCCTTTTGTTCTCTGATTTCATCCACTGAGGAATGCAATGTAACTTCTCCGTCCTTTATGAAAATCACATCATCCAATACCTTTTCGATATCAGAAATCAGATGTGTGGAAATCAAAATAGACGCTTCCGGATTGTAATTGGTAATGATGGTATCCAGAATATAATCTCTTGCCGCAGGGTCTACACCTGCAATCGGCTCATCCAATACATAGAGGCTCGCATCTCTGCTCATGACAAGGATCAACTGTACCTTTTCCTTAGTTCCCTTAGACAGTGTCTTCAATCTGCTGTCTTCCTGAATTCCAAGATTCTGAAGCATCGTATACGCTCTGTCTTTTCTGAAATCCTCATAGAAATCCGCGAAGAATTCCACCAGCTCTCCCACCTTCATCCATGGATTCAAGTAAGTTCTTTCGGGAAGATAGGATATAACCTTCTTCGTAGCTACTCCCGGCTTCTCTCCTACAATTTCCACTGTTCCTTCTGTCGGTGTCAACAATCCGTTGATCAACTTGATCAGTGTCGTCTTGCCGCTTCCGTTCGGTCCCAGAAGACCGATAATCTTGCCGCTTTCAATTGTAAGGTTCAAATGGTCTAACGCAAGTGTCGAACCATATCTCTTTGTCAAACCGTTACATGTTAACAATGTGCTCACGCCTTTTCCCCATTCGCTGCTTTCTGAATCAGTTCTACAGTTTCTTCATTGCTGAAGCCATACTGTTTCATCTTTTCGAAGAACAGAGTAATCTGCTCGGTTGCCAGCTTGTTCTTCATGTCTTCAATCATCTTCTTGTCCTCCGTTACTGTTCTTCCACTCGTCCTCATCGTAGAGATCAATCCGCCCCGCTCCAGCTCAGACAATGCCTTCTGCATCGTATTCGGATTCACCGAAGCCTCTGATGCCAATTCCCTGACCGATGGAATCTTATCACCGGGTGCATATATACCGGCAATGATGCGCATCCTGATCTCATCAATAATCTGTGCGTAAATAGGTCTGTCTCCGTCAAGTATCCATGCCATTTGATCATTCCTTTCTTTTTTTGTACTCATACAAATCCGCCTACAATGTAATCTGTATACTTATCGTATTTTTTTAACACGCAAATGTTGTATGACTGTACTACGTTCTTAATACAATCATACAACATTTTTATGAATTGTCAAGTATTATTTTATATTTCTTTGTTTATAAGTCTTTGGTCTATAAATCTCTGCCGTTTGTTTCGATTATATTCCGATACCACGCTGCAGAATCCTTAAGCACGCGCTTCTGTGTAGGAAAATCAACATAAACAAGGCCGAATCTCTCATTATAGCCTTCGTTCCACTCGAAGTTATCCGTAAATGCCCACTGGAAATATCCTCTTACGTCAACACCGTCTGCCACAACATCTTTCAGACGCTTCAGATAACGTGCCAGAAAATCGATCCTGTTCGGATCATGTACCTTTCCGTCAAGTGAAATTGAATCATGACACGCCATACCGTTCTCTGTTATATAAATCGGAATCTGATGATACCGCTCGCTGATGAATTTCGGCCCCCAATAGAGGCATTCATATGCAACCGGCCAGTTCATGGAAGTCTTCGGGAAACCGGCATACTTCGTTACGACCTCCCAATCTGCCTCCTTAGCTGCTCTGATCATCTCACCGTTATAGATGTTCTGTCCAAGAAAATCCAACGGCTGGGAAATCAGCTTCATATCTTCTTCCGTGATTTCCGGCAGATAATCCCGATATAGCTTCAGGCCATCCTCAGGATAATGTCCGAGCAAAACAGGATCCATCCACCATGCCAGATTCCACGTCCAGTTCCCCATACCCGTCGGGCAGGAAAACAGATGCTTTCTGGTCGCTTCAATATCCTCCGGACTCGTCGTCTCCGGAAAACTGATCTGTCCGGTCGGTGCAAATCCAACCTCGATCTTCTGCTTTGCATGTGCCCGCAAAGCCTTGACTGCTGCACCGTGTGCCTTGAGTGCATTGTGCGCCATCTGAAACAGATCGGTATTCATACATTTCAGTCCCGGAGCATTGGTTCCGTTCAGATAACCGAGCCCGATGAAGCACTGCGGTTCATTGATCGTAATGAACTTCGTCACCCTGTCGGAAAATCTGTCTGCCGCAACCGCTGCATACTCTGCGAACCAATCTACACAGTCATCGTTGAGCCAGCCGCCTTTTTTATGCAGCGCATAGGGGTATTCCCAATGAAACAGAGTAATATAGGGTTCGATTCCGTTTGCCAGCAGTTCGTCAATGACTGCATTATAAAAAGCAACACCTTTTTCATTGACCTTACCGATGCCTTCCGGCAGTATCCTCGTCCAGTTCAACGAGAAACGGTATGCTTTGATACCGCATTCTTTCATCAGTTTTATATCTTCCTTATATCTTGTATAGAACTCGCAAGCCACGGTCGCATCTCTGCCTTCATGGATCTTACCTTCTTCTTTAACAAACACATCCCAGATACTCGGACCCTTGCCGTCTGCATCCACTGCACCTTCAATCTGATATGCAGACGAAGCGGTACCCCATACAAAATCATCTCTGAATTCTCTTGCTGCCATCCTATGTCCTCACTTTCTCAGCTTTTCCAATGTAGGTAATCTTTCGAATCCATTATAGTCCAAAAACGGGGGATGTGCAATTCATATTAGGGTGGCGTAAAGGGGTCGCCCTGTTCCATGAATTAAATATGATTCACTCTTACGGCTCTGCTATACGTGTGACTCCGACGTAGATTTCGGAAATTTCGTACCACGTAGCATAATCTACAATCCCCGTTGCCGGCAGCCCGAAGATGGATTGAAACTGTCTGACTGCATTGGCTGTATTCTGTCCGTAGATTCCGTCCGGAGTGAGTCTTGGCAGTGACGGGTAATTCTGTGCAATCCTTGACAGCTGCTCCTGCAGCATCTGTACTTTTTCGCCTCTTGAACCAATGGTTAGGTTGTATCCCGGCCAGGACGCCGGAATGCCTGAAATCTCTTCAGAGGTGTTGATGTACATATCGCTTCCATAATAGTTTCTGATAATCTGGATTGGGGTATACCCCTGTTCTCCTAAGTATTGTGAGCCCCACTGGCTCAGACCGTTCGGGCATGTGACACGGCGGCCGTCACAGTACTGCGTAAAGATGGGCTGCCGCACGTTGGGACGTGACAGATAGTTGGTGAAGATATTGTCTACGATGCGGTCAACCGTATCATAAATATTTCTGCCGTTGATCCACTTCTGATCATATGCGGTCGAAGACGTAATCGTAAAATCATAGCCCTGATTTCGGTACCATTCCGTATATACACGGTTGAGCGAGAACGATAAGATAGCAAGCGTATTGGCATAAATCGTAGGTTCCGTCCATGTCGCATAAATCTCAGAGGAAACGACATTTTTGATGTAGTCTTTGTATCTGACATAGTAGTTTGTGGCAGTATTATCTGTCGGACTGCCGTCGTGTACGACCATATATTCCGGGATGACCACACGGCTCAGGACGATCTCACCGGTCTCGTCTGTCGGCTTGATCTCAGCCTCCGGAATCTTGGGAGGATACTCGCCATACAGCGTATGTGCCGGAATGACAATGACATCGTCTGCAGTCGGTGACTCAACCGGAATCAAGGGTGCTCTTTGAAGTGCCGTTACATCCGGCAGTATTTCGGAACCGCTGATGACCAGTTCCTGATAGCCGGGTGCGGTAATGGTCAACGTATACTCGGAATACGGCTGTACCTCGGATGGACTGACGCTGTATTCCAGCGGTGGTGACGGTAATTCAATCGTATCCGCAAATCCGGAGTCATTTGTAATCAATTGTTCAAGCGTATTGGTTGGATTTCCTGTATAAGAAATAGAAATGGTTGCGTCCTCAATGGGTGAAGCACCGACGGAAGAGACAACTTGTACAGATAATTTCCCTAAATCAGGCATACTACTTACCTCACATGGAGTGATAACAGTTGCTATATAGTATGTGCCGCTGCCATATCTGTGACAATACCACATCATTTATTATAAAAAATACCCACCGGGCCTAAGTCCCAATGGGTATTTAAATATGTCCTGTCAATACATTGCTCTTTTGTTTTTTGAGTTTCTTGTTACTATACATCTTCTGGTCTGCAATTTCAATTGCGGTCTCGATGTCCACTCCATTCTTCGGGTATAGGATATGGTATCCGATGCTTGCATCCAGCCTGTATCTTAACGCATGCTGCTCATTAAAAGTCTTCATGCCCTGCTCGATACTCATCACATAATTCTCTGCTTCCTGCTCTGTTGCATAGGGAGATATGATGACAAACTCATCTCCGCCGTACCGCATCACGGCTTCTCCGTGCTTCTTGACCCCAATCAATATTTCTGCAAAGCTCTGAATCAGATGGTCTCCTTCTTCATGGCCATAGGTATCATTGATCATCTTGAGCCCGTCCAGATCCATGAACAGAATCAGCACATCCTGATTCTTCTGCAGCATCTCGTCCCATACCTTTCCGCCGTACTTGCGGAAGCCTGAACGATTATATATACCGGTCAGTGTATCATAGCACCATACACTGTCCAGTTTCTCAATCATCGTACGCATCAAAAGCTGCTTACGGATCATCTCGATTGCGTTGCCGACATTCATCAGCCACGTGTAATAGACAGGGCTGTCAAACGGGAAACTGCAATTGCCCAAAATACAGTAACCAAAGCATCTGTCCCTGAAATGAACCGGCGATACCGTATAGATCTTTCTCACTTTATTGCTCTCATTTAAATGCTGTATAAACCCATGAAAATCAAGATGCATATCCTCTATGTACAGACCGTTGTCATATCCGAGCAGCAGCATCGTCTCTGTTCCGAAGCCATTGCGCAGATAAGTCTGTTCATTATGCTCTTCTTTATACAGGTTGAATTTGCTCTCGGTATCACTGAAGTCATCGCATATAAAGAGATATAACTCCTCACAGCGTATCTTCGGAATATATTGTTTGATACATTGCTTTAACTGTTCAAAAGACTCCACGCTGGTCAGATCTACCGACATGCTGTTCGTAATCTCACGGTACTTTTCATCCCGCTCGTGCTCCTCAAAATGCATCCGGCGAAACATCATGTTGTCAACGTCATCTTTACTCTCACATCCGCAACTGGCTCTGTAAATAACCTTCGTATCAAATTTCCGGCTCTTTCCGCGCCCGATTTCAGCCTGTCCGTCCAACAACCTCTTACACGCGTTGTATCCGACCTGTTCCTGCTGTCTGGCCACCGTCGTAATGGACGGCACATGATATGCCGCAGCAAAGTCATCATCAAATCCGGATATGGCAATGTCTTCAGGTACACGAATCCCTTTCTGCTTCAAAGTCGCAATCGCTCCGATGGCCATGACATCATTTGCAGAAATGATTGCCTGCGGCAGCGGCAGATCCGAAGCCAGAAAATAGTTCGCCGCAAGTTCACCGCTCTCTCTTAAAAATGTGCCCTCGCGATATATCCGCTCTTCTTCAATCGGTATATCGTGCTCGCGCAGCACCTCCAGATACGCCTCAAATCGCTTAACGGCTTCGGCATTGCTGAGAGGACCTGAAATATAATTCAAACGTGTAAATCCGTGATGTTCCACAAAATGTGTGACCAATTCACGCATCGCTGCCTTATTGTCTATGTATACATTGAACATATCCTGATCGTCTCGCTCAATACTGACCGCCGGAACATGGGAATCTTTAATTTCTTTCGCCAGATGTACCAGCATATCATCTGAGCCCACTGTGCTGTTGATCAGAATGACCCCGTCAAAATCCTGAAAATCCGGCAGATTGAATATATTGTATTCTCCGACATCGTGCTCTACATTTCGTTCATACCGTCTCGAACACGTAAAAACAAAGGCATTCATATTGTGCTCAATTGTACAATCCCGAATACCTTTTGTTAACCTGCTCGCATGATTTACCGTAATTCCTGCAGCCGCAACTGCTATGTTCTTCACAGCTCTATCCTCGTTCTTTCAAATCCAAACCAGCGGTATCTATAAACTACATTAAGTTTATTTTAATCCCTTACAGAAAAAATATCAACAGAAAAATCTCTTTGCTCGATTCTATGTATACGTATGTGCCTCTACGCTTCCAACACAAAGCGGGCTTCTCGATCTGTTGTGCTGTCGCCGCCGATGAACACTGCAAATTCTCCCGGTTCACTCACATAATCCATATGAAGGTCGTAGAATCGAAGCATTTCATCAGTAATTACAAATGTAACCTCCCTGCTCTCACCAGGCTGCAAAGTCACACGTTCAAACCCCTTCAGCCTTTTCATCGGTCGTACAGTCGTCCCGATCAAATCCCTGATATAGAGCTGTACTGTTTCCGTTCCCGTCCGTTTTCCTATATTTGTCACGGTGACACCTGCCCGGATCTCTGCGCCCTGCTTCATAACCGAACTGCTCAGCGACGGCTCTGTATATGCAAATTCTGTATAAGTCAGTCCATATCCGAACGGATACAGCGGATCCGAAGGGATGTCCAGATAGGTCGCCTGAAAACGATTCTCCTTATTTCCGTTGAACAACCTGCCTGTGCTGTACCCGCCATAATAGATCGGAGCCTGTCCCACGCAGTACGGCATTGTCATGGACAGACGTGCACTCGGTGACTGCACGCCATACAACAGTTCGGCAACTGCATTGCCTCCCTCGCTACCCGGAAACCATGCATACAAGATTGCTTTGGAGTACTTAGATACTTCCCGCAGATCCAACGGTCTTCCCGCAAATATGACCGTCACGATGTTCTGATTGACTTTTGCAATCTCCCGCAGCAGATGCATCTGACATTCCGGCAATAAAATGTCACTGCTGGAACCTCCTTCTCCCGAATGAAAGGTATGCTCTCCCAGAGCCAGCACGACCTTGGTTGCTTTCTGTGCTTTTTGTTTGGCTTCCTGAAGCAGTTCCTCATTGGATTTTTCATTTTGATTCTCAATCAATCCCCTAAATCCATACAGAACTTCATCCTCCTCCAAAAGAGAACTTCCTCTGCTAAATGTAACCTGACTGTTTGTTGCCGCTAATCTTTCTATGCCCTCTCTGACCGTGACAACTTCTTCGTCACGGGAATGTATGGACCATGCACCGTATATCCGCGCCTCATCTGTATATGGTCCGATTACGGCAATCTTCTCTTCCGCGGTAAGCGGTAACAGATTCTCCTCATTTTTTAAAAGTACCATCGTTTCTAAAGCGGCACGTTTTGCTAACGCTCTGTGCTCCTTGCAAAAATAGATTTCCTCTGCCTTGTCTTCATCTGCATCCTTATATGGATTTTCAAACAGCCCCAGACGATTCTTTAACTGCAGAATGCGCATAACAGCTTCATCCAGCATAGTCTCTGAAATATCCCCAGATGTAACCAGTTCCTTGATATGATTGATATAGCAGCCTGTCGCCATGTCAATGTCCACATGTGCATGCATTGCAAGCTTTGCCGCTTCCTGCTTATCCTTTGCAATGCCATGAAAGATCAATTCTTCGATTGCCGCCCAGTCAGAGATGACCACTCCTTTGAAATTCATTTCATTGCGCAATATATCCTTCATCAGCCATCTGTTTGCTGTCGCCGGAATATGATTCAACGTATTAAAAGCCGTCATTACCATAGCCGCACCGGCATCAATTCCCGCCTGATAAGCCGGCAGATAATCTTCTCTGAGTGTCCTTTCCGACAGTTCTACGTTGCTGTATTCTCTTCCACCCTCCGGCGCACCATATGCCGCAAAATGCTTGATACATGCCGCCACCTTGCCATATTGGTGCAAAGAAGCGCCCTCTGCATCTCCCTGATACCCCATGACCATCGCCCGACACATCCTGCCGTTCAGATATGCATCTTCACCTGTCGATTCCATGACCCTGCCCCATCTAGCATCTCTGACGAGATCCACCATCGGAGAAAAGGTCACATGCAGACCTGTCACCGCTGATTCCTTTGCAGCGGCACTTGCACATGCCTCGACGAGTGCAGGTGAGAAACTGCAGCCCTGCGCCAAGGGAATCGGAAAGATCGTCTGATAACCATTGATGATGTCTGCCATAAACATCAGCGGAATGTGATGCGGCTGTTTCTCCATATATGCCTTTTGTATCATTTTTGTCTTTTGAGCTCCGAATACATTCAAAGTAGAGCCTGCCTGATAGATTTCCCGCTCACCGATTCCAAGCTCCATCGCCGGACCGGTCAAAATCGCCTCATCCTCATAAAAGTTATTCGGCAGCTGCAAGAGTTGTCCGACCTTTTCTTCAATGCTCATATCATCCAATAATGCGTTTAATTGTTCCTGATTCATTTAAAAATACTCCTCTCACCACATTGGCAGTTTTCTGTGAAAACCACAAATCATTTAGTCTGAGAGGAGTATAACATAATCTTTTCATCTTATAATAGAACATTGTTCGTAAAAAATAGGCTGTTTCTATTTTCACTTTCTATACTTACAAAGGCGTATCCCACTGAACACAGCAAACAAAATGATGTTCATTGCCACGATGCTGGCTCCTGTCGGTGTCGCAAAGATATATGAGATCATAAGTCCTGACAGGAAACATACGATTGAAATCACTGCAGCACAGATGACCACCGAATGAAACTTTCTGAATACACGCATTGCCGTAAGCGCCGGAAAAATGATCAGACTGGAAATCAGCAGTGCCCCCATCATACGCATCCCGAGTACAATCGTAATGGCCGTCAGAAATGCAATCATCAGGTTGTAGACCTTGGTCTTCATCCCTGTTGCCGCTGAAAAAGTCTCGTCAAAGGTAATGGCAAAGATCCTGTGATAGAACACCACAAACAGAAGCAGCACAATAACAGATAAAATCACGCTCAATGTCACGTCACTGTCCGTCATCGACAGAATGGATCCAAACATATAATTCACAACGTCCGCATTCATACCGGGCGTCAGCGACACGACGATAACGCCGATTGCCAGTGAACCTGTAGATATGATTGCCGTAGCCGCATCACCCTTGATATTACTGCTCTCACTGACCCTAAGCAGTAAGAAAGCTGCCAGCACGACCACAGGTATCGATACCGCAAGCGGTGCCAGCCCCAGAGCCATAGCCACTGCCAATGCTCCGAATCCTACATGGGACAATCCGTCTCCGATCATGGAATAACGCTTTAAAACCAAGGATACGCCCAGCAGTGCGGCGCACAAAGACACCAGCACGCCTACAATCATCGCCCTACGCATAAAGTCAAATGAAAATATCTCTACAATAAGTGCCATCATACTATTGCAATGCCTCCTTCAGGTTCTTCATATTCTCCTGCATCAGACTGACATAAGTAACCCCTGCACTGAGATCCTCCGAAGATACATTATGACAGGAATGAAATAGCAATTTCTTCGCTTCCGTACTCTCACAGATAGCATCTGCCACTTTCTCATTGGAAAATTCAATATGAAAGACAACCGGTATCTGTTCTGCCTTGACTTCATTGATCAAAAATGAAATCGTTGCCGCACTCGGCTCACTCTCAGCAGCGCATCCCGGAAATGCCGCATAATATGTGAGACCATATGCGTCCGCAAAATAGCGCATGGGAAATCTGTCACCAAATACCATGACCTTACGCGCCGCTTGATCGACTACCGCCTCAAACTGCGCATCCAAAGTCTTCAGTTGTTCGATATACGCAGTACTGTTATCCGCATATACCGCCGCATTTGCCACATCGGCACTCTGCAGAGCTTCTGTGATCTTCTCCGTGATCAGTATGGCATTCTTTGGTGAAGTCCACACATGCTCATCATACTCAGCTTCTTCTGCATGATGAACTTCGCTGTCTTCTTCCTCATGAACTTCTTCTGCATCATGTACATGTTCATCATCATGCGCATGACCGTCTTCCTCATGCTCATGTGCTTGCATGCCCTCAACAAGCTCCTCTTCCACCGCATCGACACAATCCATCAACGCAATCATCTGCATATTGCTTGTATCCATGGAAGACAGGATATCCTCAATCCATGCATCCGACTCTCCGCCTACATAGATAAAAATATCACTGTTCTGTATATCGATGATATCTCTGGGTGTCGGCTCATAGGAATGGCTCTCCGCTCCGGGCGGCAGCAAAAGCTTCAGATCGACGTTCTCTCCTGCAATCTGACGGACATAATCGTATTGCGGAAATATGGTTGCCACGACATTGATCTTGTTCGGATCGTCCTCTGTCTTTGCTCCTGTATTGCATCCTGTCAATAGGATGCTTAGCAGGAGTGTTATATATAATAGTAGTTGTGTTTTTTTCATTTTAACTCCTCAAAAACAAATATTGTGCTAAAAAGACTTAATTGTCCCAACATACATGAATACCTGCTGATTGCTTCGCACTTTGTGCTCTCGCAATCAGCAACCCATTCGAAATCCGCCTTGTCAGGCTGCTTTCTCATGGGTTACGGGTTTCAACCTCATGTTTTTTCATGCGAGCATGAAAAACATGACCTTGAAACCCTTGGTATTCATTATAATATCTCCCTCTTGGATTGTCCACCAAAAACAGGAAACAGATTTCGTCTGTATGCATATACTAACTACAAATCCCAAAACAGGTAAATCCAATGGCAATAATCATCTTAGATGCAGGTCACGGTGGTTCTGACCCGGGTGCCGTCTATGACGGACGGCAGGAAAAAGACGATACGCTGGCACTCACTCTGGCAATCGGCGAGATTCTGGCTGAAAACGGGCTTGAGGTCTTCTACACCAGAACGGTCGATAAATATGAGACTCCATACGAAAAGGCGGCCGAAGCCAATCAGTCCGGCGGCGAATACTTTGTTTCCATTCACCGAAATTCCTCTCCCTATCCGAACAGTTATTCCGGAGTTGAAACACTGCTTTATTCTGCATACGGAACTGCATATGATCTGGCAATCAACATCAATGAACAATTGGAACGCATCGGCTTTCAAAATCTCGGTGTCAATGAACGTCCCAATCTGGTCGTACTGCGAGATACAAGTATGCCTGCCGTGCTCGTAGAAGTCGGTTTCATCAACACCACGAACGATAACTGGCTGTTAGACTCCAACTTTGAAGATGTCGCTGCTGCAATCGCAGATGGAATCATGATGACCGTGTGGAATTATTAACACCACACGGTCATCTTCTTTTACCCAATATCTTAACTCTGATATAACGGTATGTATCCTGTTCGCCCCGATCTTTCAGCATGATCAGCAGTTTCTCAAGCAGCGCTTTGGATTCTGCTTCCATAATGATATGGTCTTTCCCTTTCATAAAGTACCGGTACGGATCTGCAACCGTATAGTCCGCACCATTATAGTTCTTACAGGCCGCCACACGATCCATGAACATCTCCACGATATACTTTGTCGGCATCTTGGCCGGTACGAAACCCTTTGTTTCCGTAGCGCTGTAATCCATCCAATATTCAAAATGATGCTTATTCCGCCCTTTATGATGCAGCCACGCTCCTGAATAACCAAGTGCCTCCCGTTCTGCATTATTAGGAGAACGATAGCCCTGATAATATTTTGCACCCACCAAAAATTCCGACGGTGAATACTTGCTCAGATCATGTACCAGTCCCCTCCAATATAAACCAACCCGAAAACACCCCTGTCTTACCAGATGCCGGTGCTTCGTAATCGTCACAAAATGCTTTACTACCTGCATATCCATTGCCTCCGCATTCTCATATCATGAACTTCGTTCATGATCCAATTCGCCGCTCGCCTTGAACAAGCTTCACTTGCTCAAGCTCACTACTAACGCTCATTATTTCATAACATTTTTATTCTACAACGGACGCTAGTTTTTTTCAAGCATCACATAACAATAGCCGCCTGCGTATCGCAAGCAGCTATTATAATAGTAAGCAAGGCTATAAGCCGGGTTATGTTCCGATGCCGTTACGACATCTTCGGTAATCATCTATCTCGTACCGCCGTTGCCGACGGTCTCCAGCGACCCACCTGAAAGCACGACGGGCAGCCGTATCGCTTTCTATTCGGTCTTGC
>CAZWXS010000014.1:0-53178 GCA_964638005.1 uncultured Lachnospiraceae bacterium
TGGACATCATCATGTAATGGTTGGTGCGAACTGCTATGTTGAATCATGGTATAATTTTACTATAATACATAGGAGAGACGATACAAATGAATGATTACGGTATGATATCCGGTATAATTGTTGGAGTACTAACAGGAGCAATATCAAGTACAATTGCTGCACTGCTGTTCTATTATTTTCAAGACAGAAAGAAAGAGTATTGTTATTTGGAAGATGTATGCAAATATATGCATGATATATGTACAATGCTTACGATTCAGATAAATGACACAAGCATGTTTTATACGAAGTTCTACAACAGACCAATGTCTCATGGTAAAAATAAGCATTATAAAAGTGCTGATGTGAGCGAAGCGATGAATGTTTACAACGAATTGAACGGACATATTGAATGTGCATATAAGAACTATATATTATCAAAAGACAAGAACAACAGAATTGCGATGGAAGAGTACAGAAAAGAAATTAGCGATCTAAAAAATCAATATAATATGTCAGCAAATAAGCTTGGTCAATTCCTTTATGGATAGAGATTAAATATTTTACCAACCGTCATATTTGATGGTTGGTATTTTATTAAATACACAATTTCCAAAAACTCTCTTGACTCTCGTATCGTACGAGGGTTTACCCTGTTATTGTAGACAAGAAATGTTTTCAAGAGAGGGTTAAGAGATGACAAAAAATATTGTACAATTGAAACACCATTTTGATGATTACGAATGTATGTGGAATGGGATTGAGGATCTGTATATCAATCAGACCGGAGAACAGTTACCGCCGAGTTTCTTCTTTGTACTGGCCGGTTTTGGTTCATTCTGTTACATGAAAACCAATAAGGACGAGTTTAAGCGAATGGTGGCATTTGGTGATGGACGTACGAAGAAGATGTATGAGTTTTTGGCGCCGATCGTTGGATTCGAGTATAAGCATTATGAGCATAAGACTTTTGAGAAGGCTTTGGCACGGGCGAAGGCAGAGATTGATCAAGGATATCCGTGTGTGCTCGGTGCATTGGATATGTATTATCTGCCTTACTTTGAGAAACTTTATCATGCAGATCATATTCCATTTCATTATGTGATGATGGTGGGATATGATGATGAAAAGAAGTGTGTGATAATCAATGATTGTGGTCGTAAGGAATCACAGTTACTTTCTTATGAGGAACTGCGTCTTGCATGGAACTGTGGGTATCCGGGGCTTTCCAATCCGAATACGGTGTGTGTTGTCAGAATGAATAGTAAAAAGAATCCATATCAGATTGCAAAAGAAGCATTTGCCAAGGAAGCAGAAGCATTTCTTCATCCGCCGGTCGGATTTGTTGGGTATCGAGGGTTTGAGAAATTCATTAAGGATCTGCCGAACTGGAAGAATGAACTTTCTAAGGAGGACTACGATAAGCAACTTGCTCATATGGTGGAGTTCTATGGAACCGTTCCGGGAGTACCAAATGCACTGCGTGGAATGGATGAGCCGGATGCACAGCCGTTTCATGGTGGGTTTGATAAGATAGCCCGTGTGTTGACTATGCTGGGTGAAGAATATGAAGATCAGGCGATGCAAGATGCGGCGGCAATCTTGATTCAAGGTGCGGATGTGATTTCAGAAATCAAAGATGTAATTGTGGATTATTTGACAGGAAAAGAAGACAGAACAGAGGAATTTCCGAGATTGTATACAGAAGTCATGAACGTTACAAAGGCGGGATTTGAGCGTCTTGAAAGAAAATAATGGGAAAAGCCCAAGAGAAGAAAAGAAGAGAGTGACAAAACACATAGATGAAAGGAAGAACGAATATGGAAAAAATGGATTATAAAAAGGAATACAAAGATTTATACCTGCCAAAAACAAAACCGATGCTGATACAAGTTCCGTCTATCAAGTTCATCATGATTGACGGCGCAGGCGATCCGAATACTTGTGAAGCTTATAAAAACGCTATGGAAATCATGTACGGGTTGTCTTATGGTATCAAAATGAGCAAAATGAGCGGCAATCAGCCCAAGGGCTACTTTGAATATGTTGTACCGCCACTGGAAGGACTTTGGTGGGGCGACAATATTGATTTTACCACGATGGAAGTGAAAGACAAAGATGCATTCTGTTGGACGTCTATGATTCGTCAGCCGGAGTTCGTGACAGAGGAAGTATTTGAGCAGGCAAAAGAAGGACTACATAAGAAAAAACCGGAATTGGATTTATCCGTGGCACGTTTGATAGAATGGAAAGAAGGACTGTGCGCACAGGTGATGCACCATGGCATTTTTGACGATGAGGGACCGACTGTCAGGGGACTTGAGGAGTTCATCAAAGAGTCAGGGTACCGAACTGATATCTCAGGTGATCGAAAACATCATGAAATTTATCTGAGTGACCCACGTAAAACAGCACCGGATAAACTGAGAACAGTGATTCGCCACCCAATTGTAAAATTATAAAGTTTGACGATATATGAAACATATCCTACGATGAAAGAGAAATGGATTTGCTCATTTCTCTTTTTCAATAACCAAATCATCAAACGGTTTTAGATGGGGCATAGAAAGTACGGATTTTCTGTTTACTCAATCGTTTAATATGATATAATGTAAATAAATGCAGGACAAAATATCGATGCATGATACAGAGGATGATCAAGGCAAAAACGGAGGATGATACGAATGAAGATGCAATTCCAACACAATGAGTTCAAAGGCAGTTATTACCACGAACATTATGAAATGAAGTGGTCAGATGCGCCTATTAGATTGAAGATTATGTTCATTTCCCTAGTGGTTGTTTTCTTTGTTGGTGTAGTGATGCTTTTTGTACTTCCCTTTACGGCACCGGAACTACTGGTGACATTCATAATTGTTCTTCTGGGGCTGATCTTTTTGATGGTTGCTGCTTTTATATTTGTGTTTGGAAGTGTGCAGAAAATCGGAAAAACCTCAAAATTGGCAGGCGGAATATGTATTGGAGTCGGTGTGCTTCTTTTACTGGTTGCTTTTATGATTCATGTGGCAAATCCTTTTCTGCTGGCTGCGTATGGCATTGGACTTGGTATAGAAGCGATTTTTCTTACGATTGGTATCTGTATAATCGTGTCAGGCTGTAAGCAGAAAAAGCATGTTGCGAAGAATTGTACAAAGGCGGTGATTGCCACATGTCTGGGATATGAGAATCTGCAAATCGCAGTGCCGATCCTAAATGACGGACATGAGCAGAGGGTGGCACCAAAGACCGGTGTCAGCCGTCCTGTATGGGAGTATGAATATAATGGCATAAAATACCGTTCGACATCGGAGCAGTATACAGGCGGTTTGAAAATCAAACAGGGAGATCGGTATAGAATTGTCATCAACCCGAACAATCCTAAGGAGTTATTCTGTGAAGAAAATGGTTCTTACAAGGGAAACATCATTATAGGAATTGTTTTCATTGTACTTCCGCTGTTATTCCTGATACCGATTTATACGAAGGTGATACCGATGTTTTCCATGCTCTCGGAAATTGACGGATTTTTATATTGACTCTAACGCAACGTCATAGTATATGATGAGTTTATCAAGAGGAAGGAGTACATCACGATGATGACGGTTCATGAGGTAAGCAAGCGCGTAGGAGTGAGCGTGCGCACTTTACACTATTACGATGAGATCGGACTGTTATGCCCGAATGAGGTGACGGAGTCAAATTACAGGCTGTATGACGGTACGGCATTGGAACGCTTGCAGCAGATTTTATTCTTTCGGGAACTGGAATTTCCGCTTAAGGACATCAAAGAGATGATCGACAGTGAGAATTTTGATCGAGAGGAAGCGCTGCAGCAGCAGATTACCTTGCTGCGTATGAAGCGGGAGCATTTGGATGGATTGATTGACCTTGCCCTTGAAATTCAAGAGAAAGGAATGAGTGTTATGGATTTTCATGCATTTGATAAAAGTGAAATGGATGCCTATACCAAAGAAGCAAAGGAGCGTTGGGGTCATAAGGATGCCTATCAGGAATTCGAACAGAAAACAGCGCATTACCAAAAGGCTGATTGGAATATGAAAAATCAGGTATTGATAGAGCAGTTTACTGCATTCGGAAAATTACTTGATCGTGCACCGGAATCTGAGAAGGTGCAGGATCAGGTTGCCAAATTGCAGCAGGTCATTACGGACAGTTTCTATACCTGTACAAAAGAAATCCTTGCAGGACTGGGTCAGATGTATATCGCTGACGAGAGATTTGCAAAGACCATCGATACTGCAGGCGGAGCAGGCACGACCGCATTCGTAGGCAAAGCAATTGAGATCTATTGTCAAGCAGAGGCTTGAAAGAGTATCATTGAACATGTTTCAACGGAAGGGGTGAGACGATGCATAAGAAAGTAATCGTTGCGGGGCATATATGTCTGGATATTACGCCGGTATTTCCTGATAAGAGGGTCGGTCAGCTGACGGATATCTTATCTCCGGGCAAATTGATCCAGATGGGGGATGCGGATGTGCATACAGGTGGTGCAGTTGCAAACACCGGGCTGGCGATGAAGATTCTTGGAGCAGATGTATCTTTGATGGGTAAGGTTGGAGCAGATGCATTTGGAGAAATGATCTGCAACATCTTAAGAAAGTATCAGGCTGCGGACGGTATGCTGGTTTCGAGAGAAGAATCGACTTCTTACTCTGTTGTCTTGGCGATTCCGGGAATTGACCGGCTCTTTTTACACAATCCAGGAGCCAACAATACCTTCCGTGCGTCTGATATTCCGCAAAATGCGTTAGAGGAAGCAGCTTTATTTCATTTTGGCTATCCGACGATCATGAGGTCCATGTATGAAAATGATGGAGCGGAATTGCTGGAAGTCATGAAGCGGGCTAAGGCGGCGGGTGCTGCGACTTCTTTGGATCTGTCGGCAGTGGATGCGGATTCGGAAGCAGGAAGAGCAGACTGGGATCAAATATTGAGAAATGTAATGCCATACGTGGATTTCTTTGTACCGAGTGTGGAAGAACTTTGTTTCATGCTGGATCGAGAGCTTTTTGAGACGTGGCAGACGAAGGCAGCAGGTCGTGACATTACGAAAATACTGGACTTGGAGCGGGATATCAAACCTCTGGCAGACAGGTGTACGGAATACGGAGCCAAGGTGCTGCTGATCAAATGTGGAGTTCCGGGTATGTATTACCGTACCGGAAATGCAGAGAAACTCAGAGAAGTTGGAACGAAGGCAGAGTTGAACATAGAAGCATGGGCAGACAAAGAAGGATTTGAGAAGAGTTTTAAACCGGATCAGGTGCTATCAGGAACAGGTGCGGGGGATACCAGTATTGCAGCTTTTCTGACGGCAATGTTACAGGGATATTCGCCTGAACAGACGATGCAGATGGCTGCGGCAACAGGAGCCTCTTGTGTGACGGCATATGATGCGCTGAGTGGTCTGAAGCCATTTTCCGAGTTGGAGGCAAAGATTGCGGCAGGCTGGAGGAAAGTAGACTGACATCAGGATGGAGACATAGAGGATTTGCAGGTAAGCAACGACAGAAAAACGGATGATGGAGGAATCAAGTATGTTAGTGAATTTAAATGGTGTGTTACCCCGGGCGAGAAGTGAAAAATATAGTGTCGGTCTTTTCAATACCGTGAATTTTGAAATGACACGAGGCGTTCTAAAGGCGGCAGAGGAGACAAAGTCGCCGGTCATAATCGGAACGGCTGAAATCCTGCTTCCGTATGGGCCAATGGAGGAATTGTCTTATTTTCTGATTCCGATGGCGCAGAAGGCAAGCGTGCCGGTCGTTATACATTATGATCACGGTCTGACCTTCGAAAAATGTATGGAGGCACTCAAGTGTGGCTTTACCTCGATTATGTATGACTGCTCGACAGACACTTATGAGGAAAATGTCAGAAAGGTCAAGGAACTGACAGAGATTGCACATGCTTTTGGAGCAACTGTTGAGGGTGAACTGGGACATGTGGCAAATAATGAAGGTGCCGGAAGTGATGAGGTCACAAAAGCAGAAGATATGACTGCATTTTATACAGACCCGTTACAGGCGAAGGACTTTGTGCAGAAGACAAATATAGACGCGCTGGCGATTGCAGTCGGTACAGCACATGGTGCCTATAAATTCAAACCGCAGCTCGATTTTGAGCGAATTCAGACAATCAGAAATCTGATTGAGACTCCACTGGTACTGCATGGTGGTTCAGGACTCTCTGATGAGGATTTTAAGAAGGCGATCGCATGTGGTATCAGCAAGGTAAACATTTTTACGGATATCAATGTGGCTGCTTCTGATGCAATCAAGAAGGGTTATGAGGACGGAAAGGACTGCATGACGGATCTGATACCTTATCAGGTGGAGAAAATCGCAGCAGCAACTGAGAAGAAGATGAACTTGTTCGGATGTGTTGGTAGATACTAAGAGAAGAATGGCCGAGAAGTAGATGGAATTGAATATTTGGATCTATGATTGTGGATTCATGACATTTGGCACTTGCTGAAACAGTTCAGCAGGTGCTATCGTTTTATATTAGAGAAAAGAAGTTTCTAATATAGAACGATTTGACATGGAGGAATTTAATTGATGAAGAAATTGATGAGCCTGGCAGTGGCTTTCTGTCTGACATTTATAATGCCGGTATCTGCATATGCAGCACCTGCAGAAAGCGGACAAGAGATGGTAGATACAAACCTGCCGTCCGGTATCAGTATTTCAGAACTTGAGGAACAGATTGATACTCTTACAGAAGAAAATAAGGAGACTACGGCCGCAATGTCGGTAGCAGTTTTTCAACATGATACGCTTTTATTTGAAAAAGCATATGGATACACCAATATCGAAAACAATTTGAAAACGTCAGAAGATTTTATCATATTCCGTTATATCCCGCAGGGATGGCGACGGGAACAATAGAAGACTTTGTGAAATTTGGTCAGGCTTTCGTTCCGGCAGATGGAGAAGTGTCTCCTTTATTTGAAAAACGAGAAACCTTGGATGAAATGCAGTCGCCGACACTTTACTATGCAGACGGACAGACAGCTAGAAATTGTCATGGGTTCTGGACGGATGAATACAGTGTTCCTCTATTATGGCATAATGGTGGAACTGCAGGCAGTACATCTTGGTTTGCATATAATATGGAGACCGGAGTCGGGGTAGTGATACTGACCAATCAGGCGGCAGAATCTGTTTATACAACCGGAATATTACCAATGGTATTTGGAACTTATATCGTGTTTTGGAATAGCTATATGTTCTGGTAAAACTGCTTGTGAGAACAGCCGGTAAATGTTATGATAATTTATATTAAATAAGCGAGAAAATATATAGAGGAGACATTTTATATGGCGAAATACGATGTGATTTTATTTGATCTGGATGGCACTTTGACAGACTCTGCACCGGGAATCGTGAATTCTGTGCAGTATGCGTTGAAGAAATTTGGAATCGATGAAACAGACATGGCGAAATTATATAAATTTGTAGGACCACCGCTCAGCGAAACATTTGTGGAGTATTATGGGTTTGACGAGGAACAGTGTAAGCAGGGGATTATCTGGTTCAGAGAGTATTATGAGGCGAAGGGAATTTTTGAAAACAGCGTCTATGACGGTATCGCAGATATGCTGCAGCGGTTAAAGGAGCATGGCAAGCGGATCGTCATGGCAACATCCAAGCCGGAGCCTATGGCAGAGCGTATAGTAGAGCATTTTGGATTAAAGGATTATTTTGAATATGTAGCCGGAAGCACGATGGATGAGACCAGAACGGCAAAGGCTGATGTCATAGCGTATGCGCTTAAGGAAGTCGGAATTACGGACAGGTCGAAGGTATTGATGGTCGGTGATCGCCGTCACGACATTGTAGGAGCGCAGAAAAATAATTTGGATTCTATGGGAGTGCTGTATGGCTATGGTGGTCGCGAGGAGCTGGTGCTTGCAGGAGCTACCTTGATTGCCGAGACACCTCAAGAGGCAGCGGATATCATCCTCGGAGAATGAACCGTTTATATTAAAACAGCGAGCCGATTGAACGGCTCGCCATAGGATTACAATGATACAGATTGCATATATTTCAGCGATATAATTGCGGCAGCGTGATGAGGAGTACTCCTTCGTCCGCTGCTTTTGCTTTCAATACATCCGTGAATCCGCCGCGGTTGATCAGGCAGTAATATTTTTCTGTTACCATTTTTACGCATTCACTCTTAGCCTGCAAGTCATGCAGGTCGCTGATGTCCATCGGACGGCTGCTGCTGTAACGGAGTGTTCCGAACAAACCGTGATCATGGCTGATATCGGTAGCAACAAGGTCAATCTCGGTTGATGCCTTTGTCTTGGGATTAGGACCCCACCATTTACCGATGTTATGGATGTCAAAAGGAATCAGATTGCAATATTTCACCAGATATTCCTTTACAATCTCATAGAACATATCTTCCATATAGGCGGGAAGATGATCTTCGACTGCAGTCAGATAGGACAGGAATATTCTGCCCGAGGCAATATGGGACATGTTTTCAGGTACGAAGCGGTACCAAAAGCGGAATAGATAATCTGATATTTTATAGTAGCTCTTTTTACGGTCTCTGGAAGCAACCGGTGTTTCCTTGTCGATTAGTTCCATGGAAGCAAGCGCTTTCAGGTATTTCACACAAAGTCCGGTTTCCAGCTCTGCCTGTTCCGCGATTTCATTCAGGCGATTATGTCCTGTTGCAATGGCGGTTAGGATGGCATTGTATGTAGTCAGTTCACGGAATTCCTGCTTCATGATATGGGCAGGCTCCTCTAAGAACAGTCCGTTCTTTAAGAAAAATCCGGTCATGATGTTGTTCTTGATCTCGGCATCCGGATCCAATTTGCTGAGGTAGTAGGGATTGCCTCCCGTAATGCCGTAGATTAACGCTTTGTCTTCGGGGGAGTAGGCGGGAAACAGGGAAGCAGTTTCCTTGTAATCCAGAGGAGACAACCGCAGCGCTACAGTATAGTTGCCGTATAGCGGGCTTTTTGAAGCCATCACGGTTTCTTCCATAAAATGAATGGAGGAGTCGGCCAGTATAATGAGAAGATTGGAGTCTGCAAATTGGTGTTCGAACAATTTCTGCAGTGTATGCAGGACTCCCGGATATGCATGACAGAGGTTGGAAAAATCATCAACGACCAGTACGATATGCTCCTTGTGCGCAAAGGCATTGATCTGTTCAAATAATTCATCCCAATCCTGCAGCTGCGGAATATCATGCATGGCAGGAGAAATACAGGAATACAGAGCCTTGGTAAAGGAAATCAGGTTGTCACGTCCTGTGGAAGCCAGTGCAGAAAAGAAGATTGTTTTTTTGCCCTTGGTGAATTCTGAAATCAGAGAAGTCTTACCGACGTATTTTCTGCCATAGAGCAGTGCACAGCCGAAAGAATTTTGATTCCAGATGGAATTCAGGGTGTCGAGTTCACTTTTTCGTCCGATAAACATATAGAAAACTCCTTTCCAGGGAAGATATAACTATAACATAATATAGTTAGTATACCCGTGGAACCCCCTATTTGTCAATAACAGCTCGTTCTTGACTAAGTTTACATAAAGTATTAAGATGATTATAATGGTGGATAATCGCTTATGGAGGATATCATGCAGGATATGGAACAGATGGATTATACAGAATTAAAGGAAAAATATGATGAAACATCCACGATGCTGGAAACACTGTTGGATAATATTCCGGGTGGAGTATTCAGTTATTTTACCGAGACCGGAAAGTTTGATTTCATCGGGGCGGGACTGCTTGCAGTCTTTCATTGCGATGAAGAGACATTTCGTGAGCATTTTTATAACTCCTTTGATCTGATGGTCTACAAGGGTGACCGGAAACAGATCAAGGAACAGATGGAAAATCAGATGCAGTTCTTTCATTCGGTGGAGATTACCTATCGTGTGCAGAGCTTTATGGATGACGGACAGTTTATATGGCTGCATCATAAGGGAAGACTGGTAAAGGGCAAGGACGGAAGAGACAGATTCATTGTGGTGATCAGTGACGTAACGGAAGCGCGTATGATACAGGAAGAGGTACAGCGTATGAATGAAATGCTGTACATTGAGACCGAGAGATATAAGCTGATTGAAGAGGTCATTGAGGAGGTTCAGTTTGACTTTGATACACGAGTGGACTGTGTGACCTATTCGGTAAAAGACAGCGAAGGGAACTATAAGAAGGTCGAGCATTTCATGCAGAACAATTCAGCCAGAGAGACGGTGCATCCGGATGACTATAATTTGGTGAACATGCATATTGTGAAGGCACTGCTGGAGCCGGTCAAGGGTGAGGTTGAATATCGTTCCAGATACCTGACGGGAGAATATGTCTGGTATCGTATGAATTATGCGGGGATTGCGGACGAAGGCGGTATGGTAACGCGAATCGTCGGAATCCTCAAGGATATTACAGCGGAACAGGCGGCTAAGGAAGCCATGAAGAAGAAGATGAAAACAGACCAGATGACCGGTATCCTGAATAAGATGTCAACACAGGAAGCCATAGAGGAATATTTGGCGGGCTGCAGACCGGAAGAGGGGAATCGACAGGCTCTATTTGCACTTGATACGGATAATTTCAAGGCGGTCAACGATACGCTGGGGCATATGTTCGGGGACGATGTGATCAGGTTTGTGGCAAAGACGCTGCGCGGAGCTTTCAAAGAAAGTGATATCGTGGGACGTACCGGCGGAGATGAATTCATGGTACTCATGAAAAATACGACGGATGAAGTGGTAGCGGAGCGGGCAGGTGAAATCAACCGCCTGATGAATCGTGTGTTCACGAAGGACGGAAAGGCCGTTCATATCAGCTGCAGCATCGGAATCGCCTATTATAGTGCAGAGGCAGATGATTATGCCAAGTTGTTTGCTCAGGCGGATCAGGCATTGTATCAAGCGAAGGAAGACGGAAAGAACTGTTTCCGTGTGTATGGGGATTGAGGATGAAGAAGAACATATTGGTATACGCGAGTGCGGTCATATCATTGGCAGTCGTTGTGATGATTGCGAATTTGATTGGAACAGATGTCGATTTTACAGTTTTTTCACTGCCGTTGGAACTGTTTTTTCCGTTTGTGTACTATATTTTCATAGAGGATTATCTGTGCAACAAGTTTGCATTGAAGCGATGGGTGTTTGCTGTATGTGTCATAGGACTTTCCTTTTTGCTGTTGCTGCTGCTTTTGCTCGTGACGGCTGTTTTTACAAGAAGTTTCGATGTATTGGAGGGAGTCGGCTGGATCGGCTTGTTCGTTGTGCTCGCTTATGCTACGATCATTGGTCTGCGCTTAGTCTGGATGTTGATTCAGTATTTTCGTAACAGAGCTTGATCATAGTTCTTAGACAGGCACAAAAACATAGGATTGCTTGAAAAGATATGTAAAAATTGGTATAATGAATTATAGATAAAATTGCAAAGACCAATATGACCGGACAGTGATGAAGTGAGGACCGTGCATGGTTACATACAATATCTGCTATGATATCGTAGCACTGATTATATTATTGGTAATTATTTTATTGTATTATATGAAGCGGGGCATTCCGAATTACCAGAACCGTCTTTTTTTCTTGCTGATTCTATGCGCTCTTTTCAGTTCCCTATTTGATATTGCAGATGTGCTATTGATCAATGCAGGCAACCGTGTTCCGAACTGGATGAAGTATGTATCCTCCGGAGGGTGCTTTATTTTGCAGGATTTGGAGTCTTTGCTGGTGCTGTTTTATGTGCTGGGTGTTACGACTACGTGGAAGGAAACACGATTGGGCATCAAGCTTGCAACTTTGATTCCTTATGGAATCATATGCGTGTTGACTGCAACGACTTATTATACACATTTTCTCTTTTATTATGATGAAGCGGGGAATTATGTTCGAGGTGTCGGGCGTTCCTGTGCAATCTTATTGGGTCTGTTCTATCTGTTGATTGCCGCGAGTTATATCTGGCGGATCAAAACCTCATTGTCTATCGAAAATAAGATTACTCTTTTGATCATTACCGTGATTGCGACCATTGCCGTGGTCGTGCAGACGGTTGTGCCCGGGCAGATTACGCAGATGTTCGGAATATCGTTGTGTCTTTTAATTGCATTTTTTACTTTGCAAAATCCATTCCTTGAGATTGATAATTTCCTGCGGGTATATAACAGGAGGTCATTTGTGACGATGACATCGTTTGATTTTGCTACCCGAAAGGAATTCTCCGTTGTTGTGGTTATGGTTGACGATGTTTCGTTTATGCAGAGGAATCTGGGAATCGGACATGTGCAGGCACTGCAGCGCGCTGCGGTAGAGAGAATCCGTGAAACGGAGCAGGAAGCAATGATCTACCATCTCAATGATTCCTGCTTTTGTCTGGTATTCAGCCATTTGCTCTATTCTCGTATCGATGACATTATGGAGCGTCTGGCGGTGAAATTTGAACAGCCTTTGCGGATCAATGAGATATCTACCCTCCTGTCGGTTCACATGTGCAGGATTGATTGTCCGGAGGATGCCGACGGCATCGAGAAAATCATGGATGTCATCGCTTATCTGGGTGAGGAGTCTGTGGGAAGCAGAATCGTCAGTTTAAAGGAACTGAATATTCAAGAGAGAAATAACCAGAAGAACAGAGAACAAATGATTCGTGATGCGGTGGAATATTCAAAGTTCGATGTATGTTATCGGGAAATCTATTCTGTGGCAGAGGGTGCTTCTGTCGGGGCAGAGGTTGCTCTGTGCGTCATGGGTGAGGATGGACTGATCTACTCGGATGACTGTAAGGAGCTGTTTGAAAAATCAGGTCTGAGCTTCCGTGTGGGAATCTATCTGTTCCGGTGTGCCTGTGATTATCTGGTATCAAAGAGGGCAGCCGGCATAGCAATTGAGAGTGTGGAGGTTGGAATCTCTATATTTATGTGTATGCATCAGAGATTCCTGCGGGAAATCATCTGGCTTATGAAGGAATATAAGATCAAGCCGGGGACGATACGGCTAAAGATTACGGAGAGCGAGGCCATGGATTCGCCTAAGCAGCTGATAGAGATGATGAAGCAATTTTCGGATGCAGGGGTCTGGTTTTCTCTGGACGGATATGGAACAGGGTATTCCAACATCTCATATATATATGAACTTCCCATTTCACATGTGGAAATGGGGCGGGAAGTATTTCCGGCTGCGTTGGGAGACGAACAGGCAATGAGTATTTTGAAAAATACGATTGACATGCTGCATGAACTTGATATGCAGGTAGTCATTTGTGATACCTATATGGGAAGACAGACAGAGTTATTGAAAGAGATACATTGCGATTTAACAATAGGCTCCTATCAGCTGTTATAGTAAGGTCAAAGGGAGAGGAGGTAGAGCCATGGTATATGAGATTAGTTTTGATATTGCGGCAATCGTGATATTTTTAGTGCTGATCGTTCTATTCTATGGAAAAAAGAAGTCTCCTTATAGATATAATATTGCCTTTGGTGCATTGATGATTGTCAGTCTGATTACAGCAATCTTTGATTTGATTGGTGCGTTTATGATTTCTTATCCTGACAGTGTACCCATGTGGGCATCACATACTGTGAACAGCATCTATCTGGTATTTCAGAATACGGCTACACCTATTTATGCCTTGTATATAGTGCTGCTGACAAGCGTCGGCAAGAAAATGGGTTATAAGAAGAGTCTTTTGCTGCTGATTCCTTATGTGTCAGAGATGTTTTTGATTCTGACAACGCAATGGACCGGTTGGATCTTCTATTATGACCAAAATGGTGTCTATCTGCACGGCAGGTTGTTTCCGGTATTATATGTTTTGGTGGTCTACTATTTCATTTTCGGTGCATATTTCCTGATTAAGTACAGCAAAGGGCTTTCTTTTGATAAACGGCTTGCTTTGTTTTCATTCCTGCCGGTCAGCGGTACCGGAATGTTGATTCAGATGAACTATCCAAGATACCTGATTCATCCGTTTGGAATGACAATCAGTATGATATTGTTGTTGTTCAGTGTACAGAATGCGGAGGAAATACTCGACAGCGCTTCGGGTGCCTTTAATGAACAAGCATTTGGAAATACACTGGAAAACAGTCTGAAGATGCAGCAGAGATTCTGGTTCATGGGTGTGAATATTTTGAATTATGAGCTGATGGAAAAAAGCATCGGTGTAGAACGTATTGATGATATCCTTAAGAGAATGGTGAAGTATCTGAACCAGATCAACCCCAAGGCCATTGTCGGAAGGCTGGATGAAGCATCATTCGGAGTGAGATTGCCGGATATGCCGGTTTCCATGATAGAAGAGCTCGCAGAGAGAGTTCTGGAACGCTCGAAGACGCCTTTTGATGATCAGCAGAGGGACGAGTACTTTCAGGTCAGGCTAATCTGCATTGCCTGTCCGAATGAGGCGGAGACGCCGGAGCAGATTGCAGATATCATCAATCATTTGGATGGGAAAAGTGAGGAACAGTCTGTTTTCTTTGCTTCGAACATCAATCAGGAGGAACGAAACAAGAATTTTGAGATTCGGCGTGCAATCAGGTCAGCCATAGATGAGCAAAAGTTTGAGGTATATTATCAACCGATCTATTCTGTACAGGAACAGCGCATCGTATCGGCGGAGGCATTGATCCGGCTGCGTGATGAAAAGCTGGGATTCATATCACCGGAGATATTCATTCCGATTGCTGAGAAGGAAGGGTATATCATAGAAATAGGCAATTTCGTCTTTGAGTCGGTGTGCAGTTTTTTTCAAGAGAGAAATCTCTCGGAATACGGAATAGGATATATAGAGGTCAATCTGTCGGTTGTGGAATGTATGCAGCATGACCTGGCAAAAAGGTTGTTTGACATCACCAATAAGTATGGCATCCAGCCGGAACGTCTTAATCTGGAGATTACAGAGACTGCGACAGCCGGTTCCACAGAACGGCTGCACAACACGATGCAGAGACTGGTGGAGGATGGATTTACATTTTCCATGGATGATTACGGAACCGGCTATTCGAATATCAAGGCCATACATAACCTTCCGTTTGAATATATCAAGATTGATAAGAGCATCCTATGGACTTCGATGGAAAATGAAAAGGCATATACCGTTTTAAAGAATACATTTCTGTTGGCAAAGACACTTCATAAGAAGATCGTTATGGAGGGCGTGGAGACGGAAGAGCATATCAGAAGGCTGCTGGAACTCGGCTGTGATTATTTTCAGGGCTATTATTTTTCAAAGCCGATACCGGGAGATCAGTTCATACAGTATCTGAAGGAACAGCCGTAGCAGGGCATACATTTATGCGTGTAAAAAAGTTTACCAAAACAGTTGACAGATAAATACTTCGGTGGTAGAATTAAATTACTTCGAAAGAAGAAGTAATTTGAAAGGGTTGCATATGGAGCTGAACGGAAGCGGATTTGAACAGGAAATATATCGATATGTGGATCAGATCAAAGAGCTGCTGTCACCTGAGGTATGGCAGAATATCCTGTTAGATTGTTCCAAGAATGAGATTTTGATCTTGTGGCTGTTGTTTCGTCAGGAAGAAGTCAATATGACGCAGATTGCCGAGTATATCCATGTGCCGCTGAATACAGCGACAGGCATTATAGCCAGAATGGAAAAGAAGGATTTGGTCATCAGGAACCGCAGCGCCGAGGATAAGCGGATCGTTACCATCCAGATGGGCACACAGGGAAAGAGTCAGATGCAGGCGGTTGCGCAAGAAGTTATGTATTATGGACAGTTGGTCATGCGGGAGTTTGATCCGGAGGAGATGAAGCTTTTGATGAAATGCTTCGAGACGATTACAAAGGTACTGTCGCAGGAACGGAAGAAGGAAGAAGAGGGAAAGAAGATCAGAAAGATTGTGATTGAGTGAGATAGAGCGATATTGATACGGTATGTCGTAAGGCATACCGATTATAACTCGCAAATACTTCGATAAACGAAATATTCAAATCTCGAACTAAAATGAGAAGGAGCGAATGAAGATGGAAAGAAGAATCATTATATTTACTGGCAAGGGCGGAGTAGGAAAGACGAGCGTGGCAGCAGCACATGCATTGAAATCAGCGCGGGAAGGTAAGAGGACATTGCTGGTATCTACCGATATGGCACATAACTTAAGTGATATATTTGAGCAGAAGCTGGGAAATGAACCGATGGAGGTGCAGGAGCATCTGGAGGTCTACGAGATCGATCCGGCATATGTGATGGAACATGATTTTTCTCATATCATATCCAGTATCACTAAGATGCTTCCGGCAGAAATGAATGCGTCAGGTGCCGAGGAGTATGGTATGTTTCCTGGGATGGAGGAGCTGTTTTCCTTATTATATATTTCCAAAATGTACGAGACAGGAAGGTATGAGAGGATTATCGTGGACTGTGCACCGACAGGCGAGACGCTGTCACTGCTGAAATTTCCTGAACTCCTGTCATGGTATATGGAAAAGCTGTTTCCCATCGGTAAGGTAGCTGTCAGGGCATTGGCTCCGGTGGCAAAGCATGTATACAAGATAGAACTGCCGGATAAATCCGCTATGAATGATATACAGAAGCTGTATGTACAGTTGATCGGTCTGCAGGATCTGCTGAAAAACAGAGAGATTACAAGTGTACGTCTCGTGACGGTACCGGAAAAGATGATCGTGGAGGAGACCAAGCGAAATTATATGTATATGAACCTCTATAACTTTAATGTGGACGGACTCTATATCAACCGTGTCCTGCCAAAGGAAATAGACAATCCGTTTTTTGATGAGTGGAAACAAATCCAGCAGAAGTATGTCGATGAATTAAAGGACAGCTTTTCCATGCTGCAGATCAGCTATATTCCCTGGTATGATGAGGAAGTGCAGGGAGTAGGCGCTATTGAACGGATATCAAAGGAATGCTTGGGAGCAAAGAATCTGTTTGAAGCGAAGGTTATTACCGAGAGAGAAACCTATGAACAGACTGAAAAAGGCTATCTGCTTCGTGTATCGATACCGGGAGCCGACAAGGCAGAGGTGGATCTGTATCAGTCGGGAACGGACGTGGTCATTAAGATTGGAAACTTTAAACGTAACGTGTCATTGCCAAATGTGCTCAGAACATATGAAATCACAGGTGCAAAGATGATTGATGACAAGCTGCACGTACAATTTGAACGTAGTGACGCAGAGCAAACCGACTGACGGGAACATGCGATTGACTGTCAAAGTCAGTAATGAAGGAAAGGGGAATGATTATGAATACAGAAGTAATCGGAAGAATGATGGAAGCAAAGAAGTATCAGATGATGGCGATTAAGGCACTGTTTCCGGAAGGAAAACAGGAGCACATTGATAATATCGAGAAGGAACTCAAGGCAATGTTTTCAGAAAGCATGATGGACTGCATGGCAAAATGTATGAGTGCGGCAAGTGATATTAAGGCGCAGGCAGAGGAGGCAGGTTGGAAAACCGATCATACGGATTTTGAAGCAGCCGGAACAGGCAGTGCGGCTGCGAAGCATGAACAGAACCGTGGGACAAAGAAAGCTTCGGGAAGTGCCGGTGTGAAGAAGGAAAAAGTACATAAGGTGACAATTGACTAAATGGGTTAAGAAAGGAAACGTGAGATTATGAGAATCATACTATATACAGGAAAAGGCGGAGTCGGGAAGACGAGTATTGCAGCAGTCAGCGCATGTAAGCTGGCTAAGGATGGTAAGCGGGTGCTCATTATGAGTACGGATGCAGCACACAGTCTGGGGGATTCATTTGATGTGAAATTATCCAGAGAGCCGCGCACAGTTGCTGTTTATCAAAACGGAGAACAGGCGGCAGACGGAGTGATGGCCGTGAGCGGTGTAGGATGTGTCGATGCAATGGAAATCGATGTAGTCTATGAGAGTGAGCAGACGTGGAAGAATATGCAGGACTATATGAAACGTATGCTGACAGCCAGAGGCGAGGGTGGAATTGAGGCGGAAGAACTGCTTGTATTTCCGGGTATGGAGGAACTCTTTTCGTTATTCAAGATTCTGGACTTCTATCAGACCGGAGAAGAGACGTATGACGTGATTATCGTTGACTGTGCTCCGACCGGAGAGACCTTATCACTGCTCAAATATCCTGAAATGCTATCGGATTTCATGGAGAAGATACTCCCGATCAAGCGTAAGGGAATCAAGACCGCAGGACCGGCAGTGGAGAAGATTATGAAGATTCCGATGCCGGATGAGAGCTTCTTTGATGATTTGGAACTTGTCATGAAGAAGATGGAGGAACTGCAGAATCTGTTACTGAATAAGGAAGTGGTCAGTCTGCGAATCGTGACAACGCCGGAGAAGATTGTCATTAAGGAAGCAAAGCGCAATTTCACCTGCTTGCATTTGTATAATTACAATGTGGATGCCATCATGGTAAACCGCATCTATCCGCAGAAGGCTATGGAAGGCTATTTCAGCAAATGGATCGAGATGCAGAAGGAGGGGCTGCAGGAGATACAGGAGAGCTTTTCAGAGGTTCCGAAGTTTTATCTGGAATTGCAGGACAAAGAACTACGAACGTTGTCGGTACTGGAAGAGATTGCAGAGCAACTGTATGGTGAGACGGAACCGGTTGATGTACTGTTCAACCATGAGATATTTACTTTGACAGAAGAGGAGGATGCCAGCGTGTTGAAAATCTATCTGCCGTTTGCAGAGAAAGACGAGCTGGATCTTCGACAGACGGAAAATGAATTGTTGATCGGGGTCAAGAATGAACGGCGCTCTTATCCACTGGCAAAGCATCTGCTGGATAAGGCAATTGCAGGAGCGGCGTTTGAGGATGGGTATCTGAAGGTGAGGTTTCAATAACTTTTCCGGCCGTTTTGACACTTTTATTCTGATTTTGGGCATGTTATGATTGATATAGGTATTTTGAAAGTGCATCAGATCAACAAGAATGAAAGTGGGTGATTTTGAATGGAGATAACCTCTGGGAAAGGATTACTGGCAGCATTTATCGTGCCGCATCCGCCGCTTGCGGTGCATGAGGTCGGCAAGGGAAAAGAAAATGAGATAGAGCCTACATTACAGGCCTATCGACAGGTGGCGTGCGAAATTGCGGAGTTGAAACCGGATACCATAATCGTCACATCGCCGCATTCCATTTTGTATGCGGACTATTTTCACATTTCACCCGGCAGTGGTGCGACGGGAGATTTCGGACAGTTTGGAGCCGGACAGGTGAAGCTTAGTGTTTCCTACGATGAGGATCTGGCACATGCAATTGAAGACCTGGCATGGAAAGAAGGCATTCCGGCGGGCATGGAAGGAGAACGTGACCCGAAGCTGGATCATGGGACGATGGTTCCTTTGTATTTTGTGAATCAGAAGTATCAGGATTATAAGCTGATCCGCATCGGACTTTCGGGAGAGCCTGCGGCAATGCATTATCGTTTGGGACAGTGTATCAGGAAAGCAGCAGAGGCATCCGGTAAGCGGGTCATACTGATTGCAAGCGGTGATTTGTCACATAAGCTTAAGGAGAGCGGACCCTATGGCTATGCCAAGGAGGGACCGGAGTTTGACCGACAGGTGACAGAGGCGATGCAAAAGGGTGATTTCCTTGCGTTTTTGAACTTTGATCCTGCATTTTGCGAAGCAGCTGCAGAGTGCGGACTTGGCTCTTTTCGGATTATGGCAGGAGCATGGGCAGGAGAGGCGGTTACATCCGAATTGTTATCCTACGAGGGTCCATTTGGTGTCGGATATGCGGTTGCTTCCTTTTATCCGATTCGTTTGGACAAGCATGCTTCGGAACAGGCGGCAGATTTGACGAAGGAACAGCCCGGGATAGATGTGCTGCAGGAATACGAGCGGCAGCAGGCACGGAAAATAGAGCAGGTGCGCAACGGTGAAGACCCGTATGCGTCACTGGCGAGAAAGTCAGTAGAATATTATGTAAACCATCAGAAACAGATGAATGCAGATATATATATGGGAATGGATTTACCGGCAGAGCTTCTGAACACCAGAGCCGGAGCCTTTGTTTCTCTAAAGAAGAACGGACAGCTGCGAGGGTGTATCGGAACGATCTTACCGACGCAGGCGACGCTGGCAGAGGAAATCGTGGGCAACGGAGTATCGGCATGTGCAAGAGATCCGCGTTTTTTGCCTGTGACACCCGGAGAACTCCCTGATTTGGTATACAGTGTTGACGTATTATCGGAGCCAGAGCGGATTGAATCGGCAGAGGAATTGGATGTCAAGCGTTACGGAGTCATTGTGACACAGGGGAATCGGCGCGGGCTGTTATTACCGAATCTGGATGGGGTGGACACGATAGAGGAGCAGATTGCGATTGCATCTGACAAGGCAGGAATCAGGCGCGGTTCGGAGGTTGAACTGCAGCGATTTGAGGTGGTGAGACATCATTGAGTACGGTATGTGATATCTGCTTTCATGCATGTCGTCTGCAGGAAGGTCAGATCGGACTATGCAGGGGCAGAAGAAATGATGGCGGTGTGATACGATGTATGAATTATGGACAGATTACGGCGCTGGCACTTGATCCGATCGAGAAGAAGCCGCTCAGAAGATTTTATCCCGGCAGCAGGATTCTGTCAGTCGGCAGTTATGGCTGCAATCTGCATTGTCCCTTTTGCCAGAACCATGAGATTGCGAGCGTTCGTGAAGGTGATATCCGTGTGCGGACGGCAGTGGGCAGCGGACATGTGGTGTCTGATATAAGAGGAGTCAGGACAGAATATATCTCTCCGGAGGAGTTGGTTGCACAGGCGGTTTCATTAAGATCACAAGGCAATATCGGAATTGCCTATACCTATAATGAACCCTTTATTTCCTATGAATATCTGTATGATTGTGCAAGACTGGCGCATCAGGTGGAATTAAAGAATGTCCTTGTCACGAACGGTACGGTAAATGAGGAGCCTTTGAAGAGGCTATTGCCATATATTGATGCGATGAATATTGACCTCAAGAGTATCCGTCCGGCATATTACAGTGCCATAGGCGGCAGTTTGGATGTGACAAAGAGGACGATTGAGACTGCGGCCACGTATGAGCCACATGTGCATGTAGAAGTCACAACGCTCATCGTGCCGGGGCAGAATGATACAGAGGATGAGATGAGGGAACTGGCGGCATATCTTGCAGGTATCAATCAGGATATTCCACTTCATATTTCACGTTTCTTTCCGCGTCATCAGATGCAGGATGCCGAGCCGACTCCGGTCAGGACAATCTACCGTTTGGCGGAAATTGCGCGGCAGTATCTGAAGTATGTTTATGAAGGGAATTGCTGAATATTTTTGAGGTCATATGTGGTATTACCTGTATGTCATCTTATTTCCGTGGTACTGAACCGGAGAAAATCGCATATGATGATATATAAATATGTAATCGTAAAGGGAACAGGGCATGGCGGATTTTAATCATGAGATGTTAGAAGCAGAAGGTGCATTTTGCAGTGTACAATTAGATGAACGCAGACCGGACAGCAAATGTGCAAAGACCGGAAGCAGATTCGTGGATGTGAAGGTACCGATTTCGCTGAAAAGTGAGCCGAACATAGGCAAGGTAGAAGTGGAATGCTGCGGAGAACCGACGGTGCAGTGCATGGACAATGAGTGCTGTGAGGCAAGTGAAATTATGGTTACACAGAAGATATGTGTGAAGATACCGATTCAATATAAAGTGACGGCAACCATGGGAGAGAGCTGTATCAGCTGTGACGATTCTTTTGGAAACTGTGATTGAGAAATCTCGGATGCAGGATCAGATATGCAGAAGGACTGACGGTGTACAAAAACACTGTCAGTCCGTTTGAAAACAACAGGTAAACGTGGTATAATTTCTACGTGTTTGTAAGAAAAATGACTATAAAAGAGATTGTAGGCAGACGAAAGAGGAGACAGTAAAATGAAGATGATGGATTTGCTTTTTTTATCGTTTTTTGTAATTACTTTTTTGGGCGTGAAGATGGTGCCTAAAGGGGAATATGCAGAAGATGTCCTGTCAAAAGAGAGAGGAAATGTACTTAGGGGTATTTTCATTTTCGGGATCATGCTGCATCATTTGTCACAGAGAACCGATAACGGAGCATTGACTTTTGTATTTCTTTATATGGGAAGTCTGGCAGTCGGAATCTATCTGTTTATTTCCGGTTATGGTCTGATGAAACAGTATCGGCAAAGAGGGGATGCATACATAGCAACCTTTTTACAAAAGAGAATACCAAGAATATTGATTCCTTATCTCATTGCCAATATTGCATACGCACTTGGATACATGCTGATTGGGAAGAAGATTAAACTGACATAAATTCTGAAGTCATTTACAACCGGGGATCCCTTTGTATTGTTTTCGTGGTATGTCATTTCTATTTTCTTCTTTTATCTGGAATTTTATCTGGTGCACCGTTTTATAAAGAAAAAGATGCTGATGGTCATCCTGGACATCGTATTTTTGGCAGGATACATTTTTGTATGTGCGAAGATTGATACAGGGGCATGGTGGTATAACACTTCGATTGTATTCTTCTTAGGTATGCTTTGGGAAGAATATGAAGAGAAGATCATGGCCTTTCTGAAAAAGGGATATCTGATCAAGCTGATTTTGTCATTGGTTCTTACGTTTGGACTTTATCATGTGGCGAACAGCTGCAAGTATGGTTTGGCAGAAAATATTGCATTGATGTGGTTAGATACGAGCGTTTTCATTGTGTTTGTAATGATGTTGAATATGAAATTTATTTTGTCAAATAAATTATTGGTATTCTGGGGCACGATCTCCTTTGAGGTATATCTGTATCATGGGTTTGTGGTGACGATGCTCAAGACCCGGGGATTCAGGGTCTCAAATGACCTTGCTTTTTCTCTGATAGTGATTATAGGCGGTACGATTCTGGGATTCATTTTCTCTAAGGTTGATAACTTCATCCTTAAGAAAATAGCAAAATCATGATTTAGAAACCGTTCGTTGAACAATGAAACCGGCTTTATGGAACATTTCCATGAGGCCGGTTTTTTGCCGTTTTCCGAGGAGCAATTCAGAGTCAAATGAAAAAGTGCAAAAATAGTCGAGAAGCAAAAACGATGTTTGAGGTATGATAAGCCCTGTCAAATGAAGAACAGGAGGAAAAAAGAATGCAGGAAGTCATCAAAGTAGAGAAACTTTCAAAGTCTTACCACGGTAAACAAGTGCTGTCGGATCTGAATCTGTCGATTCAGTCGGGTACGGTATTTGGTTTACTCGGAGCCAACGGAGCAGGTAAGAGCACGAGCATCGAATGTATGCTCGGAACGAAAAGAGCGGATGCGGGAACGGCTGTCATTCTAGGAATGGATCCGGTCGCAAAGCGGAAGCAGTTATTTGAACGTGTCGGAGTACAATTTCAGGAAGCAAATTATCAAAATGAAATCAAAGTCAATGAACTATGTGAGGAAACAGCGGCACTTTATCACACGCCGGCAGATTGGAAACAGCTGCTGAAGGAGTTTGGCATCGCTGACAAGGAGAAAAATGCAGTGAAAGAGTTGTCCGGTGGAGAGCGTCAGCGGTTATTTATCGTACTGGCTCTGATTCCGAGTCCGCAGCTGGTATTTCTGGATGAGCTGACGACAGGTCTGGATGCGAGAGCACGACGTGATGTCTGGCAGATTCTTGAGCAGCTTAAGAAAAAGGGATTGACCATCTTTCTGACATCACATTTTATGGACGAGGTAGAGGCCCTGTGTGATGAAATCTGTATTTTGAAGCACGGGAAGACGATCTTTCACGGAACGGTTGCCGAGTCGATTGCGGCGAGCCCGTATGAGAAATTTGAAGATACTTATCTGTGGTTTACCGATGAGAACAAGGAGGATACAAATGAAAACATTTAGCAAGATGTTAAAGATAGAGGGAAGGCTTTCCCTGCGCGATATGAATATGCCGATCTTTGCAATCGCGATGCCCTTGATTGTTTTGGTGATTTTAGGTATGATATATGGTAAGAAGCCTGCTTTTGACGGGGCAGGATATACATTTATGGAGCAGTCTTTCGGGGCGCTTTGTTCGATTGCAATCTGTGCGGGCGGACTGATGGGCTTACCGATTTTGATATCAGATTACAGAGAACGCAGGATCTTAAAGAGATTGTTCGTCACTCCGGTAAGTCCGACAATGATCTTATTTGTACATTTGGCGATTTATTCACTTTATTCAGCAGCGTCGGTTGTAATCTTGTGGCTGACTGCGAAGATTTTTTTCGGGTTTCAGATGAGAGGTTCTCTTTTGATCTTTTTGGGAGGCTGGCTGTTGGTATTGATCTCAATTCTGAGTATCGGAATGCTGGTCGGCGGCTTGGCAAAAAACAGTAAGAGAGCGTCTGTATATGCGTCTGTACTGTACTTTCCGATGTTAGTCTTCTCAGGAGCAACGTTACCTTATGAGATCATGCCGGTACCGATGCAGAAGATTGTAGATATCATGCCGCTGACACAGGGAATCAAGATCCTGAAGGCGGCGACGCTCGGAGAAAGTTTGGGTGCGGTGACGCTTCCGGTCATCGTGATGTTGGCACTTGCCGCCATCTGTATCGGATGCTCCATCAGGTTCTTTCGATGGGAGTAAAATATGAATTTGCGGTTATGGATAACCTAAAATAAATGATCGGTTTCAGAAGGGTGGGAATATAGATGCAGGATCAGGTATTAGCGGTACAGCGAATGCAGGACTATATCGAGAAACATGTCAATGAGAATGTCACGCTGGCAGATCTGTCGAGGGTTTCTTTATTCTCACCATGGTATTCCTATCGATTGTTTAAAGAATACACGGACTTGACGCCGGGGGATTATATCCGCCGGCTCAAATTGTCTAAATCAGCCATGCGTTTAAGGGATGAAACTTGCAGAATCGTTGATGTGGCATTTGATATGGGATTTCAAAGCGTGGACGGATATCAGCGGGCATTTGCCAGAGAATTTGGCTGTAATCCGAGTGAATACGCAAGGAATCCGATTCCGCTGCCCTTATTCATTTCTTATGGTGTGATTTATAATGAAATCAGAAAGGAACATAAAAAAGTGGAGAATGTAAGCAATGTATTTATACAAAAAGTGCAAAAACCTGCTCGCAAGGTACTGATCAAACGTGGTATCAAGGCGAATGATTATTTTACATACTGTGAAGAAATCGGTTGGGATGTATGGGGTTATTTTACCAGTATCAAATCCATCAGCGGAGAGCCTGTCAGCATGTGGCTGCCAAAGGAATACCGCAAACCTGATACGTCTGAATATGTACAGGGAGTGGAACTGCCGCTCAGTTATGCGGAAAAGATTGACGAAGGATTTGATTTGATTGAGTTACCGGAGGCAGAATATCTGATGTTTCAGGGAGAGCCGTTTCCGGAGGAAGAATATTGTCGGGCAATTGAAGAACTGCAGGAGGCAATCGAAAAATATAATCCGGAAAGCATCGGACTGCAGTGGGATGAGAATAATCCGCATATTCAGTTAGAGCCGATCGGAAAACGTGGATATATGGAAATGAAAGCGGTAAAGCCACTGTAGGTTCCTTTAATTGTCTTTGAGATTGTCAAACAGCATAGGCATGACTTGATTTCTGGCTGTTTGGGACTTTACAATTTGTGTATCCTACGATATAATTCTATTATTCAGAGGCGTTCGTGGAAGCCAGCCCTCTGCACCACTTTGGATGCAGGGGCTTTTTTCACATTATTGGAGGTTTTTCATGCTCCGGAACTATTTTTGATGTGAACGTGGGCGCAGAAAGTTTTAGAAGGAGAAAACGAAAAATGAAGATCTATGACGAATTGGTAGCACGTGGTCTGGTGGCGCAGGTTACGGATGAAAGTGAAATCAAGAACTTATTAAATGAAGGAAAGGCTACATTTTACATCGGTTTCGATCCGACGGCGGATTCACTGCATGTAGGACACTTTATGGCACTGTGCTTGATGAAGCGTCTGCAGATGGCAGGCAATAAGCCGGTTGTATTGTTGGGCGGCGGAACCGGATACATCGGAGATCCTTCGGGGCGTACGGATATGCGTTCCATGATGACTCCGGAGACCATTCAGCATAATTGCGAATGCTTTAAGAAGCAGATGGAGAGATTCATAGATTTCGGTGAGGGTGGAGCGATTGCAGTCAATAATGCAGACTGGCTCCTGAAACTGAATTATATTGAGCTGTTGCGCGATGTGGGAGCATGTTTTTCAGTGAATAATATGCTGCGTGCGGAGTGCTATAAACAGAGAATGGAGAAAGGTCTCTCTTTCTTAGAGTTCAACTACATGATCATGCAGTCCTATGACTTCTATCATTTGTATCAGAATTACGGCTGCAACATGCAGTTCGGTGGAGATGACCAGTGGTCCAATATGCTGTTCGGTACGGAACTCATCCGCAAGAAGCTGGGCAAAGATGCATATGCAATGACCATCACGCTGCTCTTAAATTCTGAGGGCAAGAAGATGGGTAAGACCGCAAGCGGAGCAGTATGGCTCGATCCGAATAAGACGACTCCTTTTGAATTCTATCAATACTGGCGTAATGTAGGAGATGCCGATGTTCTCAAATGCATCAAGATGCTGACATTTCTGCCGCTTGAGGAGATTGAAGCGATGGAGGGCTGGGAAGGCGCTCAGCTAAATCAGGCAAAGGACATTCTGGCATATGA
Organism: uncultured Lachnospiraceae bacterium; assembly: GCA_964638005.1. Taxonomy (GTDB): domain Bacteria; phylum Bacillota; class Clostridia; order Lachnospirales; family Lachnospiraceae; genus JAAYYM01. The sequence continues at coordinate 26,660 of CAZWXS010000014.1, forward strand.
ACTGACAGCACTTGTTCATGGCAAGGAAGAGGCAGAGAGAGCAAAGGAAGCGTCGCTGGCACTCTTTGCAGGCGGTGCGGATGATTCTAATATGCCTACAACGGAACTGACGGCAGATCAGCTGACAGATGGTGCAATCGGCATTTTGGATGTGCTGACGATCTGCAATCTGGCCCCTTCTAAGAGCGAGGCAAGACGATTGGTGCAGCAGGGCGGTGTATTTGTCGAGGATGCAAAGGTAGAAGGCATTGATCATCAACTGACGGCAGAGCATTTAAATGGCGGTGTCAAGCTGCGCAAAGGCAAAAAGACATTCCATAAGGTGGTATTAAAATAAAGAGCTGAAGAAATGGTCGGAAACTACTTGGTTTATGATAAAAGGTCGGTGAGAGCATGTATGTTGTATTAGTCATATTACAGGTTTTGGCAGTTGTGATATGTATGTTCAGTATTGTTTTGTTGTTGCTTCAGCGTAATACGAAGCAATCTAAGATGATGTTGCTTACAATTGTATGTGCATTCATTCAGAATTTCGGATACCTTCTGGAACTGATGGCAACGACGCTCGGGGAAGCGATGATTGCAGTCAAAATCGAATATGTGGGTACTGCTTATATTGCATACTTTCTCACATTCTTTATGTTCCGGTACAGCAATATCAATTTTCCGAGAAAGTATAGTTGGATTTGGTTTGGTTTTTCGAGTACGGTGCTGCTGGCTGTATTATTTTATCAGTATAATTCATTTTATTATACAAGTACCGAATTTGTACATACCGGGCTGTTTCCGCATATCGTATTAGGCAAGGGACCATTATATGTCCTCAATGCATTGACGATTTATGGCGGACTGATCATATGCAGTGTCGTGTCTTGCCGTTCTTTTCGGCGGGTGGAAGACAAGCGTATGAAGACAAACTATATGCTGTTGACCATAGCATCTGTCATTCCGTTGATATGCCATATGGCAGGACTGCTGGGTCTGGTCGGTGGATATGATATGGCGCCGATCGGTGTGGCACTGGCTGTTACCATATTTTGTTATGCAATCATTAAGCAGAGGATTTTTGATGTGGTTGAGTTTGCGCACGAAAGCATTCTGACGAATATGGGCGATGCTGTTGTTATCGTGGATGCGGCGTATTGTTATATGGAGGCGAATCAAAAGGCGATCGGTCTGTTTCCGTCACTGGCAGGGTGCTATCCCGGAAACAGGATCGAAGATGAAGTATTGCTGCATGCATTTAAGGAAATCCATGAACGGCAGGTTATCATAGGGAACCGCTATTATAATGTGCATGTCAATGAAGTGGTGAATAATAATGACTTGGGTGGTTATGTGGCACTGTTCCTGGATGTAACGGACTCTATCAATCAATTGGAACGCATGCGGGAGCTGAAAGAGCAGGCAGATCACGCCAATATGGCAAAGAGTCTGTTTCTTGCAAATATGTCGCATGAGATCAAAACCCCGATCAATGCGATTCTGGGGATGAATGAAGTTATATTAAGAGATTATCAGGAGCCGACATTAACGGAGTATTCAACGAACATCAAGGATGCGACGCAGACCTTGCTTTCGCTTGTAAATGACCTTCTTGATTTTTCAAGGATAGAAGCCGGTAAAATCGAAATCAGGCCGGCGGCGTATGATTTGGATGATTTGCTACATAGCCTGACGGAGATGTTTGAGGCAAAAGCGACTGAGAAGCAGTTGGATTTTGTAGTGGAGTTGGGTGAGGATCTTCCGAAAGAATTATTGGGAGATGAAACAAGAGTCAGACAGGTTGCAACCAATATTCTGTCCAATGCGGTCAAATATACAAAGGAGGGATTTGTGAAGTTCCATGTATTATGTCAACCATTGGATGATGAAAAAATAAACCTGATCATTTCCGTGGAGGATAGCGGAATCGGTATCAGAGAAGAAGATATTCCAAAACTGTTCGAGAGCTTTCAGCGATTGGATGAGGAGCAGAACCGGACGGTGGAGGGAATCGGTCTTGGTTTGAATATCACCATGCAGATCTTAAAGATGATGGGTGGCGATCTGAAGGTATACAGCGTATATGGAAGAGGATCCGTATTTACAGCCATTATGCCGCAGAAACTGTTGCATGCAGATGAGACGCATGAAACCGTGCATCAGACGGCATTCATTGCTCCTGAAGCAAAGGTATTGTTGGTAGATGACAGCAAGACCAATCTGATGGTGGAACAGGCACTGCTGCAGAAAACTCAGGTACAGACAACGGCGGTTCTCAGTGGTGAGGAGTGTCTGGACATGATTTGTAAGGAGCATTTTGATCTGATTTTTCTGGATCATCGCATGCCGGGTATGGATGGTATCGAGACTCTGAAACGGATCAAATCCATGCGCAGCCTGTGTGAAGACACGCCGATCGTGATGCTGACGGCAAATGCAGTGAATGATGCCAGAAATGATTATCTGAAGCTGGGCTTTGATGAGCTCCTTTCAAAGCCGGTCGACAGTAAGATGATGGAGGATATGGTACAAAAGTTTCTGCCGAGAGAATTGATGCAGGAGGTATGAAAGAATCGGTGCAGGTGTGTCGATGAAAGCCTGTGGATGTGATTATGATGAAGAAATGATAAAAAAACCTGACACTGTGCAGACAAATCCGACAGTGTCAGGTTTTATGACGTTCTGTGTAAAAAAGTGTCTATAGTTCCAGCTTCATGTCTCCGGTCTTGATCCAACCCTTCTTGCGCATGATAGTGGAAGCAGCAAGAGCGATTGTTGCCGGCAGCAGGAAGTGCAGCAGTAGAATTTTCAGCAGTACGATGCCGCCTGATTCCGTAGCGGTCATAACCTGCCAGGTCATGATCTGACCAACCAGACCTGCTGTACCCATGCCGGAACCGGTTGCATTGCTTGTCATATGGAATAACATCGTAGATACAGGCCCGAGGATTGCGCTGGCAATGATAGCAGGAAGCCAGATGATGGGTTTTCTCATGATGTTCGGAACCTGAAGCATGGATGTTCCGATACCCTGTGCAAGCAGCCCGCCTGTTTTATTTTCTTTGAAACTTGCAACGGCAAAGCCGACCATGTTACAGCAGCAGCCTACGGTGGCCGCTCCGGCCGCAAGACCGCTCAAATTCAATACGATGCCGAGGGCAGCGGAACTGATCGGCAGAGTCAATACCATACCCATGACAACAGATACTACGATTCCCATCAGAAAGGGCTGTTGTTCGGTTCCCCAGTTGATGATGGAGCCGAGGCCGGTCATAAAAGCGCTGATTGGAGGACCTACCAGCAATCCTACAACAGAACCAGATACGATGCCGACAAATGGGGTTACGATGATGTCAACTTTGGTCTTTCCGGACACCAGATGTCCGAGTTCGATTGCGACCATGGCAGCAACAAATGCACCAAGCGGCTCTCCGGGACCTGCCAGTGTGACAACACCGTCTACAAATACCGTACCTGCCATAATCTTACCTGCAAATCCGCCTACCATACCTGCTGTGGCAGCTGATAATGTAACAAGTGCACTTTCTTTGAACTTACACGCAACGCCTACACCGATGCCTGCACTGGTCATGGCTGATGCCATGGAGCCGAACATGCATATGTAGTTGCCGATGTCCCCGCCGATAAATGTTCCCACCTGCTTGATGATGGTACCGATGATCAGAGTGGCAAAAAGTCCAAATGCCATGCCGGATAGTCCATCGATAAAAATGTGATTCAGAATTTTTTTAATCATAATTTTCTCCCCTATGTAATGTGTTTGATTTTGATGCTGGGTTGATTATACACGAAACAAATTGACATTACAAGTGTCTTGTCACCTAAATAGACAAATAAGGTTTGATATCGGCATAAAAAAATGATACACTATGTGGGTAAAATCAGAAGGAGCAAGAGTTCAATGAGCGGACAGGAAAGAAGATCAGAGATCATACATATTTTAAGAAATAGCACACATGCGGTTTCGGGAGCAGAACTGGCGAAGAAACTGGGTGTGAGCCGTCAGGTCATTGTACAGGATATTGCATTGCTGCGTCACGGAACTGAGACGATCATTTCCACGACACAGGGATATCTGCTTGTGCATGAGGCAACAGGCAGACCGAGCCGCAGATTCAGAGTGAAGCATACGCGGGAAGAGATAGAAGCAGAATTGAATACGATCGTTGATTACGGCGGCAAAGTTCTGAATGTTATCGTGGAGCATCCGGTCTATGGTGAGATTTCGGCAGAACTGATTGCAGCAAACCGCAGCGATGTACAATCATTTCTTATGAAAATCGAGTCCAGCAAGGGAACCCCGTTGTTGGCAATTGCAGACGGTATTCACATTCATCTGGTTGAAGCAGACAGTGATGCAGTATTAAATAACATTGAACAGAAACTGCAAGAGGCGGGTTTCTTGACAAAGTGATGTAAGGAGAGCTTCTGTTTTGACGAAGTATTATCTGAAGGAGGAAGAAAGCGTGGGTCACGCATTGATCAATAGAAAGACAGTGAAAGAAAATCGTTTTATGAAGGGAAATCAGTGGGAGGATTGTTGGAACCATCGCCGTATTAAGAGTACGATCACTGAGGGCAAGATACCGGGAGCTAAGATTGGTAAGGTCGTACGGTTGAGAAACTGTACGGAATTGGTTGACTGCATCGGTCAGACAGATAAAACAGAGCGGATATTGCCGGTTCAGGATCAGAATGTGGAAGCAGAACAGCTGCTGCAGGAGATCAGGACACAGGGGATACACGGTATGGGCGGAGCGGCATTTGACACGGCAGAGAAGATTGAATGTGTGCTGCAGGCTGATGCCGAGCAGAGAATCTTGCTTGTAAACGGAGTGTCATGTGATCCGGGACTGCTGCATGACCGTTGGCTGCTGCATCACCATATGCAGGAGATTGAAATGGGGGTTGCATTATTATGCAATGCATTTGGATTTGACCGCGTCATCCTGGCGGTGAAGGAGCCATATGAAGTTGAAACGGCATCGACAGAAGTCAGGGTCGTGCCGGACAGATATCCGATGGGAGCAGAAAAGATATTGTTGGAATGTATCCCGGGGATTTCGTGCGATGCAAAAGCCGTTCCGGCAAAGCAGGGTGTTCTGGTACTCAATGTACAGACGATTTATGCAATTTATCAGGCACACTATCAGCCGGAAATGCAGCATATCAAGTATATTACTGTTGCAGATCTGCATACGGGAATCGCTGCAATCGCAAGGATTCAAGTGGGGCAGCCGGTTTATGAGATTGCAGAGAAAACATTCGGTGACCAGATTGGTCAAGAGGATGTGTTGTATTACGGCGGGGGAATCCTGCTTGCCGATGAGGCGGACAGGAACAGCGTCACAGACGACAGAACCGGTTTTATCGGCTTTGGTCAGGCGGTGCATTATGCTGATGATGTACGCTGCAAGGGATGCAAGATGTGTGTACGAAGATGTCCGGTAGGCATTGATGTATATAAAGCGGTGCGGGCGCAGGAAAAAGGAAAAAAGCCGCCTGTTACAAAAGAACAGGCAGCTTTGTGTCTACAGTGCGGTATATGCAGTTATTATTGCAGAGCTGCAAAGGATACAATGAAGATTATACAATCTTTAAAATGATATGTTTCATTTTAAGCGTTTCTCCAAGGCTTCAATCACGTTTTCCAATACCTTGACTCTGGCATAGTATTTGTCATTTCCTTCTACAATGACCCAGGGTGCATAGGTGGTAGAGGTGCGGATCAGCATTTCATCTACTGCCTGCTCATACAAATCCCATTTTTCACGATTGCGCCAATCTTCATCCGTGATCTTCCAAGCTTTCTCGGGTGTGTTCTGGCGTTCTGTAAAGCGACGCTCCTGCTCGTCCTTGTCTATCTGCATCCAGAACTTGATGACCACGGCACCGTGGCTGGCAAGCTGTGATTCCATATCATTGATTTCCTTATATGCCCGTTCCCATTCGTCCACAGAGCAAAAACCCTCGATTCGTTCTACCATGACACGTCCATACCACGTACGGTCGAATATTGCAATGTGTCCATCCTTTGGCATACGATTCCAGAACCTCCAGAGATAGTGATGTACACGCTCAATGTCATTTGGTGCAGAGGTGGGATTGACGGTATAGCCTCGTGGATCGAGAGCTTCTGTCAGTCGCTTAATGGCACCGCCTTTACCGCCTGCATCCCAGCCTTCAAAAGCAAGTACAACGGGAATCCGTTTTGCATAAAGTTGACCATGTAAGTCAGTGAGGCGTTTCTGCAGCTTCTTGACTTTTTTCTTATATTCTTCACGTGAGAGACATTTTGTCAGGTCTGCACTTTGCAGTGAACTGGTCTGATAGCTGCCTTCACTGAATTTACCGTCTTTAATAGGAGGTGAAGTTGTTTCCATTACCGCAAGCTTATGCTTGAAGTAACGTTCGACCGTGGACAGGATCTTAATCATCGCATACTTTTCATCTTCAGCTTCGATGATGGTCCAGGGGGCATACTCTGTGTCAGTCTGCTGCAGCATTTCCTCAACGATTTTGGAGAAACGTGCATATTCTTTGTTTCGGTTGATGTCGCCGTCGGATACACGCCAGGCGGTTCCTTTGTGTGCAAGCAGCTTCTTGAAGCGCTGTGCCTGTTCCTTCTTGGAGATGTACAGGAAGAACTTGAGCATCAGTGTCCCGTCATCGGTTAACTGCTTTTCAAAGGAATTGATTTCGACATAGTCGGCATGCGCCTGTTTCTTGGAGGTATCCTTATCGAATCTGCCAAGCAGTATCTTGCGGTACCAGCTGTTGTCATAGACAGCGATGCGTCCCTTCGCGGGAGTTTTTGTCCAGAATCTCCAGAGGAAAGGATGCATATGTTCATCCTCGGTTTCTTTAGAGGTCGTATAGACTTCAAAGCCGCGCGGATCAAGCGGCTGGATCAGGTGATTGATCTGTACGCCTTTTCCTGCGGCGCCGAGGCCTTCAAAGACAATCATAACGGGAATATTTGCAGCCCGCAGATCTCGCTGCAGCTTGGCAAGGGACAGGGTCAGGGCTTCTTTCTTTGCTTTATAGTCTTCATCACTGATTTTCTTTTTTAAATCGATTTTCTCGAGCATAGGCATTCCCTCCGATATGAAATTGCACGTCAATTCATTGGCCACAAATGAATTGTACAATTATTATCAATACATCAAATATATTATAACGCAATTGAGAGCAAAACACAAAAAGAACCTTGAAAAAGAATCTTGTTTTTGATGCCCACAATTAGTATAGTAAGAAAGAAGCTTCAATATACACCGAAGGGAGCAGCATGAAGAAGAATTATAAAGTAATTATAGGATATGACGGAACAAGGTATTACGGCTGGGAACATCAGCCGGATCAGACTACGATACAAGGCAAGATAGAAGATGTGCTGTCACATCTGAGCAAAAACGATACACCACAGGAGTGTCGAGTAAGCGAAGACGTGATAGAGGTAATCGGTGCCGGCAGGACAGATGCGGGAGTGCATGCGGAAGGCATGGTCGCAAATTTTTTGCTGGATGTGGATATGGACACGACTGAAATCAGGGATTACATGAACCACTATCTGCCGGATGACATTGTCATCAAAGAGGTAAGGGAAGCATCTGAACGATTCCACTCGCGTTACAATGCAATCGGGAAGACATATCGTTATACTTGTTTTGACGGAGATACAAAACCGTTGTTTGACCGCAAATATGTATGGACGCTGGAGCAGAGGCTTGACATTGCAAAAATGCAGGAAGCAGCACAGTATCTGATCGGGGAGCATGATTACTGCAGTTTTTGCAAGAATCTGCAGAAAAAGAAGTCTACGGTGAGGACGATTGACCGAATCGAAATCAAGAGAGACAATGATTATGTGACATTGTCATTTCACGGAAATGGTTTTCTAAGAAATATGGTTCGCATTCTGACAGGAACACTGGTCAGTGTCGGACTTGGAGAAATCATGCCGGAACAAATGAAAGATATCATAGAAGCAAAAAACAGAGAAGCGGCAGGTATTACGGCTCCGGCCAAGGGACTGTGCCTGATACAGGTTGATTATATGTGATGTGTCAAAACATTTGAGATTCTGTCTGAGAGAATTGCGGAAAGACATATACGAAAGGATTATGATAGATGAAAAAGCAATCAAGGATATACAAATTGACAACTACGGCGTTAATGGCAGCGGTTATCTGCATTTTAGGCCCACTGTCCATACCGATCGGAGTGGTTCCGATTTCCTTTACATCCTTGGCCATTTTTTTGGCGCTGTATGCGATCGGAGTGAAATATGGAACAATCAGTTACGGTGTCTATCTTTTGATCGGCTTATGTGGCGTGCCTGTGTTTTCGGGATTTTCGGGAGGTCCGGCGAAGTTATTCGGGCCGACAGGGGGATATCTGATCGGATTTATCTTTATGGCAGTCATCAGTGGCTGGTTTATAGAACGGCATCCGGAGCGCAGATGGATGTGTTTGCTCGGAATGGTTCTGGGGACGCTGGTGTTGTATCTTTTTGGGACAGCATGGCTTGCTTACCAGGCACAGTTATCCTTTACGGCGGCGTTAGCGGTCGGAGTGATTCCGTTTATCGTGGGAGACATGGCCAAGATTGGGATTGCGCTGTTTGTCGGGCCGCAGATTCGGAAACGTTTGATTCGGAACTAGTGTTTACTATACTGTAGTCATGCGAGAGGATAGAATATATGAAGCAGATTTCACTATTTGATGAGAACAGAATACAGTCAATACCGCTTGCAAGCAGACTTCGCCCCGAAAGTCTCGAGGAGTTTGTGGGACAGGAGCATTTGCTTGGCAAGGGAAAGATGCTGCGGCAGCTGATTGAACGTGATCAGGTGTCGTCTATGATTTTCTGGGGTCCGCCGGGCGTCGGCAAGACGACACTCGCAGGTATCATTGCGGGCAGGACGAATGCGGATTTTATCAATTTCTCGGCAGTGACAAGCGGTATCAAAGAAATCAAAGACGTCATGAAGCAGGCAGATGAGAGCAGGAGTTTGGGGATTCGGACAGTCTTATTTGTAGATGAGATCCATCGCTTTAACAAGGCACAGCAGGATGCATTCCTACCATATGTGGAACGCGGCAGTATTATTTTAATAGGTGCAACAACAGAGAATCCGTCGTTTGAAATTAACTCGGCTTTGCTGTCGCGCTGTCAGGTGTTTGTATTAAAAGCACTGTCCGATACAGATCTATTGAAATTGCTGCAAAATGCAATTAAGAGTCAGAAGGGATTTGGATATCAGAATGTCCGGATCACGGAGCAGCAGCTCTCGGCAATTGCGGCATTTGCCAACGGTGATGCCAGAACAGCGTTGAATACGCTTGAAATGGCTGTCATCAACGGAGAATTATCGGCAGAAGGCATCAAAGTGACGGATGAGGGAATGGAACAGTGTATCACCCGCAAGTCGCTTTTATATGATAAGAACGGAGAAGAGCATTATAATCTGATCTCGGCATTGCACAAATCCATGCGCAATTCCGATCCGGATGCGGCAATCTACTGGATGAACAGGATGCTGCAGGGTGGAGAAGACCCATTATATATTGCAAGAAGACTGGTACGGTTTGCCAGTGAAGATATCGGAATGGCAGATTCGCAGGCACTGCAGGTTGCTGTAGCGGCGTATCAGGCATGTCATTTTAACGGAATGCCGGAATGTGATGTGAATCTGACTCATGCGGTCACTTATCTTGCCATGGCACCGAAGTCCAACGCACTTTATGCAGCATGCGAGGCATGCAAGGCAGATATTCGAGATCAACGGACAGAGCCTGTGCCGCTGCAATTAAGAAATGCTCCGACCAAGCTGATGGCAGACCTGGAATATGGGAAAGGTTATGAATATGCGCATGATACAGATGAGAAATTGACAACCATGGAATGTCTGCCGGAATCAATGGCAGGGACGGTCTACTATCGACCGACGGGGCAAGGGAGCGAACAGGCTGTCAGAGAAAAGCTGAGAGCTGTACAGGAATGGAAGCGAAAGCATAGAGATGATCATACAGAAAAGTGAAAAAGGCATCAATTTTTTTTGAAAAAGAGTTGACATTCGAATGCGGTTAGAGTAAACTAACGCATGAAAGAAAAGACTAACCGAAATAAAGGAGATGAGCATATGCCATTGTCAATGGTCAAAGAAGGCGAAGAAAGCATCATTAAGAAAATCGGCGGCAAAGAAGAAACACGCAGATTTTTAGAGAACCTTGGATTTACAACAGGTGGTGTTGTGAAGGTTGTGTCTATGATCAACGGAAATATGATTGTCAATGTAAAGGATTCAAGAGTTGCGATCGGCAAGGACATGGCAAATCGCATTATGGTCTGAATCCGGAGAAACTGAAACAGAGGAGCCTTTGTTGCAATGGGTATCCTCTGAACAGCAGATTATTTTAATGAAGAAGGAGATGCAGAGTATGAGTACACTGAAAGAAGTGTCATGCGGGCAGACCGTCAAGGTCAGGAAGTTAACCGGCGAGGGTCCCGTGAAGAGACGTATCATGGATATGGGAATCACCAAAGGTGTTGATGTATTTGTGAGAAAAGTTGCCCCGCTTGGAGATCCGGTTGAAGTAACCGTACGAGGATATGAATTATCTCTTCGTAAGGCAGATGCGGAAATGATAGAGGTTGAGTAACTGAATGGGAGTAGACAGGAGATTTTTTTTTGAATGCGAGTTAGACTAAACTAACGCGCGATGTGATTTAGAGAACACAAGAGTGGGAAAGAAAACGAAATGATTTAGGAATCATAATGATGGAGGTAGATGAGATGTCAGTTAAAATTGCACTTGCAGGCAATCCAAACTGCGGTAAGACAACATTATTCAATGCAATGACAGGCTCGAACCAGTTCGTTGGCAACTGGCCGGGTGTAACGGTAGAGAAAAAAGAAGGACGGCTAAAGGGATATAAGGATGTTACCATTATGGATTTGCCGGGTATCTATTCCTTATCACCATATACATTGGAAGAAGTGGTAGCCAGAAATTATCTGATCAATGAGCGCCCGGATGCGATTATCAATATCGTAGACGGTACCAACATTGAGAGAAACCTATATTTGTCAACGCAGATTATGGAATTGGGTATTCCGGTTATTTTAGCGGTTAATATGATGGACATTGTGCAAAAGAACGGAGATACGATACATATCTCGAAGTTGAGCCAGAAGCTGGGCTGTGAGGTTGTTGAGATTTCTGCGTTAAAGGGAACCGGCATTCAGGAAGCGGCGAAAAAGGCTGTGAGCCTTGCGGAGAAGAAAGATATCAATGTTCCCGTACATGAATTTGCACCGAATGTAGAAGGCGTCATCAAGGCTGCAGAAGGAAGATTGGGACCGGATGTAGCAGAGGAGCAGAAACGTTTCTTTGCAATCAAGCTTCTGGAAAAGGATGACAAGATTGTTGATCTGATGAAGTCAGTACCTGACGTGTCAGCGGAAATTAAGCAGTTAGAGGATGAATTTGATGATGATACGGAGAGTATTATTACGAATGAAAGATATGTCTATATTTCTTCGATTATCGGAGAGTGTTATTCAAAGAGTAAGAAGGCAAAGCTGACGACTTCGGATAAAATTGATCGGATTGTCACGAACAGATGGCTTGCATTACCCATTTTCGCAGTGGTTATGTTCTTAGTTTATTATATATCGGTTACAACGGTCGGAACATGGGCAACCGACTGGGCAAATGATGGTGTATTCGGCGATGGATGGAATCTGTTTGGAATCGAATCGCTCTATGTACCCGGGATACCGGTCTTGGTTGAAAATCTGTTGAGCGCAGTCGGATGTGCAGATTGGCTGCAGGCACTGATTTTGGATGGCATTGTGGCCGGTGTCGGTGCGGTTTTGGGTTTTGTTCCGCAGATGTTGGTATTGTTCATATTTCTGGCATTTCTTGAGGCATGTGGTTATATGGCGAGAGTGGCATTTATTATGGATCGAATCTTTCGCAAATTCGGACTTTCCGGAAAATCATTTATCCCAATGCTGATCGGAAGCGGCTGTGGAGTTCCTGGTATCATGGCTTCCAGAACCATTGAAAATGACAGAGACCGCAAAATGACGATCATGACGACGACATTTGTTCCGTGCGGTGCAAAACTGCCCATCATTGCATTGATTGCAGGGGCACTTTTTAACGGGGCATGGTGGGTAGCACCGAGTGCTTATTTTGTGGGAATTGCAGCAATTATCTGTTCCGGTATCATATTAAAGAAAACGCAGATGTTTGCAGGAGATCCGGCACCGTTTGTGATGGAGCTGCCTGCATATCATATGCCGACTGTCGGAAATGTCTTAAGGAGCATGTGGGAGCGTGGCTGGTCATTCATTAAGAAGGCCGGAACGATCATCCTCTTATCGACAATCGTTCTGTGGTTCATGATGAGCTTCGGATGGGTAGAAGGCGCATTTGGAATGCTGGAAGCAGAGCAGCTTAACAATAGTATTCTGGCTATGATCGGCAGTGTGATCGCACCTATTTTTGCACCGCTCGGATGGGGAGACTGGAAGATGGCGGTTGCAGCCGTAACAGGACTGATCGCAAAAGAAAACGTCGTAGGCACATTTGGAATCCTCTTTGGGTTTGCAGAAGTGGCTGAGGACGGAACAGAGATATGGGGTGCACTTGCAGGATCGATGACAGCGATTGCAGCATATTCATTCCTCGTATTCAATCTTCTCTGTGCACCGTGTTTCGCAGCAATGGGAGCGATTAAGAGAGAGATGAACAATGCAAAGTGGTTCTGGTTTGCAGTCGGATATCAGACAGGTCTTGCATATGTCGTTTCCATGTGTGTATACCAGCTTGGTAATCTGTTCTCAACAGGAACATTCGGAATCGGAACAGTTGTCGCATTCCTGCTGATCATTGGCTTTGTATATCTTTTATTCAGACCATATCAGGAAAGCAAGACACTAAAGACGGATCTGAAGATTGGGGCCAAAGCCTAGAAATGAGTTCGGGTCAGCGTTTAAGTTTGAACTGGAGTCAGAGTGATTCAGAAAATGGAGGTGTTTATATGGGAACTATGATTGTCGGCGCAGTTGTAATCGGAGCAGTAGCATTGATTATTTCAAGCATGATCAGTGATCGAAAAAAGGGCAAGTCGATACAATGTGGTGGTGACTGTAAGCATTGTGGCGGAGGCTGCCACTGATCAAACAGCGTGTGAATAAAAGAGTGGCTCATCATTTCTACCAGATGAGCCACTCTTTTATATAGGTTCATATAGCTGTTGACAGAGTTTATTTTGTGTCGGCTTTAACACTTTCAAACTTTCGCTTTTCTTCCTTTAATTCGGCCTGAATTTCATCTACTCGTTTCATAATGTCAGCAATTGCATCTGTTTCACTGCTTGGTTTGATCTTTTCACCATGAGACTCCTTTTCATGAGCCAGCTGCTTATGTGCTTCGATGTCTTTACGGAAGAGCAGTTTGAATAATGTACGGACAAGTGGTTGAATGAAAAATAACTGTGTAAAGAATGCAAAAGGGAAATTAAAGCATACAAGCTTTAAGAAATTTGCAAGCATCGTGAAGAGATTGAAGCCTGTATAATACGGATAATAAAGAATAGCCGCAATCAAGCTCATAGCGGGGCACATCAGACCTACCGTAGCGCAAATGATGGCTGATTCAAAATGCATCGGATGATTTTTTCGCGGGTCAAATACACGTGAGGCAAGCTTGAATGAGCATGGACTTCCCATTAAGAGTTCCAGCACATAAGCTAAAATAAATTCAACGATGACAACTGTCCAGATCGGTAAGAATCTCCCCAACATATAGACACCACCCTGTGCATTGATAGCGCCGATGACGGAGTTTGTCTGGGTAACAGACATGAGTATAGAACCGTTTACGACATACAGGCTGTAAAACACATAAGCATGTACGGTGATCAGTACAGTGAGAAAGGCAAACACCATTCTCTGAAATTGATTTCTTGGCATAATAAACACTCCTTTTCTTTTGGCATAACGATGCAATTCTGCACATTAAAAAACACAAGTCCGTGATCTGTGACGTAGTCTGATTTTGTAAACATTGTACCGTAATCAGATTTACGTGCCAAAGCACTACTTGTGTCGTTATGCATTCTTAATTTATTTATTTAGTTTTGCAACTATTAGAAGATACCATATTTTATGCGGAAAAGTCAAAGAGTAAATTTATGAGTAGAAATCCAGGCATAAAATCAGATCATTTATAGGTTTTACGGTATAGATTCAAAAATGAAATTGTCATATTGTGTCGAATGGAAATATATGCTATACTGAATTTCACTGGTAGATATATACAGTAGGTCTTTCAGAAGACCATCCTTGGCGATTCTGCTGAGATTTCACATACGAAAGATAAAAGATTATAAGAGCGACACTATCATACAATAATGTGGGTATATGTATGTGCTTTTTTTGTGCGTGCATGTATCATGCACATGTTAAGGAGGCCGAAAATGACAAAAAACAGAAAAGCAGTCAACCTGAACAGCACAAATGAGACAGTCGAAGATCAAACGCAGCAGGAGTCGGGGTGTGAACAGAAGGAGGTACATCAGATTTATGACAAAGTATTTAAGCGCATCATGTCATTATCGAATCTTGCAATCATCAATCTGATCAATGGGCTGTTTGGTACGAATCATCCATTAGACAGTACGGTGGAGCTGCCGCGTTCGGAATTTACGACGGTTATGCTGAAGGGGAGATTTGCAGATGTACTGATTGTAATCGGAGGGATTTATCATTATCATCTTGAAGCACAGACAGATTATCATGAGCATATTATAGTGCGTGTGTTCGAGTATGGATTTTACCATGCGATGGAGACAGCGACAGACGATACAGTTCTTAAGTTTCCGGAACCTGTGGTGATCTATCTTAAAGGAGATCATGATATTCCTGAAACCAGTAGTATTTTCATTGATTTCGGGAAACAAGGCAGATTTGAATATAAGGTGGAGAATTACATATATGCAAAGCATGATGTGAGAGAATTGAATCGTAAGAAAATGATTGTACTGATACCTTTCCATCTGCTGAAACTGCAGGGACTAATTAGGAAAGAACCGACGAAAGAGAATTTTAGGCGGTTGAAGGAATTGGTCAATAATGATATACTGAATAGCATAGAAGCCAATCGACAATGTGGTAATATCAGTGATGATGACAGTATGCAGCTGTGTGTGTTGACAGAGCAGTTGTATCATCATATATATTCCCACTATGAAGAGCTTGGAGGTGCAGAATCAGTGAGATTTATACTTCCGGGAGCACTAGAACTCCCAACGGATAAGCTGGAAATGGAACTTGAAGAAAAGGAAAAGGTATTAGAAGAGAAAGACAAGACCATAGAAAAGAAAAATCAAGAGATTGAAGAAAAAGGGAAAGTCATAGAGGAAAAAGAGAAAGCAATCGAAGAGAAAGACAGAGAGTTGGAGGCTTTGCGGGCACAGCTTGCGGCATTGCAGAAGTAGCAAAAAGTGCAGATCTTTTATGCTCAAGATGAGGTGAACACCTTAAATGTCAGGAAAATGCGGCATTTAAGGTGTTTTAGGATAGAATATAGAACTTGAATATTATGTCATGAGAGGAAACAGTGAATATGGGATCATTGATAGGATTGGCAATATTATGGGTTATCAGCCCACTTGCTCTGATACCGCTTTTAATTGTGTTCGGATCACAGAACAGCGCGTTGAAGAAGAAAATAAAGGAGCTTGAGGGACGGCAGATTACGGGAACCGTGCGGCAGGCGCCACCGGTACAGATGGGATCGCAGTCACAACAGCCGCGACCGATGCAGGCGGCACAGACAGTACCGCAGCCACAGCAGGCGCAGCCGATACAGTCAGCACAGACAGTACCGCAGCCACAGCAGGCGCAGCCGGTATATACAGCACCACAGTCACAGCCGGTGCAGCAGCCCGTATACGCTGCCACTGCACAGCAGTCTGCATATGTACGTCCGGTGCCTAAGCCGCGTAAGAAGATCAATACGATGAATATTGTATTTATCATAGGTGTGATTTTCATTGTTGTGGCAGGGCTGATTTTCGCAACGACAACTTGGAAGATACTTCCTAATATCGTAAAGGCAGCTATCATTGCACTTTTGATTGTCCTGTTTTTTGCGGCATCTGTATTTGCACGGAAGAAGCTGCATCTGCAGCAGACGGGGCTGACATTTTACTCATTGGGGAGTTTATTCATTCCGCTTGCATTTCTTGGAATTGGATATTTTGAATTATTAGGGGAGTATTTATCCGTACACGGGGACGGGAAATATCTGCTGGCGTTGTTTGCCTTTCTGTGCTTGACGGCGGCCTGTGCATTTGGTACCGGAATATACCGCTCGAAACTATACATATGGCTGACCTATCTGTCAGGAACGGCCGCAGTGGTATCATTTGTGTGGTTGATTACGCCCCGTTTGGAGATGAGAGGGCTGATCTTGGCGCTTTATTGTCTGGTTGTGATATTGATATCCGACCGGATTCGGAAAGAGGAGCATTTATTTCTGGCTGTCTTTTCCAAATATGCGTATATGACATATTATGCAGTTTCTGTTGTGCTGCTTATCGTTTATTTCGTAGAAGGTATGTTTGCAGATGATTATCTGTGGATTTTGAGTTTGGCATTCATATTGGCTGCGATGTCTTATATGATCCTAAAATGTGAGCAAAAGTGGATGCTGTGGATCCATCCCTTTATTGCGGGTCAGATTGTGATTGGGCTTGCATATACAGTACCGCTTGTGGAAGAGGTTTCGATGATACTTGGTGGCATTGGTTTGTTTGGGCTTTTCCTATGCTACAGATTTTTGCGTTATCAAGGCAAATTGCTGTTTCGAAGTAAGGTCTCCGATATCCTGTTCATTGTATTATGTCTAAATGTTGCAATCTGGGCATCTTATCCGTGGGTACGGGTGACGATATCGATTCTATGCATGATGATGCTATGGATTTTGGGCTGTGAGAAGAAGGAAAACTGGCTTTCGAAAACAGCGAAGTTTCTGTTTCCATGGAGTACGGTCTGTGTCTTGGTTTGTTTTGTGCTTGCGATTGAGCCTTTATCAGAGACTGGTGTCTTTATGATCTACTATTTGTTCATGATGTTATTTACGATATTGATCATGCTGGTTGCGAAGAGGGAAAGTATCAGCAGGAGGTTTGTCCTGCCGCTTTCTATAATGTTGTGGATATGCGGAGTGTTTATGGCATTTTTCAACTACACGGAGGCCGGCGACGGATATGTATCGGTTTATCTCTGGCTGCTGACGCTCTATGCCATGACCGCGCTCTATGAAAAGATACAGACTTTCCATAAGGCAGGGCAGTCTGTAGAACCGGAGCAGTCTGCGAAGATGGATCAGCCTGCAGTGAACCGGGAGGGCTTAGTTCTTGCACGTATATGGCTTTATGTTCTCGGAACAATTGCTTCGTGTGCCATATGTGCGACCCTATATGAAGTTCTGCCTGAGTGGAGAACAGAAGCCCGTCTTTGTATACCGATGGGACTTGTTGCGATTTTGCTTGTGGCTTATATGATTCCGTTTGTACAGAAGAAAACAGGTATATTGAAGCGAGAGACGGGACTCACATTGGTGACACTGCTGCATGTGTTTGCTGTTTTGACGACTTTGGAATGGTGTGATGCATTTATCGTAGTCTCTTGGATCGGATATGTCATACTCATTGCGACGATATTGTGTCAATGGGCATTGTACCGGCAGGGGAATACTGCGGCAGGGTTCGTTTCGATGATCGTTTTCTTTGCAACGGTCTTACGTCTGCTGTCTGATACAGGGCTGCAATATCACGCACAGACGAGTATTCTTGCGGTTGTTTTTCTGGTTTTGCTGGTGATAGGCAGATGGCTCTATCCGAGGGCGTTAGATACCGAGCGCAGGCAGGAGAATGCGCTGTGGAGGTTTGACTGGGTGAGCATCAGTGCAGTATATGTTCCGCTGCGACTGTTTTTTGCGGATGAGTTATGGAGATTCATCGGTGTATTTTTGCTGATTCTATATGTGCTTAATTTCTTGAAGCGAATTGGAAAGAGCGCGGAGAAGTCCATTTATTCGATTGCAGTCATGCTTTTGTGTGTTGCATGGTGGGCGCAGCCATTTCTTGATTTACCAGGGGACTTTGCAGCGGAGATCAATATGATTCCGTTTTTACTGGCAGTGTTTGTTCTTTATAAGGTGATATGGCGCGGGCAGGAAAAAATAGTATCCTGGGTGTGGTTTGCATCTGTTGCAGTATGTTTTTTGTGGCAGCAGATTGCGGTGGCACTGAATTATGGTGCAGTAGATATTTTCATTTTTATGTGCGGTATGTTGGTGATTGCAGCATGGGCGTTGATCAGTAAAAGTCAGAGATATTCCCTATTGTCCTTGGTGCTGCTGGTATGCGGGCTGGGAATGGCAGAGAGAATAGATGTGTCGGCATTGACTTGGATTTCAATAGACCAGTTTCTGCTGAGGCAATTATTGAGACATCTGAATTGTCTCATGCTTGTGATTGGCGTTGCAATATGCTTATGGACGATGTATCGCTGCCGCAAACTATGGGCGGGAGTCGTTCCGGTCGGTGTCCTATTTGCTGTATATGCAAAATGGATGAATCTACTCGAATTCGATACGAATATCAAAATGATTGCCTGGATATTACTCTACCTTAGTATGCTTCTGTTTAGTTATCTGCTGCATCATGGAAAGAAAATTGTGTGTATAGAGGAAAAAATCGCTCTGATCGACTGGTATACAATTTTTAATATTGTTCCGACTATGTTCCTCTTGACACAGGATGGTGACAGTGTATGGCATTTCTGCGGATTGATCATGCTGGCGCTGTATCTGCTGTTCTTCTATCGCAGGATCAATGAGAAGATGGACAGACCGATTCTGACGGCAGCTGCATTTGTCATTTGTATTGCATGGTGGACACAGCCGTTCTTCCTCGTACCGTTGATGATTCGTTCGGAATGGAAGATGCTGCCGTTGATACTATTTTCATTGGGGCTGTACAAAGGCATTTGGAGGGCATATGAGAAAGCGATGTCTTGGGTGTTCTGTGCAACGGTTGCAGTATGTATGATCTGGCAGGGAATTGATGCAATATCAGGTAAGGTGTTGAGCGATGTATTGATTCTTGGCGTGGCAGCGCTGGTGATATTGGTCGTATCCTTCTGGGTGAAGAGCAAGCGTTGGTTTCTGTTAGCAGGTATTACGCTGGTGACCTTGATTATCTACATTTCAAAAGACTTTTGGCTGAGTCTGGCATGGTGGATTTATCTGCTGGCTGTAGGTGTGATTTTGATTGCATTGGCTTCGGTCAATGAATATTACAAGAAGAAGGGTGAGCAGCATGAAAGTAAGATCAAGAGGCTGATGCAGGAGTGGGAATGGTAACCATGCCGCAACAGACCAAATGTGAGAAAATCCTTTGACAAATCCTAAAAAAAAGAGGTAGAATACATTTACAGCGTGTAGCAGGACTGCATAAAACCAGTTGTCCTGCTACACGTTTTTTGTACATTTTCTTCTACCATGTTATCTAAGGTATGAAAGGTTGTATATGAAGTTGACATATACCCCATGTGGGTATACAATATCCTTGTAATCCAGTAGGGATAACAGAATAAATGAAGCGAGGTAGATGTATGATACCAGATGAAAATACACAGAATATAGAAAAGTCCTGCTGTCACACAGGTAAGACCAAGGAACGTGATGACAAGGAATACAAGGATCTGATGAATCGACTTAGTCGCATTGAGGGACAGGTTCGGGGAGTCAAAGGGATGGTTGAGAATGATGCCTATTGTACTGACATTCTTACGCAGGTATCAGCCATTACAGCAGCACTCAATAGCTTTAACAAGATTCTTCTGGCAAATCATATTCGGACATGCGTAGTAGATGATCTTCATGCGGGCAAGGATGAGACCGTAGATGAACTTGTGAATACCATGCAAAAGTTGATGAAGTAGCAGAAAGGAATTGTATGACACAATATAATGTAACCGGCATGACCTGTTCTGCCTGCAGTGCTCATGTGGAAAAGGCAGTCAAGGCAGTAGAAGGTGTGGAAAGCGTATCTGTCAGCTTGTTGACTAATTCCATGGGGGTGGAAGGATCTGCAGACCCAGCGGATATTATAGTTGCTGTGGAGAAAGCAGGATATGGTGCGATGCCAAAGAATACAAGTAAAAAACATGATTCCGGGACAGTCACTGAGTCGGATGAGAACTGGCACAACGCAGATTCTCTCAAAGATCGTGAGACTCCTAAAATCAAAAAACGTCTCATCGCATCCCTGATTTTTCTGATTCCCCTGATGTATCTTTCTATGGGACATATGATGTGGAACTGGCCATTACCGGAGATTCTAAACGGAAATCATGTGGCGATGGGACTCATTCAGATGCTTTTTACCATCATCATTATGGTCATTAATCAGCATTTCTTCATCAATGGATTTTCAACACTGTTTCATAGAAGTCCCAATATGGATACTTTGGTGGCACTAGGCGCAACGGCAGCCTTTGGTTACAGCACCTATGCGCTTTTTGCCATGACAGACGCAGTTCTGATTGGAAATGATGTTCGGGTCATGGAACTGATGCATGAATTTTATTTTGAATCGGCGGCCATGATTCTGACGCTGATTACAGTTGGTAAGATGTTGGAATCCTATTCTAAGGGAAAAACAACAGATGCGCTAAAAAGTCTTATGAATCTTGCACCGAAGCAGGCAACGCTTATTCGGGATGGCGTGGAGGTGACGGTTCCGGTAAGTCAGGTTCGTGTTGGGGACTATTTTGTGGTTCGTCCAGGGGAGAGTATTCCGGTGGATGGCGTGATCTTAGAAGGAAATAGTGCGGTGGATGAGTCTGCCCTGACAGGAGAGAGTATTCCGGTGGATAAAGGGGTAAATGATCCAGTGTCTGCGGCTACGATCAATCGTGTAGGATTTTTAAAATGTGAGGCAACCCGGGTTGGGGAAGACATGACCCTGTCCCAGATCATTCAGATGGTCAGTGATGCGGCAGCCACTAAGGCTCCCATTGCCAAAATCGCAGATCAGGTTTCCGGAGTGTTTGTTCCGGTGGTCATTGCCATTGCAGTCATTACCATTTTGGCGTGGCTTTTCATAGGGCAGACCATTGGGTTTGCTCTTGCAAGAGGAATCTCGGTTCTTGTAATCAGTTGTCCATGTGCACTGGGACTTGCAACACCGGTGGCAATCATGGTAGGTAACGGCATGGGTGCCAAGAACGGAATCTTATATAAGACAGCTTCTTCTCTTGAAATCACAGGGAAAGCAGATATTATTGTACTGGATAAGACAGGAACCATTACGACCGGAAAGCCGAAAGTAACGGATGTGATTACTTCAGACCGCAAGCAGCTTCTTCAGGCAGCCTATGCCTTGGAAGCAAAGAGCGAACATCCGCTTGCCCATGCCATTGTAGAATATGGGCAGCAAGAGAAATTTGAAGTTGTTGAAGTGTCCGATTTCCAAGCACTTCCGGGAAATGGACTGACCGGAACCTATGAGGGGCATTCCATTGCAGGCGGTAATCAAACTTATATTAGTTCATTACTTACGAAGGAGCAGGATATAGAAGAATTTCAGCGTGAAGCAATCCGTCTTGCCGACGAAGGAAAGACACCTTTGTATTTTGCAAAAGACGGAGCACTTTTAGGAATCATTGCAGTGGCAGATGTGCCGAAACCGGAGAGTAAGGAAGCCATCCATGAACTAAAGGCGATGGGAAAAATAGTTGTAATGCTCACTGGAGACAATGAACGCACGGCTCGTGCGATTGCAAAAACAGCAGGAATTGACGAAGTGATTGCAAATGTACTTCCACAGGACAAGGAAAGTCATGTTCGAAGACTTCAGGCAACAGACAGCACAAATCCGAAGAGGGTCATCATGGTGGGCGATGGGATCAACGATGCTCCGGCACTGACCAGAGCAGATGTGGGATTTGCTATTGGAGCAGGAACAGACGTGGCGATAGACGCCGCAGATGTGGTTCTGATGAAGAGCAATTTATCTGATGTACCTGCTGCAATCCGTCTAAGCAAAGCAGTTGTGAAGAATATACATGAAAATCTGTTTTGGGCATTTATTTATAATGTGATTGGAATACCGCTTGCTGCAGGCGTATGGATTCCTGTCTTTGGCTGGCAGCTCAATCCTATGTTTGGTGCCGCAGCGATGAGCCTTTCCAGCTTTTGTGTTGTAACCAATGCACTTCGATTGAACCTTTTTAAAGTTCATAAGAATGCAGAAATAAAATCAAATTCTATTCAGGAGGGAAAAAACATGAAAACATTATTGATCGAAGGTATGATGTGCGAGCATTGTCAGGCACACGTGACAAATGCACTGAACGCAATGGAAGGTGTATCTGCAGTGGTAGATCACAAAGCAGGTACCGCAGTTGTCACAGAAGAACGCGATGTACCGGAATCAGAGTACAAAGCAGCAATTGAAGCCGCAGGCTATACTTTCAAAGGCATCCGATAAATTCGGATGCCAAAATTAATTAGAGCATTATTGCATTATTTGAATCTTATGCTATAATATGGTTAGCATAAACTAACAACAAGGAAGTGAAGCACCAGCGGGTTTACCAATGGGCTTATGAGTGGAAGAATGAAGCCTAATTTTAATACAAAACTATTTGGATGGTTCTACCATACCTCTTGCCGAAAGGAACTTCAAAAAAGGTTTGGGATCAACAAAAAGTATAAATGTATTCAAACAGAATATAACCGGATTATTGGACGTGCGAAAGATATCGGTCCATCAAAACTTATGTGTTCTTATTGCATGGGTGCATATTTTATAGCATTACAGCGAGTTATGAATATGCCAGCAGAAGAATGCTATGAGATATTTAAAGATGGCTTGTATGCAAATCAGCTGTTTCATAAGGCACTTGGAACAGCAGATTCCTATTTAGATCCTCAAAAACTCCCGGGCAGGAAGAAGTGGTCAGAAGAATCACATTTGAATCAATATGAGAATGACTGGATTGTTGACATTTTAGATCAAACAGATACATATGACTTGGGTTATGATTATCATCAGTGTGGTATTTGCAAACTTTGTGCGGATGAGAATTGTTTTGAACTTGCGCAGTATCTATGCCGTTTTGATTTTGTGTTGGCAGACATCATGGGTATGAAGCTGGAGCGTACCATGACAATTGCAGAAGGAGCACCATATTGTGATTTTAGGTATAGTAGAAAAGAAGCTGTTTCCGATAGTCCCGAGGCGTTATCCCAACATTTTTGTGAAACATATGAGTGAACTTACTTTGATTTTCATAGCCAACTGAATGAGCAATTTCAAGTATACTGAGCTTCTGGTCTTTTAGAAGCTCTTTTGCTTTTTCTATACGGAGTTCCAGCAGATAGATTGAGACAGTTTTCCCGAAAACAGCGTAGAAATAGTTCTTCAGACTGGTTTCGCTGATTCCCATGGAATCTGAAATTTCCCGAATCGGTATTCTATAGGACAAATCTTTGGTCAGGATTGCTTCGGCATCCTTGGCATTTTTCATCTGTCCGGGGGTCAGAGCCCGAATGGACTTGGGATACAGAGTCGGTAATCCTGAAGTGAGGAGTCGTAAGATCAGCAGAGCGTTCAGCCGAAGCAGAGAAATATCGGGTGTGCCTGACTTGTATAGATTCATTAGAAAATCAAGTGGAATGCGTAAGGAATCAATCGAATCTGTCACAAATGTGGAGCCGTGATTCAGATAGTTCTCTATGATTGTCTGAATATCAATATCATATTGTTCTAAAGTAGAAATTCCCTTGGTATAGGCATCTTCAAAGAGATAGAGTTCGATTCCGGTATAATGTCCGACAGGATAATGAAAGGATTGTGACGCAGATTCATTGCTTATGACCAAATCTCCACCTTTTACATAAATATAGTGATGGTTGACGGAAAAGGCTTCGCAAATGCCGGATAGAGAATAGTTGATAGTCAAAAGACATTCGTTTAAAAAAGAATCCATTGTAGGAAGATATTTGGAGTGTACCTCATTAAAGGAAAGCATGACACCGGGACATATTTCAAACAGACTCAGTTTTGTCTCTTTTCCGTATGTAATCACTGTGCTGTTTGGGGTGTTTGTAATCTTATAATTTTCCATAACCATACTATATCACAATGAGTTAGTTTTGACAAACTACAATGCTGTTTGGATTAAAAAATGTTAAATGGTTCTATAATACATCCTTTAACTCACTTACGATATCAAGTGTAAATAATATGAATATACGGAGAGAGGAATGGAGCATGAAACTGATTGAAATGAAGGAAGGAACAAAGTGTATCCTGAAAAATGCAGGAGGCAGAGAACATTTTGCGGACAGAGCCATTTCCATGGGACTGGCAGTAGGTACAAAAATAGAAGTGGTCAGAAATCAAAAGAAGATGCCCTTATTGATTTATGCGAGGGATACGCTGATTGCTGTAAATCAGAAGGATTCTGAAGAAATCGAGGTGGAGAGCTATGTATAAGATTGCATTACTTGGTCAGCCGAATTCAGGAAAATCCACATTATTTAATGCACTGACCGGAGGGAGACAGCATGTCGGGAATTGGCCGGGAAAAACGGTTGAGAAATGCGAAGGAAGTTTTAAAGCGGAAAATGAAGTCATACAAATCACAGATCTTCCAGGCAGTTACAGCCTGATGGCAAATTCTGAGGAAGAGATTATTACGAGAGATTACATCAAAAATGGAAATGCAGACTTGGTTGTGATACTTGTGGACAGTTCACAGCTTTCCAGGAGCTTATATATGCTGGCAGATTATTCACATTTAGAAGTACCGGCAATATTGATTTTAAATATGATGGATGTAGCAGAAAAGCAAGGGAAAGAAATCAATACAAAGGCTCTTTCCGACAGACTTGGAATCTCGGTAATTCCGTTTGTAGCAACCGAACATAAGAGGTATTCGGAATTAAAAAGAACACTTTTACGGGAACTTGCGACACCACATCAGATTACATGTGAAAAACCGGAGCGGGGAGCGGAGTATAGTTGGATTGAAGAAATACTGGAGGGTATTGTGACTGCTCCGAAGAAAGAATTTACACTATCAAAGTTTGACCGCATTGCGACAGGAAAAATATCAGGCAAACTGCTTGCGATAGGAATGTTATTCCTCACTTTCGCAATTGCCATGTGTATTGCGGCACCAATCATGGGAATTGCCGCGATGATTCCAGATTTATTGAAACAGCCCTTAGTCAATTTGCTGACATCAATTGGAACGGCAGATATCTTGGTACAGATCGTCAGTGTTTTAATTCCGAATGTTTTATATTTTTCACTGGCAATGGCAGGATTTGTATTTGGTGTGACACTGGCATTTTCTTTGTTGGAAGATGTGGGGTACATAGCCCGAATTGCGTTTATGTTTGATCAATCCATGTCTAAGCTCGGCGTACAGGGAAAGAGTATCTGCTCAATGCTGATGGGCCTTGGCTGTACGATAGGTGGAGCAACAGGTTCCAGAGTCATTGATCATTATGGACAGAGAGTACTCACCATTGCTCTGACCTGGGCGGTTCCATGTGCAGCCATCTGGTCTGTGATTCCGCTGATTGCAACCATGTTCTTTGGAAGTGGAATGATATTTGTGATGCTTGGGATTTTGGTCTATATGTTTTTGATGTTTATTGTGATATCAAAGGTATTTGGTAAGCAACTTGTACCTCAAAAAGAACGTTCCGGTATGCTGATGGAACTTCCACCTTATCATAAACCGCATTTTAAGAACATCATTTATGTATCATGGACGCGTTCGGTAGACATTTTTCTGAGGGCACTTCGGGTGGTGTTTTTGATTTCTATTGTTTTCTTTTTGCTTTCCTATTCCAGATCAGGGAATATAGAAGAAAGTATTTTGTATCGGGTAGGGACAGTGATTGAACCTGTAACCAGATTCTTTGGAATGGGCTGGCAGACGTTTATGGCTTTTGTTGCCTCTGCATTTGCCAAGGAGGCGGTTCTTGGTGTGCTGAACGCGGTATTTACCAATGCGGGAAGCCTGTTATCAGGAACAATCGAAGTCAAGACTGCTTCGCAAATGAACACAGCCACACTGATGACGGTGATGCCGGCAATGATTTCAAAGGCAGAAGCACTGGCATTCATGTTTGCAGTTTCGTTCAATGTACCATGTGTAATGGCATTATCTACAACTTACCGAGAAACGCATTCGCTTAAATGGACCGTGCGGTTGGCACTGTTCTTTACCGGAAGTGCATTGATTCTTTCATGTATTGTGTATCATATTGCAAATTTGGTTTTATGAAAGGAGAGATATAAATGTCTAATAAAAAACAAAGCACAATGCAGAGGTTATTTGCCTATGCAGGGGACTTTAGGTATCTGACTGTATCTTCATGGATATTGTCAG